>DASZYU010000323.1:0-6037 GCA_035545215.1 Puia sp.
TGAAAAGGCCCTTCAGCACCTTCACGGGCTGGAAAGACGAAAGGAAAACGGCCGGATAGAGACCCGAGAGCACGCCCACCACCACGGGGGCGACCAGCAGGGGAATGAGGACCTTTGTCCGGAGGATGGTGTCGGGCGACAGTTGGAGACCGGTGATCGAATCGATCCAGGGCATGGCGAGTACCGTAAGACCGCCGGCCAGCAGGATGGCCATATAGGCGAGGAGGACCGACTCGCAGAGGAACTGCATCACGAGTTCCTGGCGCCGCGCGCCGGAGACCTTCCGGATACCGATCTCTTTGGCGCGGAGGGCGGAGCGGGCCGTGGACAGATTCATATAGTTGATACAGGCGATCAATAGGATAAACAGTGCGATCGCCGAGAAGACGTACACCCTGTTGATATCGCCGTTCGGCTCGAGCTCGTCGTCGAGGTGCGAGCGGAGGTGAATGTCGGTCAGGGGTTGAAGAAATATCTTTGTGAGCTTGTGCGGCGTGCTGCCGTTGCCATAACCGGTCTGCGTGTTCATGTGCCGGTCGAGGAAGGCGGGGAACTGGGCTTCCATCCGTTGCACCGGATAATGTTCCGGGAAAAGCAGATAGGTATAAAACGCGTTGTTCCCCCAATTTTCGGCCAGGCCTTTCGCACCATAGACGGCCGAATCGTTGAGTGTCGGGAAGGACAGCAGGACATCGACATGGAAATGGGAATTGGAGGGCAGCGGGGTAAAGATGCCGGTGACCTTGATATCGTACTGGTTGTTGACGCGCAGGATCTTATTGATCGGGTCGGCGTCGCCAAAATATTTACGGGCGGTGGCCGGGGTCATCATTGCGGAGAACGGTTCGGACAGGGGGTGGGTGCGGTCGCCTTCAACGATGGGGATATCGAAGATGCTGAAAAGATTGTTGTCGGCGAAAGAGACGTTTTGTTCGTTGAAGATCTTGTCGTCATACCGGAAGGGCAGCGGCCCGACCGGCAGCATGCGGGTCATCTTTTGGATTTCCGGAAAATCGTTCTGCAACAGCGGGCCGAAGGGGGGCGCCACAGAAGACAGGTGCAGCGACTCGATGCCTTCCTTGTTGTTGAAACTCCGGGTCACCCGGTAGATGCGGTCGGCCTTCGTATTGAACCTGTCGTAACTGGTCTCGTGCAGGATGTACGTCAGGATGAGCATACAGCAGGCGAGACCGACGGTCAGTCCAAACAGGTTGATAAAGGAAATAAACTTGTATTTCCCCAGATTGCGGAAAGCAATCTTGAGATAGTTTTTTAACATAACCCGCGATTTTATACTTATACCAGGATATTCTCCGTCACGGTCTGGCCGTCCAGCATCCGGATGATGCGATGGCTGAAGCGGGAATCGTGTTCGGAGTGCGTGACCATGATGATCGTGGTCCCCTGCTCGTTCAGGTCGGTGAGCAATTGCATCACTTCGTTGCCGTTGGAGGAGTCCAGATTACCGGTCGGTTCGTCGGCCAGGATCAGTTTGGGGTTATTGACGACGGCGCGGGCTACGGCGACGCGCTGCTGTTGACCGCCGGAAAGTTGCTGGGGGTAGTGATTGCGGCGATGCATGATCTGCATCTTGTCGAGCACTACTTCTACGCGTTGTTTTCTTTCGGGACCTTTTACGCCGAGATAGATGAGAGGAAGCTCGACGTTTTCGAAGACCGTCAGCTCATCGATCAGATTGAAACTCTGGAATACGAAGCCGATGTTCCTCTTACGCAGGTCGGCCCTTTTGCGTTCGTTGTAATGAGCGACTTCGGTGCCGTTGAACAGGAAGCTGCCGCCATCGGGGTCGTCGAGCAGCCCCAGGATGTTGAGCAGCGTGGATTTACCGCAACCCGAGGGCCCCATGACGGCGACGAATTCGCCATCTTTCACTTCGAAGCTGAGCTTGTTGAGCGCGATGGTTTCCACTTCTTCCGTACGGTACGTTTTCTGGAGATCGGTGATCTTGATCATAATTATAAGCTGTTTAGGTGAATATGTGTGTAGGTCTAAATGTAAAGGAGTCTGTCGATCAAAAGCGTCGCGCGCCCGTCGTTCACGGGTGGGATCGCGGTAGCCGGAGCCGGCGCGACGGCGGTCTTGCAGACGGATGACCGGCGGCCGCATCGACCGCATTCCTTCGGAGCGGCGAACGTACTCAACGTGAGTACGAGACAGGCGGTGAGCAGGAGTTTGAGTCGCATAAGATCAGTTTTTTAATTTGACGCCATTCCGGCGTACATGTTACACTATTTATTCAATACCAATATCTGCATATTCCCGTAGTTCTCATAGCTCGAAGTGACCACTTTGTCCCCGGGCTGAAGACCGGAAAGTACTTCGTAATAGTCCGTGCTTGCCCTTCCCAGCTGGATGTCCACGCGGTAGGCCGTCTTGCCGTCGGGGGCGACCTTGAAGATCCAGTTGCCGCCCGTCTGCTGATAAAAACCGCCTTTGGGTACGAGGACCGCGGTCGTCTGGTCGCTCAGGGCGAGGGTGACCTGGACGGTCTGGCCCTTGCGGATACCTTCGGGTTGCCTGCCCACGAATTTCATGTCGACCATGAACCGGCCATTGGTGACCTGGGTGAAGACCTGGCTGATCTTCAGGGTATAGGTCGTATCGTTGAAACTAAAGGTCCCGGTTTGGCCGGTAAACACGCGGTTGATATAGTGGTCGTCCACGTCCGAGAGCCGCACCTTGAACCCGCTGATCACATCGAGTTGACCGATGATATAGCCAGGAGTTTTGGCCTGGCCGAGCTCGGCATCCAGGGCAGTCAGTTGTCCGTCGTAGGGAGCGCGGATGATGAGACCTGCCTCTTTTTCCCTCAGGATGTCGAGCGTCTGCTGCGCCCTGGCCACGGAGATGCTATCCTGCATCGCCTGTTGTCGCCGGGACACCGAGTCCTGGTGGAGGATCTGTTGCTGCAGCCGCTTTTTCTCCAGGTAATAGTTATAGTTGTTGGTGGCCTGCTGGAATTCCTGCGAGCCGATCGCCTTTTGGGCATAGAGCTTTTTGTCCAGGTTGTAGATGCGTTCGGCATCGATGAACTGGGCCTGCAGGTCAGCCATCTGCTGCAGCTTGCCTACCGTGTTCTGGTCGGCGTTGACCCGTGCCAGTTGCATATTCTGGATCATGCTCGAGACCTGCGTCGTCTGGCTGGACAGGCTGAGCTCGAGGTCTGTATTCGACAGGCGGATGATCGGGTCGCCTTTTTTCAGGATGGCGCCATCGTCTACATACCGTTGTTCCACGCGTCCGCCGTCAGGGGTCGGGATATAATAGGTCACCAGCGGCAGGATCGTGCCGTTCTCGGGTATGGATTCCTGGAAGGGGGCTTTCGTGATGGTAGAGATCGTTATGCGGTCCAGATCAACATTCAGCTTGGATTTTCCGGAGGTGAAGTAAAAGCTCGCTGCAATCAACAGGACTAAAGCGGTAATACCACCGATCGTCATCAGGCGCTTGGTCGACCACTTTTTTTTGGGAAGGATTCTGTCCACGATAAAGATTTTAAATTTGGTTTTTGGCGCCGGCGGGGCCGGCGCGGTTATGTTTTAAAAACCACCCAGCATAAAGATACCGGGCGGACTACACATGAGAAAATTCTAAAAAATTCTTATCATGGAGCCAATAAACACATGCCAGAATGCAATACCAATGGTTATCAGTTGATTAGGGCTAAAGTTTTGCTGTTATAGTTCATTTTTGATACAAAAACTGTCCGGTTTCGATACACCTCGTTTTTTAGGCCGGATTGCATAAAAAATTAATTGCCATACTTTTACATTTAAGGTATACTTGTAGATGGGAAATGTTGCACGGCCAGACCAGAAAATTTTTACCGGCACATTTCCACCATAATCATTGGGGAACGCGGCGGGCGTTCGGGATTGTTGTATGCCTGGCCAAAAAAATTTCAAGGGTCCACGGCCTGCTATTAACCGCTTTTTTATGAACCTGAAGAATGCCTCTATACTAGCCATTGATGACGATCCGGATGTCCTGACCGCGGTGCGGTTACTGTTGAAGACCGAAGCCGCCGACATCGTTACGGAAAAGAACCCCGAGAACATGCGATCGATCCTGTCCAAACGGGGCTTCGACCTGATCCTCCTGGATATGAACTTCAACAGCAGCATCAATACCGGGAACGAGGGGTTATTCTGGCTCCGGAAGATCAAGGAGTTCGGCTCGACGGCGGCGGTGATCATGATCACGGCCTATGGCGACATCGACCTGGCTGTCCGGTCGTTGAAGGAGGGGGCGGCGGATTTTGTGGTGAAGCCCTGGCACAACGAGCGGCTGATCACGACCATCAAGGAAGCGTTAAAGCGGAACGATCCGAAAAAGGCCGGTTACGAGGACCTGTCCGACTCGGTCATCGGGTCCGAGCTGCTGGGCGAGTCCGAGGTCATGCGCGACATTTTCTTCAAGATACGGAAGATCGCCCCTACGGATGCGAACATCCTGATCCTCGGCGAGAACGGGACGGGAAAGGACCTGATCGCCAAAGCCATCCATCAGCATTCGCTAAGGGCGGAAAAGCCGTTCATCAAAGTGGATGTCGGGGCATTGACCGAAACTTTATTCGAGAGTGAATTGTTTGGACATAAGAAGGGCGCCTTCACGGATGCGCGCGAGGACAGGGTAGGGCGGTTCGAATCGGGTAATGGGGGCACTTTGTTCCTCGATGAGATCGGGAACATCTCGTTGCACCAGCAGGCCAAGTTGTTGTCGGTGTTGCAGAACCGCCAGGTAACGCGGCTGGGGTCCAACCAGCCGGTGCCGATCGATATCCGGCTGATCTGCGCGACGAATGTCCCGATGAGCGAGCTGGCCAATGAAAGCCGGTTCCGCAAAGACCTGATCTACCGGATCAATACCGTGGAGATCGTGGTCCCGCCGCTGAGGAAACGTGAAGAGGATATCGTGTTGCTGGCGCGGCATTTCGACCGCATCTATACGAATAAGTATATGAAGCCTATGCACGATTTCGATGCCAAGGCATTGGAGAAGCTGAGGTCTTACCACTATCCCGGCAACGTGCGCGAGCTGCAGTATACGATCGAGCGGGCGGTGATCATGGCGGAAGGGGATATCCTGCAGGCCAAAGACCTGATCTTCTCCCCCATCGAATCGGCAGCGCCGGCGCCCGACGAACCGCAGGAAATGGACCTGAAATTGAGCACGATCGAAAAGAATGCGATACTCAAAGTGATAGAGAAACACAATGGGAACATCTCGAAAGCGGCCAAGGAGCTGGGCTTAACGAGAACGGCGCTCTACCGGCGGCTGAGCAAATACGATATTTAATCATTTCTAACGAATGATATTCAAACGCTACCAGGAGAGGATCCTGATCCGGGTCCTCCTGTTGTTCCTGACCTTGTCGGTGGCCTCTTTCCTGTTGGTCAAAGGGATGTACGAGCGGCTGGCGCTGGTATTGCCGGTGATCATTGCGCAACTGGTGGATTTCTATAATTTCCACCGGAAGGCGCAGCAGGAAGTGGAGCAGTTCGTCGAGTCGATCCATTACCGGGACTTTTCGCGGTATTTCGACGTCAAGGAGGCGCCGCTCGAGCTGCAGTCGCTGCGCCAGGGGTTTAACGAGATCAACTCGACGTTCAAACTGGTCAGCCGGGAGAAGGAGACGCAGTACCAGTATCTGCAGAAGATACTCGAGCTGGTGAATACCGGGATCCTTTCCTATGAACACAAGAGCGGGGACATCGGCTGGATGAACGAGGCATTCAAGAACATGTTGGGGGTGCCCTATCTGAAGACGATCCATTCGCTCGAGCGGAGGGACGCCCATCTCTACCAGGAGATACTCGACCTGCGACCGGGCGCGAGCAAGGTCGTATCGCTCAGCAAGGACAAGCACGTGTTCAAGACCTTGCTGGCGGCCACGGCGTTCCAGACGGACGGCAGAGTATACAAACTGGTCGCGTTCCAGGATGTCAATGAGGCGCTGGACGAGACGGAAGCGAAGGCCTGGCAAAAGCTGCTCAGCGTCATGACGCACGAGATC
>DASZYU010000324.1:0-6262 GCA_035545215.1 Puia sp.
GACACGCTTCTCTTCGCTGCTACCGTAAAAGTGAATATCACGGATTGGTGGTTCTTCAAAGACAAGGCACAATTGCAGTACATCGGTCTCCAGGACGCCACGATCAAACTCCAGCGGACCGATTCGATCTGGAATTATCAGTTCCTCGTCGACTATTTCTCCGGCAGCGCCGATACCGCGGCAAAAGAAAAGGACACTGCCAAAGGAATGCAGCTCGACCTGAAACAGATCGACCTCGCCAATATCCACATCCTCAAAAGAGACGCCTGGCGCGGCGAGGACATGGACCTCCGCCTGAAGGGTCTCCAACTGGACGCCGATACCATCAGCTTCAGCGACAAAAGGGCCCGCATCAACAGCCTCAACTTCACGCATCCCGATTTTGTCCTCTCCAATTACAAAGGCAACCGGCCGCATCCTCCGATCGATACGGCGCCGGTCGTCAACGATCCGATGCACCTTCGTCTCAACCCCGCCGGATGGGACCTTACGGCGGCCAGCGTGACTATCCATAACGGTTCTTTCCGGCACGAGCAGGCCGGCGACACGGTCGTCAACCGTTACTTCGACGGCGACCACATCTATTTCTACGACGTCAATACCAGTTTCGACAACCTCCGGCTCGACCGCGATACGCTGACGGCCCAGCTGCACCTAAGTACGAAAGAGCGCAGCGGCCTGGAGGTTAAAAAACTCAACTCGCGCATCCGCTGGTACCCCGAGGCCATGGAATTCGCCCGGCTCGACCTGCAAACGAACAAAAGTCATATCCATAATTTCTTCGCCATGCGGTTCAGGACACTGGACGACATGTCCGAATACGTCACGCGCATCCGCATGGAGGGCCGTTTCACCGAGTCCGAGGTCAATACCGACGACATCGCCTGGTTCGCACCCGCGCTGAAGGACTGGGGCATGCGGATCCGCCTTACCGGCGACATTGCGGGTACGGTTTCCGATCTGCAGGGACACAAGGTCCTGGTGACGGCGGGGAAGAATACCGTGTTGAACGGAGACATCCACCTGAAGGGTTTGCCCGACCTCGATAAGACGTTTATAGACTTTAGATCCAACGATTTCAGGACGACCTACGACGACATGGCCGCCCTCGTTCCGTCGCTGAAGTCCGTGCAGCAGCCGCGCGTCGACCGGATCAGCTGGTTTCGGTTCAAAGGCAATTTCGCGGGCACCGTCCGCGATTTTATCACAAAGGGCACCATCGAGACCAATCTGGGCACCATCGAAACCAATCTGAACATGAAACTGCCGGCCGGTGCACCGGCCGTTTATTCGGGCACGATCGCGACCGACAGCTTCTATCTGGGACCTTTCGTTGACAATGATGCGCTCGGCCGCATCGCCTTCCAGGGAAAGGTCAGTGGCTCCGGTCTCAAACCGGCCACCATGAGCGCCAGCCTGGACGGGATGGTCGACAACCTCGAATTCAACGACTATACGTACCGGCACATCCAGGTCAACGGCGCCATCGCGAAGAAAAAATTCAACGGTGAACTGATCGCCAGCGATCCCAACCTCGATGCCCATCTCAACGGTTTGATCGACTTCAGTCTCGAACAACCCAAATTCGATTTCGACGCCGAAGTGGCAAAGGCCAACCTGACCAAATTGCATTTTGTCAACCAGGAGGTCGAATTCAACGGCAAGTTCAAATGCAATTTCACGGGTGACGACATCGACAACTTCCTCGGACACGCCAGCATCTATCAGGCTTCCCTGTACAAGAACGGCCAGCGCGTCTCCTTCGATTCGCTGACGCTCGAATCCAGCATCGTCGACAACAACAAGACCATCACCTTCGTCAGCAATGAATTCGACGGGGCAATCGTCGGAGAGTTCTCCATCCATGACCTTCCCGCCTCTTTCCAGACCTTCCTCAATAAATACTATCCCAGCTATATCAAGCCGGCCAAAGCGCTGTCCGCCAATCAGAATTTCACCTTCGTGCTCACCACGAAGAACGTGGACGAGTACATCGACCTGTTCAATAAAGACCTCAGGGGGTTCAACAACGCGGGTGTGAACGGCCGCATCGACACCCGGAAGAACCTCCTCGACCTCAGCATCGACCTGCCATCCTTCAGCTATAAGAGCGTCGTCTTCGACAGCCTCAGCCTGAAAGGCCGCGGCAATATGGACAGTCTTTCGATGACCGCGGATATCGGCCAGGTCTATCTCAACGACAGTCTGCACTTCCCGGGCACCCACATCCACCTGAATTCGGCCGGTGATAACTCCACCCTGCAGGTGAAGACAAGCGCGAACCAGACGCTCAACTCCGCCAATATCGCGGCAAAGGTACAGACGCTGCCCACGGGCGTGAAACTCACCTTCGACCCTTCCAGCTTCGACATCAACAGCAAGACCTGGACGATCGACCGGGACGGGATGCTTTCCTACGAGAACAAGATCCTTTCGGCAGACGGGTTCAATATCCATAACGGCGAACAGTATCTTTCTGTAACAACGAACCCATCGGCCGAAGGCAACTGGAACGACATGCATGTCGATATGAAAAAGATCAACATCGGCGACTTGACGCCGTATGTGGTCAGCTCCGAGCGACTCGAGGGCCTGCTCACGGGAAGCGTCGATATCACGAACCCCTTCGGTAAGCCGGCCTTCGTGTTCCGCGGCCAGGCCGACCAGTTCCGGTTCGCCAACGATTCCATCGGCCGCCTCGATCTGACAGCCGATTATCAGAAGACCACAGGCGCCGTTCATGCCACCGTCCACTCCGACAACAAGAACTATCGTTTCGACGCCGGCATCCTCGTCAACACCGACAGTTCCGCCGGGACTCCCATCGATATCACGACCGATGTCGCCGACGTGAAGGTCGATCTGCTTGAAAAATACCTTGGCGGCATTTTTACGAACCTGACCGGCAATGCCAGCGGGAAGTTCCGGATTACCGGCCCGGCTTCGCATCTCTACTACCTGGGCACGGTGCAGCTGCGCGATGCATCGATGAAAGTGGCATACACCCAATGTACGTATAAGATACCATCCGCCACGATCCGGTTCAAAAAAGATACTATCGACTTCGGCACCTTGCAACTGAAGGACCGGCTCGGCCATACCGCCGACCTCGTCCATGGCCGCCTTTTCCATCACGCGTTCAACGATCTGGGCTTCGATTTCGAATTCAACACCAACCGGCTCCTGCTCCTGGATACCAAGGCTACGGACAACAACCAGTTTTATGGCACCGTGATCGGAAAAGCGAAAATGACGCTCACAGGCCCCGAAGCGAACATGCAGATGAATATCCGCGGCGAGCCCACCGACAGCTCGAACATCTATCTTCCACCCTCCATCGCCAGGGAGAGCGGGTCAGCCGATTTCATCGAATGGCGCGTATACGGAAAGGAAATGAAAGGGCAGCGTCGCGACCGGGAGAGCAGCAACCTGACCGTCACGCTGGACATGTATGCAAACAATTATGCCAACGTCTACATGATCCTCGACCCGCTGACCGGCGATATCATCAAGGCCAATGGTCACGGCAATCTCATCATGCGCGTCGGCTCCAACGAGGACCTGACGCTCAACGGGCGTTACGATATCGACCGCGGCTTGTATAATTTCACGTTTCAGTCGTTCATCCACAAACCCTTCGTGCTGAGCGAGGGCGTGGGCAATTATATTCAGTGGACCGGCAATCCCTATGACGCAACCATTGGGATCCAGGCGGTTTATACGGCAGAGAACGTCCGCTTCAGCGACCTGGGCCTTTCGGGCGCCAACAGTCTCGATATCCAGGACGCCAATGTCCGGCGTTACCGCGGGAATATTCTCGTTATCGCCGATCTGACAGGCAGGTACTCTTCGCCCCACATCTCCTTCCAGATCGATCTGCCCCCCGGCAGCCCGCTCAAGAACGACCAGGACGCGCAGACCTTGCTGCAAAAGATCCAGAACGATCCGAACGAGCTGAACAAACAGGTCTCCTGTCTCGTCGTCCTCAATAGCTTTGTTCCCCTTTCCAACAGCACGAATACCTTCGACGCGCCGGCCGCGGTAAGCAATGTGGTCGTCAACAGCATTTCAGGCGTGATCTCCAACGCGTTCTCGAAACAGGTGTACCATTTGCTGCAACGCATCTTTAAGGATAAGAGCATCCGCGTCAATTTCAGCACCACCCTGTACAACGGCAACTACCTCACCTACGCCGATCTGGATCAAACCGGTCTGAACTACAACCGCACGAACTTCAACTTCTCCATCGGTAAGAGCTTCATGAATGAAAAGCTGACCATGACCGTGGGCAGCGCCCTGGATTTCGGACTGACCCCCCAACAGGTACAGGCCGCGTCCTTCCAGTTCCTCCCCGATATCAATGCGGAGTATAAGATCACGGCCGATGGACGGGTCGCCCTGACCTTCTTCTACCGGGATTCCTACAATTACCTGGCGACGGGCAACCATACCCAAAACAGTTCCGGCACCGGTATTTCGTACCGCCGCGATTTCGACCGGATAGACGAGCTATTCAAAAAGAAAAAGAAAAAACAGACGCCACCCCCGCCGCCGCCCCAGCCGACGGTCAGCACCACGAACCCGCAATGATGCAGGCCACGGCCGCAACCGGCGCAACGTCGCGCTACCCCGGCAACCGTGCAGGCACCGCGTCTATTTCAGGATTTCGTGCCCGAGCTTGTCCCGCTTGGTCTGTAGATATTTTTCATTGTGCGGGTTCGGATGCACTTCGATGGGAACGGTGTCCACGATCTCCAGCCCATAACCGAGCAGACCCGCCCGTTTGCGCGGATTGTTGCTGATGAGCCGCAGTTTGGTGATTCCCAGGTAGCGGAGGATCTGGGCGCCTACTCCATAATCCCGCTTGTCCATCGGAAACCCGAGGTGAAGATTGGCCTCGACCGTATCCATGCCTTCCTCCTGGAGCTTGTAAGCCCTCAATTTGTTCAGCAGGCCGATGCCCCTTCCCTCCTGGTTCATATATAAAATAACCCCCTGGCCCGCTTTTTCCACCAGCCGCATCGCTTCGTGCAACTGCTCGCCGCAGTCGCAACGGAAAGAGCCGAGGATATCGCCGGTAAAACAGGAGCTATGGACGCGTACGAGCACCGGATCTTCCTTTTTCCATTCGCCTTTGACCAGCGCCAGGTGTTCGTTCGTAGTATTCTTTTCGTTGAACGCGATCAATTTGAAATGACCGTATTTGGTCGGCATGTCGACCCGCACGATCTCCTCGATCAGGCTATCGGTCTTCAGCCGGTATTCGATGAGATCTTTTATAGTTATTACCTTGAGATCAAACTTCTTAGCGATTTCCAGGAGCTCAGGCAGCCGCGCCATCGTGCCATCGGAGTTCATCACTTCGACGAGTACACCGGCGGGCTCCAATCCGGCCAGCCTCGCCAGGTCGATCGTGGCTTCGGTATGACCCGCACGCCGCAGGACCCCCCCGCGCTTGGCCCTCAGCGGAAAGATATGACCTGGACGCCCGAGATCCTCGGGTTTGGTCCTCGGATCGATGAGCGCCTGGACCGTTGCGGCCCGGTCATGGGCGGAGATGCCGGTAGTGCAACCATGACCCAATAGATCGACCGATACGGTGAACGGGGTCCCATGGATCGCCGTATTGTTATTGACCATCATCTCGAGCCCCAACTCGTCGCAACGTTCCTCTACCAGCGGGGCACAGATCAGCCCGCGGCCCTCCTTACTCATGAAATTGATGATCTCAGGGGTCACATTCCTGGCAGCGGCAATGAAATCTCCCTCATTTTCACGGTCTTCGTCATCTACTACGATGACCAGCTTGCCCGCCTTGATATCCTCGATAGCACTCTCGATACTCGATAACATGAATAAGTCGGTTTAAGTTAAAACGGGCGCAACGCCCCCTGCAAAATTAACAATAAAAACGGGCTTATGTTAGTAAAGGATGCCTCCTGCCCGCGCGTCATCCCGGGCCGCCGCCGCCCAATCGTTGCCCACCGAAAGCCCGGATCCCGGCGTCCGGCCGCATTCAAGCACCCCAACCATACCCGCCGACCCCTCAACCGAACCGCCGCCCCCCAAACCCAGTCCCCGACGCCTCACCAACCACCTCAACCCAACCGCCGGCCCCCCAAACCCAGTCCCCCGATGCCTCACCAACCAACCCAACCATACCCGCCGACCCCTCAACCCTACCCGCCGGCCCTCCGCGCTCCATACCTCCCCATGTCGCGGGATCCGCCGCCCGTCCACACGCCCTGTGAATAACTTTTTT
>DASZYU010000325.1:0-17198 GCA_035545215.1 Puia sp.
CAGGGCGCCCGCTTTGTCCGCTTTGGCGACAACATGCGGCAGGTGGCCGTCACCGAAGGCGACAAGGTCGAGGCGGAGCTGAAATTCGGCTACTCGGTCAACACGCATGGCATCGGCGATCTCGTCCAAACCATCGCTACCGTCTCCGACAAGGCGATCGATAACCTCGTCGCGGAATACGCCGAAAAATATACGCTCGCCTCATCGCTGCGCAGAGGCGAAGTCCGCCATGACTCGCTGCGCGAAGCCGCCCGCATCGAACTCGGCCTGAAAACCTTCCTCGAAAACGGCGGTTACAAAGGCTTTACCGATACCTTCGAAGACCTCCACGGCATGACGCAACTGCCGGGCATCGCGTCCCAACGCCTCATGGCCGCCGGCTACGGTTTCGGCGGGGAAGGCGACTGGAAGACCGCGGCGCTCGTCCGCGCGATGAAGGTAATGGGCAGCGGCCTGCCGGGCGGCAACTCGTTCATGGAAGATTACACCTATCATTTCGAACCGGGCAACCGGCTGGTCCTCGGCGCACACATGCTCGAGATCTGTGAATCGATCGCGGACGGCCCCGTTTCCTGCGAGATCCATCCGCTGGGCATCGGCGGCAAAGCGGATCCCGTCCGTCTGGTCTTCAACTCCGCCGCCGGACCGGCGATCAATGCATCCGTCATCGACATGGGCAACCGCTTTCGGCTGCTGGTCAACGAGGTCGAGGCCGTCGCCCCGACCCACCCGCTGCCCAAACTCCCCGTCGCCCGCGTACTCTGGAAACCCTGGCCCGACATGCAGACGGGCTGCACGGCCTGGATACAGGCGGGCGGCGCGCACCACACCTGCTACAGCCAGAACCTGACCGCGGAACATCTCCGCGATTTCGCGGATATGGCCGGGATCGAGTTTGTTCTGATAGGAAAAAAAACCGATCTTCACCAATTACGCAACGAGCTTCGCTGGAACGAAGCTTATTATCAGTTAAAACCCTAACGCCGGACCACACGCGCAAAAACACGATTGGCCATGAACAGCAACCTCGTTTTCTCCGACAAGATCGTCTTCATCATTTATTTTTTGATCGTGGCCTTTTACGGTATCTGGATCTATCGGCGTAAAAAGAAAGCCGTTACCGATACGCACGACTTCTTCCTGGCGGAAGGCTCGCTCACCTGGTGGGCTATCGGCGCCTCGCTGATCGCCTCCAATATCTCAGCAGAGCAATTCGTGGGGATGAGCGGCGACGGTTTCTTCGCCGGCATCGCGGTGGCGGCCTACGAATGGATCGCCGCGGTTGCCCTGATCATCATCGCAGTCTGGTTCATGCCGGTCTACCTGAAGAACAAGATCTTCACGATGCCCCAGTTCCTCAAACTGCGCTACAACGAAACCGTGTCGCTGATCATGGCCATCTTCTGGCTCATGCTATACATATTCGTCAACCTCACCTCCATCATCTATCTCGGTGCCGTGGCCATCAACGGCCTCCTCGGAGGTGAATACCTGCATACCGTGATGATCGTCCTGGCCATCATGGCGCTTCTGATCACCCTCGGAGGCATGAAGGTCATCGGTTACACCGACGTCATCCAGGTGAGCGTGCTGATCATCGGCGGCCTGGCCACCTCCTATCTCGCGCTGACGGTGGTAGCAAAAACCTTTGGCCTCGGCAACAACGCGTTTGCCGGGTTCACGGCGATGATCAAAGATGCGCCGGAACACTTCAAGATGATCTTCGACAAACCGACGCCGGGGTCGAGCCAACTGGAGATCAATAAATACCTGATCCTTCCGGGACTGGCCATGTATGCAGCCGGTCAGTGGATCATCAACCTCAACTATTGGGGTTGCAACCAGTATATCACCCAACGCGCGCTTGGCGCCAACCTGAAGACCGCCCCCACAGGCATCCTGTTCGCGGGATTTCTCAAACTGCTGATGCCCGTCATCGTCATGCTGCCCGGTATCGCCGCATTCGTTCTCTATAAACACGGAAACCTCCACCTCGAGGGCGGCAGTAAGGACTACGCCTATTCCTCGGTCCTTGGCTTCCTGCCCGCCGGTTTGAAAGGCCTCGCGATCGCCGCCCTCACCGCGGCCATCGTCTCCTCGCTCGCCGGTAAGGTTAACAGCATCTCCACCATCTATACGCTGGACATCCATAAGAAATACTTCGACAAGAACGCCGACGAAAAGAAAATGGTGTGGACCGGCCGGCTCGTCGTGGTGATCGCGATGATCGTGGGCGTCATCTTTACATGGAAGGACGTGCTGGGCATCAGCGGCACGGGCGGCTTCACGTACATCCAGAAATACACCGGCTATATCAGCCCCGGCGTCCTGGCGATGTTCCTGTTCGGCATGTTTTGGAAACGGACTACCGGTACCGCGGCGGTAGCCGGCCTCATCACCGGGTTGCTGATGACCATCTTGTTCAACGACTTTGCGCCGCAACTGTTTGGTCACGATACCTGGCTGTATACCGCTTTCCCCACGCAGGAATTGAGGCATGGCGTCATGACCACCGTCTACGAAATTCCTTTCGCGGTCGCTATGGGCCTTGCCTTTTTGTTCACAGCGCTCGTCATGATCGCTATCAGCCTCGCCGGGCCGAAGATCAATCCCAAGGCCTTCCAGATCGACCGGAGCATGTTCAAACTCCCGCCATCTGCCGTCGCCATGATCGTGGCGACACTGGCTATCCTGACGGCGATCTACGTTAAATTCTGGTAAAGCTATGAATCGTTATCCCGGAGAAACACGCATGCTGGTGGCCGTAGATTGCATCATCTTTGGCTTCGACGGCTCGGACATCAAGTTGCTGCTCATCCAGCGCGGTCTCAAACCGGAAAGGGGCAAATGGAGCCTGATGGGCGGCTTCCTGCAGAAGGGCGAGAGTCTCGAACAGGCAGCCAACCGGATCCTCAAGAAACTGACCGGGCTCGAAGGCGTATACATGGAACAACTGCGCGCCTTCGGCGATCCCGAACGCGACCCGGTCGAAAGAACCGTCAGCGTGGCCTATTTCGCACTTATCGATATCCATCAATATGAAAAACAGCTGACCAACGAATACCACGCCGAATGGGTCCACATCCGCAAACTGCCCGAACTCATCTTCGATCACAAGAAGATGGTGGATACCGCCCGCAAACAACTCCGGTATAAGGCGGCGCTGCACCCCATTCTCTTCGAGCTCCTGCCCGTACGCTTCACCATACCCCAGCTGCAAACCCTCTACGAAGGAATCTACGATACCACTTTCGACAACCGCAACTTCAGCCGCAAAGTCCTCTCTACCGAGCTGCTCATCAAACAAAAGGAAAAAGACAAAGCCAACTCGAAAAAAGGGGCCTTCTTTTACAAACTCGACCGGCGGAAGTACAAAGCCAATTTCCAGGCCTTCCTCAATTTCATTCCCAACCCCGACCGCCTGCTGCTTTAACGACGCTACCCCGACCGCCTGCTGCCGGACGACGCTGCCCCGGCCCGTATCCCGCTTTGCCCACCCAACCCGACGCGGCGACGCGACGGGCGACCGGCGCCTGGCGCGGATTTTGCAGTTACGCAATCGTTCCCGGAAACTTGCAAACCCGTGTAGCAAATACACAAACCCATTAGAAGGCAATTAAAATTATTTAATTAGTGGGGCGCAGTTTTGCGCAATTGAATTAGAATGGTAAATTTGACAGTTATGTGACCCGCGCAATCATTCCATATTTATTATATCTTTAGTTTTGAATGGTCACAAAGTCGTGACGCGAGGGCAATGTCTATTGCCCTCTCTCTTTTTTTAACGGACCGATCAAGACTTTTTTGCTCAGCCGTCAGCCCCGTATATGATAGGCCTTCGGCTGAACGAAAGCCCGTATCCCCTGGTAAGACAATGTCGACCCCAGTCCGGAATGTTTCCGCCCGCTCCATGGCAGGCCCGCACTGACGCGGTCGCAGCAATTCCAATAAACCGTTCCGGTATTCAGCTGACGCATGACACGCTCCGCCCGTTGCCAGTCGCTGGAATACACCGCAGCGGTCAATCCATATTCGGTATCGGCCATCCAACGCACGGCCTCTTCGTCGTCACGGACGCGCTGGATGCCTACTACGGGTCCGAAAGATTCTTCCGTCATCAACCGCATGCGGTGATCCACATCCACAAGCACAGCCGGCTCGATAAAATATCCCGGTCGATCTACCCGCCGGCCACCAAACAATAAACGGGCTCCTTTTGCGACCGCGTCGCCGATCTGATCGAGCAGGAACCCAAGCTGGCCGGGCCTGCTCAGCGGGCCCACTTCGGTAGCGGGATCGGTCGGATCGCCGACCACCAGGCGACGCGCTTGTTCCGTATAGGCTTGGACGAACCGGTCATAGACGCCTTCCTGTACATAGATGCGTTCCACCGCGCAGCAGCTTTGCCCGTTATTATACACCACTCCTTCGAGCGCCGCCGCGGCCACTTTGTCGATATCATCCACGTCGTCCATCACGTACAACGGGTCTTTGCCTCCAAGCTCCAATTGACAGGGCACCAGTTTCGACGCCACCTTCTCCGCGATACTGCGGCCCGTGCGGTAACTTCCGGTGAAAAAATAACCGTCCAGCGGCAGCTGCAACAACCACTCCCCGGCCGATCCCTTTCCGGTCACGTTGCGAAACACATCCGCCGGCACACCCGACACATGCAACAACCGCTCGATGTGCCCGCCCGTCAGCGTCGCATATTCGGATGGCTTATACAATACGCCATTGCCTCCGAGCAATGCGGGGATGAACACATTCACTCCCACCAGGTAGGGATAATTCCAGGCCGAGATATTCGCAATAACGCCCAATGGCTCATACTCGATCTTTTCGCGCGTAGCCCCCTCCGTTACAACCCATTCCTCCTTCAGCCATTGCGCCGCATGGTCGAGCATCCACCGTATCCTCGCCCTCGCCCCGTTCAGCTCGTTGTAGGATTGCGCCATCGGCTTTCCGGTTTCGGCTGTCAGCGTCGCTGCCAGCGTATCTTTCTCGCTCTCCAACGCGGCATGGAACCTTTCGATCACCGCGAACCTCTCCCCGACCCCTTTTGCCGCCCAGCCAGGCTGGCCGCCCCGCAGCGCGCCATATTTCTCCCGCACCGTCGCCTCGGTGTCTTCCACCACCTGCCCAATTACCTGTTCCGTCGCCGGATTAATGATTTCCATGGCGTTTCTTTATTTCGTTGATGAATCGATCCCGCACCGCAGCATAAAAAGCTGCATCACCTACCCCATCCGCGCACATCCGCTCGGGATGCCATTGCACGGCCAGCAAGAACGGTTTGCGCTCGGGCTCCGCCCATTCGAGACCTTCGATCGTCCCGTCTTCCGCCCTGCAGCTGACGCGAAGACCGTCACCCAACCGTCCCACCGCCTGGTGATGCGCGCTGTTGACCTGCCCGCGGCCCGCCGCCGCGATCTCATGCAGCAAAGTCCCCGGCTCGACGACCACGTCATGCCGCTTGTCAACACCTGCCGCGCCTTCGTGTACCGCATCGCCCGCGCCGAGGTCCTGGACGAGATCGCCACGCAAGACTACATTGATCAGCTGAAGCCCCCTGCACACGCCCAGCACCGGCAGCCGGCGATCCAGCGCCGTCTCCAGCGCCGCCATCTCATAGAGATCCCGCTCGCGCTGCCACGCTTTCGGCGCATGCGCATAAGCGACGGCCCCCTCATAAAACTCCGGGGCAATGTCCACCCCACCCGAAAGGACCAGGGCGTCGAGATCACCCGCGCCCGAAACGCCATCCAACCGGACGACTTCGATCGAAGGATCGCCGCCCCTCAACCATCGCACATAATTCTCATGTTTGGCATCACTGCCCGTATAGGTCAATCCTATTTTCATCGTGGAATGTTGTCTCACAGCGCCTCTTTATACAAGCGGAAGAAGTCCTCCCTGGTCACCGGTTTAGGATTATTCGGATGACAAAAGTCCGCGTAAGCCAGATCGGCCAGCGTCCCGAGATGCTCCTCCCTGACCCCCACCTCTCGCAACCGAACGGGCAGGTCCAGCTCTCGGTTCAATTCGAACAACCGTTCCACCACCGCCTCGCCGTCTTCGCGCTGTAACTCCATCGTCCGCGCGATCGTCCGGAATTTCGCTTCGCATCCCGCAATATTGAAACGCATGCCGTAAGGCAGGTTGACCGCATTGGCGAGACCATGATGCGTATCCATCAGCGAAGACATCGGGTGCGCCAGCGAATGGACGACCCCCAACCCTTTCTGGAACGCTACCGCCCCCATCAGCGAGGCGATCATCATCCGGCTGCGCGATTCCATCGTGGGCCGGTGTACCGCCGATACGATCGACCCGTAGATCAGCCGGATCCCTTCGAGCGCGATACCTTCACACATCGGGTGGTACATCTTCGCCAGGTAGGCTTCCAGGTTGTGCGTCAGCGCGTCCATCCCGGTCGCCGCCGTAATGAACGGAGGCAGCTCGAGCGTGAGCAACGGGTCCGCATAGACCATCTTCGCCAACAGCTTCGGCGAGAACAAGATCCGCTTGCGATGCGTCTCATCCTCGGAGATGATCGCGCTCCGGCCCACCTCACTCCCCGTACCACTGGTCGTCGGCACGGTCACAAAATAAGGCACGGGTTCGGTGACGTACTGGTCGCCACCGATCAGATCGTCATAATCGAACAGGTCGCGCCGGTGATGCACCCGCAATACGATCGCCCGCGCAACATCCATCGCCGCGCCACCCCCAATGCCTACCACGCTGTCCCGCTCCGTGGCGGCGAACACTTCGCCGCCCCGTAAGACGTCGCTCTTGACCGGGTTCTTGCTGACACCCGAATACACTTCCGCGGACAGGCCTTTCGACCGCAGGCCCATCACGATATCGTCGAAAAATCCCAGCCGTTGCACGACCGGGTCCGTCACCAACAGCGGGGCCCGCAGCCCCACCGAGGTCAAATGATCGGGCAACTCGCTCACCACCCCGGCGCCAAACCGGATCGTCGTTGGAAAATTGTATTGCCGGATGAGGTTAAAATCCGTCATTGTATCCGCTCCCATTGGGTCATGATTTAGATTTAAGTGCAAAAATGAAAGAGCTTCTCCGGGTCCGCCCGTTTTTTAACATCGATCTTTCCTGGTATCCTGTCGCGTATGCTCATTTCAAATGATTTCAAAATACCGCTTTAACTCCCAGTCCGTCACCACCTGGCTGAATTGGCGCCATTCCCACTCGCGGGTGCGGACAAAATGATTGACGAACGTCTCCCCAAACAGCTCGGCAGCCAGCGGCGAGGTCTTCATCGCCTGTGTCGCCTCCCATAAATTGCGCGGCAGGACACCGTTGCGCTTATCGGAATACCCATTGCCCTTCGTCTCCGCAGGCAGACGCAGGCCCTGCCGGATACCGTATAGACCCGCTGCCAGACACGCCGCCATGGCCAGGTAGGGATTGGCGTCGGAACCGACGACCCTCGTTTCGAGCCGTGTCGAACTCGCGCCGCCAGGCAATGCACGTAGCGCAACCGTCCGGTTATCGACCGCCCAGGTCAGCGTCGTCGGCGCCCAGGCGCCTTCCACCAGCCGCTTGTAACTGTTCACGGTCGGCGCGATCATCGGCAGGATATGCGGCATACAATGCAATTGACCCGCCATATAACTCTCCATCAGGGGACTCATGCCCCGCACCCCGGCGCCACCGGTCGGCTTCACTCCCTCCTCATAGAACAGATTGCGCGTGCGGTCCGCCGTCCACAGGCTCTGATGTACATGGCCGCTGCACCCCGGCAAGGTCTCGCTCACCTTTGCCATGAACGTCGGCAATATCCCATGACGATGCGCGATCTCCTTGACCCCCGTTTTGAAAAGCACCGCCCTGTCCGCAGCCTCGAGCACCTCGGCATAAGCGATCGCCGCCTCGTACACACCGGGACCTGTTTCCGTGTGAAGCCCCTCCAAAGGAACATCCCACCGCCGGAGATGGTCGAACAGGTCATGGAAATACGCGCTTTGTTGCGAAGCGCGGACGATCGAATAACCGAACATACCCTTGGTCATCGGCTGCATGTCTCGCAATTGACGCCGCGCGGGATCGTCCGCAGCAGCGATAAAATTGAACCACTCGAACTCCTGCGAAAAATAAGCGGTATAGCCTGCCGCCTCCGCCTGAGCGATCACCCGCTTGAGCAACCCGCGCGGGCAAACCTCCACTGCACCTCCCCGAAAATCCGCAAGGAAGAACGGAATATCCCCTTCCCACGGCACCCTGCGGAAAGTAGCGATATCCACCGCGGCCTCCGCATCTGGATAACCCGTGTGCCATCCCGTAAACTCGCCGTTGTCATAGGCCTTGTCTTCCGCATCCCAGCCGAATACGACATCGCAAAAACCGAAACCCTTTTCAACGATCGAGCCGAACTTGTCAAGGCTGATCACCTTGCCGCGCAAGACGCCGTCGATATCGGTGACCGCCAGCTTGACTTTCTCCACCTGGTCGGTCGCCAGTTGCCGCAGCAGATCAGGAAGCGATTGGTTGTTGCGCATCGGAAGTTTTTTGAGGCTTAACGAAAAAATTGAACCAAATATAGCTTACGGCCAAAAGAGCCGCATAAATGCCGGATAATTTAATATTGAGACTGGCCATCGCTACCAGGCATACCGTCGCGATAAGCAGCGCCACGACAGGAAAAACCGGGTAGAACGGCACCCGGAAAGGCCGATCGAGCCCCGGCTGCCGGCGTCTCAGCCGCAAAACGGTGATCATCGCCAGTACATACAGCGTCAGCGCGCCGAATACCGACAGCGTGATCAGTTCGTCCGTCTTTCCGCTGATCAATGCGACGATCCCGACGCACAGGTTGACCAGCAGGGCATTCATCGGTGTTCGACGTTGCGCATGGATGCGACCCAGGGCGGACGGCAGATAGTTTACCCGCCCGAATTCGAACGTCGCGCGTCCCGCCGCCAGGATGATGCCGTGAAACGAGGCGACCAGCCCCATCAAACCGATGGTGATCAGCAGGTGATAGATCCATCCGGAGGTGCCCGTGATCTTCGATAAAGCCAGCGGCAACGGGGAATCGGACGGCGGCGCTCCCGGTGAGGGATACACGATGGCCTCCCATCCGGCCACACCGGTCGACGAAAGGAAGACGAGCACGCACAACGCCACCAGTGTCGCCAGCGCCGAGCCGAAACCGATGAGGACGTTGCGTTGCGGCCGGATGGTCTCCTCCGCCACATTCGCCACGCATTCGAGCCCTAAAAAGAACCAAACGGCGAAAGGGATGGCCGCCCATACCCCCCTCCAGCCGTTGGGAAAAGCATGGTGCGCGACATGTTTCCACGAAAAATGCGGCAGCGTGACGCCCGAGAAGACCAGCAACTCGAATACGGCCAACAGGGTCACCGCCAGCTCGAAACCAGCGGCCGCCTTTACTCCATATATATTGAGCGCCGTAAAGACAAGATAAGCCGCGATGGCGATCGCTGTCACAGGGACCCCCGGCAGAAAAAGATGAAAATAAGCGCCGATGGCCGCCGCGATCGCGGGAGGCGCAAAAAGGAATTCGACCCACTGAGCTACCCCGGCGATAAACCCCCAGTTTCGCCCCAGCCCCCTGGTGGCATAGTCAAAAACGCCGCCCGCGCGGGGGATCGCACAGGCCAGCTCGGTATAGGAGAAGGTAAAAGTGACATACAATACGATCACGCCCGCCGTTGCGATGGCCAGCCCCGCCGTCCCGCCCTCCGCCAGTCCCAGGTTCCAGCCGAAATACATCCCCGAGATGACATAACCCACGCCCAACCCCCACAATAGCAGAGGCCCGAGCGTACGGGAAAGCGCACCGTTCTGGGACATGCCTAAAGATAGGCAAATGTCACCGGCCCGACAACCGCCCAGCACCCCGCCGCCCGGGCACGACGACGCCGGCCGCCCCGCGGCCGGCGCCTACCCTGTCGCACGCACCTTCATCGGTCGAAGGTCCAAAAGAATTGTGCCGAGTTCCCGCTGACCAGCAACCCGCCCCCATTGACGATCGTCAACGGCAATGCAAAAGAATGACTCGCCGGGAAAGCCGGCAGATTCAACGTGACCGGTATCCGCCCGATCCGGTAACCCGCGGGGATCGTAATGGCCAGGTTCGGCATCGAATACAAATTCGTCGGCAACAAGGCATAGCTCGTACCGTTGGCCGCATTGAAGGCTGCAATCTGCGAAGCATCGACGGCGACCGTTATCGTATACGGTTTGTCCAGCACCTGCGGGCTCGCAATGACGAGGCCAATGGCAGTGTCGGCAGCCGGCGCTCCGCTCGTATCGCCGTCAAAAACGATCGGCGGATACCGTCCATTCGCAGGACTCAGCCCGAATTCGATCAGCGGCGCAGTATGGCTGACATCCTGATACGGCGTGTCTTTCAAACAGCCGCCGAGCGCAACCACGCTCAACGGAAAACACAAAAGGAACAATTTTTTCCAGGACATAGTGTAAGCTTTTTTATGGTTTGGCCCAGAAAATGGGCGTATTGATATCGGCAGACGTCTGCCCCTGCAAATTGACATTGACGGGATTTTGCGTGTACTCCGTTTCCGGATACAACAGCCGCTGCGGGATCGGCGCGCCAGGCGCCCCTTGCGAAGGCACGGCGATGAACGGATAGCCCGTCCGCCGGTAATCGCAATACGCTTCCAACCCGTCCAGCACACACTCCGCGATCCACTTTTGATAAAGGATGGTTTGCAGCTTGTTGGCCGAGCTCGCAAAATTGACCAGGCCATTCGTCGATCCCGCCATATAACTGTCGGCCGCCGCGACGGCATTGGGAACGTCCAGATAACTGAACGACGCCTCTACTCCCTGCTTATACAGGGCGGCCGCATCCCCGGTGCTCAGCAATCCCCGCTGTACCGCTTCCGCCTGCATGAAAAGCGAGGTGGCCGCCAGCAGGATCACGCCGGGTTGCGCGGCGCTCTTCAGCAACGACGGCCCAAAAGGACTCGTGGCGCTGGCAAGATTGTAAACGTTATTGCCCAACGGCTCTCCGCCGATGCCACCCGCTCCGCTCTGCGCATAATAATAATTGACCCTCGGATCATTGATGGAATCCAGGAAATTGATCATCACCTGGTTGGCGCAAAACGAATTGTTGTTCTGCGACCCCGGTCCGTAGTCGTTCCAAAACGGGTTCTGCTTGGTCGGGACATTGGAGAACCCAGGCTGCACCAGCGCGTCCTGCGCCAGAAAACCACTGCCCTGCTGCACGATCTTCGCGATCTCGGAAGACACATAGGCCTGGTCGCCATGAGGCACCTGCCGCAGCAGGATCCGTAACTTGACCGTGTTCGCCAACTGGGCCCACAACGTCTTATTGCCCTTGAACAGAACGTCCGCTGCGTCGTCATCCGTCGACTGCGAACCCATGATCGCCGTCAATGCCGTGTCGAGTTGCAGGATCAGGTCCTTATAGATGGCGCCGGCAGAATCATAGGCGGGCGTCAGCGTCACCTGCGGCTGCTCGGCCTGCGAATAGGGTATATTGCCGAATTGATCCACCAGGTTCTGGAACAACATCACCCGCATCACCCTCGCAGCGCCCGGAAGGATCGAGTTCGGGCTGCTGTTGCCGATGACGAAATTGAAATCGTAGATGTTGTGGTACAACGACCCCCAGATGCCGTCGCTGAAACTGTTGTTCGGCTGGAAGTCCTCCACTTCCTGCTGGGCGCCCGAGGAGGCCCAACCATTGTTCCGCGCATAGTACTGCATCCACTCATTCGCATAGTTGTAATTCTCGGCCGCGTTGTACAAGTTGACGCCTTCGATGTTGTTGATGTCCTCCACCAGCGCGCCGGCAAAGAAGTCCTTGCCTTTGAGCTGATTGCTGCCCTTCCCGTTCGGGTCGTTGCTGTTAGTGTCCAATTTCTTCGTACACGCGGCCGCCAACACGGACCCACACACGAACAGGTAAAGAAGGATTTTATTTTGAGTTGACATGAAAGTAGCTTTGTTGTTTTTTATTTTTTGAACTTCGCGCCCCAAACGCTTTTGGGACCCTCGCTTGCTCCCCAGACGCTGTGGGCTCCCCGCTCACGACCCTCACTCGCAGCCTTCCCCATACCCGGCCGCGGACGGTTCGCCTCGCGCGCCTAGAAGATCGTCGCCCGTATCGATGCACTCAACACCCGCGTGGGCGGCGTCTGGTACTCAGTCGTATACCCTACCGCATTCCCGGCGGCATTCGTGCTGAACTCCGGATCGGAGAAATTATTCGTCTTCGGCCGCCACATGAACACGTTCCTCCCGATGAGGCTGATGTCCAACCGCTTTAACACATTCTGTTTGCCGAACACGCGCATGGGCACGGCATAGCTGAGCGCGATCTCGCGCAGTTTCCAAAAGTCGGCGCTCGTCACATAAGGCATCCCCGCCTGGTTATAATAATTCGCCCACCAGAATATGGAGGTGGGCAAGCCCGCCACGCTCGTGATAGGTACATTGGTATTGGGCACATACCCATTGCCCGATTTGATCACCGAGTTGGGTATGACATAGGCCTGCCGGTTGGCCGCATCGCCGGTATAGATCCCCGTAAAGTCCATCACATTGCCTTCTTCATTCAGGATCTTCGCTCCGCCGCGGTAGTCGAAGACGGCTTTCAACGTCAGGTCCTTATACGTAACCGACGGAGAAAGTCCCAAAAAGTAATGGTAGTTGGCATCGCCCGCGTCGACCGGGTTCGGGTTCAGACTGGGCAATCCCGAGCTCCCGTCCACGATGATCCTGCCCTTCGGGTCCCGCGCGAAATCAGTCACCTCTATCTGCGGATACGATTTGCCCGCGATCGCATAGATCCCGCCAAGCACGACCTGACCGAAATTGATCTGGTCCAGCTCCGCAGCGCCACCGGCGATATTGATCACCTTCGAATTCTCATAACTGAAATTGCCCGAGATGTCAAAGCGGAAATCCCGCGTTCTGAACAGCGGGTTCAGGCTGAGGTCTACCTCGAAGCCGTAGTTGTTGATCTTCCCCGCATTCGTCAGGTAAGACACGATGCCGGCGGCCGTCGAAGCCTGCAACGGGATTGTCTGATTCGAAGATTGCTGGTCATAATAGTTCACTTCCAGGTTGATCCGGTTCTTCAACAGGCCCAGCTGAAAGCCGACCTCCTCCGATTGCGTTTTCTCCGGCTTCAGCCCGTTCTGGACCAGCGTGCCGTTTTGCGCATAGCCGTTGATGTTCCCAAACGGGAATCCGGGGATCGTGGCGGCAACCGGGTAGATCGCATAGGCGCCGAAATTGGGCTGCAGATAGGTGTACCCACCGGGCACATTGTTGTTTTGCGTTCCTGCGCCGATATTCCCCATGACCCCGAGCCGCGTGTATCCATCGAGACTGACATTCCCCGTACCCGCATACCCCAACCGTACTTTCAGGAAGCTGATCACGGGGCTGCTCTGCAACGCGGCTATCTTGTCGCTGAGCACCGCGCTCAGGTCGACGGAAGGATAGCTGAAGCTTCTGTCGCCCGGTGCCAGGATTGATGTCCAGTCGTTGCGCCAGCTGCCATGAAGGAACAGCCAGTTGTCGTACCCGATCGTCAGGTCCGCATAGGCGCTCTGGTCGTATCGCTTATAGGAATAGATCACGTCCGCGCTCCCGTCGGCATGCAGCACTTTCGAAGGTGAAGCCGGTATGAAATTGGCCCCCACGACGTTCTCGTAATAGACCTGGTTGGAATACCAGTCGCCCCAGCTGCTCCGTACCCGGTAGTTCCCCCCGGCGATCAGGTTGAACTTGAAATTGCCATATTTCTTGGTCGCGGTAAGGAAGACATCCGTGTTTTCATCGTCGTAATGCGCCTTGACATTCTCGCGCTGGATGCCCGGATTGTTTCCCGGGAAGTTCGCCAGACCGCCATTATTCCAAAGCCCGCCGCCGCTCGGACCGAGCAGCCACGAAGGAAAGGTAATGCTGTCGATAAACGAAGGCGCATTCTCCGAAGTCCGGCTATAACCCGTCCTGCCCGTCAGGGATAGCCAGCTGTTGAACTTGTAGCTCAGCGTGAGATAGCTCAGCAGCTGGTCCTGGCTGCTCTTCGACCGCGAATGGAAAATATTCCACCACGGGTTGGGAGCATAGGCATTGACAAAACCCTGGTTGTTCTGGAAGAGATTGATGTCCTTGATCGACTTCAGGTCCGTGCTGGCCAGCTGGTTCATCACGAGATAATAAACCGGCCGGTATTGATAGTACGAGTTGCCCGCTATGTTCGTATTCACATTATAAAAACTCACCCCTACCTGCGCCGTCAGCCGGCCCCAGGAGCCGTTCGCGTTGATCCGTCCCCCATTCCGCTGATAGGTGTCGTAAGGGATGGTCCCCTGTTTGGTCGTGTGATCGCCCGAGAAAAAGAGCCCGCCCCACTTGTTCGACAGACTGCCCGACAGCTCGTTTTGATCTCCGATCCCTGTCTGGAAAAAATCCTTTCTCCCCTTAGGCACTGCCCTGAACGGCGTGAAGTACCATTTCCCGTTCTGATCGACGCCAATAGGTATCGAATCGTTACGGAAATCCAGTGAGGAGTAAGCCATCCCGTAGGATTCGTTCTCGAACGGCACCGTGAGGGCCGTTCCGGAAAGCGGGTCGACAAAATAGATCGTACCGCCCGTGGCCGGGTTAGTCGTCCCTCCCCCCTCACCGCCAAAGCCGCTGTACTCGGTTTGCAGCGAAGGGAAATAGCTGATGCTCTCCGCGCTGACCGTATTCTGATAGGTGAGCGAGAACTTCCCCCTTCCCTTTTTCGTCGTGATCACCATAACCCCGTTCGACGCCGCCATGCCGTACAGGGCCGCCGCATTCGAACCCTTCAGGATGGTCACGTCTTCGATTTCGTTCGGGTTGATATTGGCCAGGTACTGCTGGTCCACCGGGATCCCATCGACCACGATCAACGCGGTATTATTGCCTTCGATGCTTCGGCTTCCCCTGAAGGTGACCTTCACCTGCGGGTTCACGCCGTTGTCCGCCAGCCGGATGTCCACGCCGGACACTTTGGCCGCAAGACCCGTGGCTGGATTGACCACCGCGGCCTGGTTGAGCTCGGAGGTCTTGATCTGCGTCGTCGCATATCCCAGCTCGCGCGCCTGCCGCTTGATCCCCAAAGCCGTCGTCACGACAACTTCGGAAAGATTCTGCATTTCGGGTATCATCCGGATCATCAGGTTTCCTTCCTCAGTGACCTTCACTTCCTGGCGGGCCAGTCCGGACGAGGTGATCACCAGCGTATTCCCCGTCGAAGCCCTGATCGAGAATTTTCCATCCGCATCGGCCGACGCAGTGGTTTTCGTTCCCTTGACCTGGATATTCGCGAACGGGATGGCCGTGCCCGCCGTGTCGGTCACCCTGCCGGTAATGACACGCTCCTGCCCCTGGGCGGCCGCGACGTATCCCAACCACGCACATAAGAGTAGCAGTAGTTTTCTCATCATTATTAGTTTTAGTAATGAAATAAACGTCTCCCTGCCGGCCCGCGATGGGCCGGTAATACGGTTACCGTTGCAAAGAAGACTTTGAAAAGAGACAAAATAATTATGCGAAAGATTGCAAGGCGGCTCTTGTTTGTAACCGAAGCGGGAAATTTAATAACCCAAAACGGCAAGGGCACGCCCGAAGGAAAGCAAGACCGGACGCCGCGTGGGGAACGTTCAAGGCGGGCAAAAAAAAAGCAGGTGGTAGAAACCACCTGCGGGTCACATGAGAAAACTTTGCGCTGCGTTGAGCAGCGCGACCGTGAAAGATAATTACATTTCACAACGGGGGAGAGACAAACTGACTCAAGCGGGAGATTTCAATGCCGAACGGCTTTTTTAAAGGTATGAACGCCTTGTTACCGCCGGTCAATTTATTCCGCCTTTCACTTGCCGCTTGTTTATCCTTTTGCAATTAATTAACTTTTCTATTACAGTACATTTGCCAAAATTGCCGTTATTCCCATCTACTACACCGCATGAGGCTTTTGCAGTAGCCGAAACCGATAACGCCCGCCTTCCGAAATTCTAAAAATGTATTCGATTAGGCATCGCCGCCTAACCCAAACCTGCTATGAACAGACAACACGCTTTGGACGACAGGATGGTCAAGATCGTGGGCATTCCGGTATTGGGCTCCTTTATACCCAATCTCACGAGCCTCATCACCAACCGCCGTTACAGCATCTCGGAACTGGCCGCCTGCTACCTGTTCTTTATCGTGGTCGCCTTCCTCGTTTGGGAAGGGAACGTGCGGCTCATGTATTTTATCCGCGAAAGGTTCCCCTGGACCCGCCGGTCCTATTATAAGATCATCGTCGCCCTCTTCTTCGCCAACATCGTTTATTCCGGCTCGCTTTCGTTCCTGCTGCTGCGCCTCTGGCTCCTGTGCTCGCGCGAAGGCCCGGCCGAAGACCGGCTCCTCAATACCGTGCTGATCATCATCATCGCGGCCTGTTTCATCACCAATATCTACGAGATCATCTTCCTCAACCAGGAAAAAGAATACAATGAATCGCGCGTCGAACAACTCAATGTCGCCAAAGCACAGGCCGAACTCGAGGCCCTGAAGAACCAGATCGACCCCCATTTCATCTTCAATTCGCTCAATACCCTGTCGTTCCTCATCACCCGGGACCCGGCCAGCGCCCGGCTGTACAACGATACGCTCGCGAGGGTATACCGGTATATCCTCAGCAACAAGGAACGCGACCTGGTCCTGCTGCGCGAAGAGATCGATTTTATCAGCAACTATTTCTACCTGCTGAAGATCCGCTTCGGCGACGCGATCAGCATGGTGATCGAAATAACCGATCTGTCCGCTGAGAACTTTCTGATCCCGCCCATTTCGCTGCAGGCCCTGGTCGAGAACGCCATCAAGCATAACGAATTCAGCGAAAAAAAGCCCTTGTCCATCGACGTCTCCATTTCGGCCGATTATGTCATCGTCCGCAATGCGATGAACCGCAGAAGTAATCCGCAACCCACTTCGAAGATCGGGCTCAGCAACCTCGACAACCGCTACAAACTTTTGACGAAACGCAATATCCAGGTGGAAAATAATTTCGAGTCGTTTACCGTTAAACTGCCGGTGATCCGCTTCTGAAATCAACCCTTGACCCAAACCACTCAACCGCTTGCCTTTTTCGTGCAACATTTTTTGTATTCGTGCGTCCTATA
>DASZYU010000326.1:0-5967 GCA_035545215.1 Puia sp.
CGGCCGACATACGGACGTCCTTTTACGTGCCGCTGTTCTCGGTGCAACTGCTGATCGAAAACGCGCTGAAGCACAACGTGCTGACAGCCGAACGACCGTTGTCGATCGGGATTGGCTCGCGAAACGGGGCATTGACGGTCAGCAATAACGTTCAACCGCTATCCGAGCGTCCGGAGGCCGGCGGCGGTACCGGGCTGCTCAATCTGCGGGAAAGATATGCCGCGCTGAGCGGCGACCCGGTGGTGATCGAAGCGTCCGGCGGGCAGTTTGCAGTCAGTATAAAGCTGTTATCCCATGGACATCGTGATCATTGAAGACGAACCATTGACCGCGCAGGACCTGAAGGCTTGCGTGCTGGTGTGCGAGCCGACCGCGCAGGTGGTAGCAATCCTGTCTTCGGTGCGGGAAGCGATCGCATTTTTTCGCGAACAACCTGCTCCCGATCTTATTTTCAGCGATATCCAGCTGGGTGACGGGTTGAGCTTTGCGATCTTTGAGACCAATGCGCAGACGATCCCTGTCATCTTTTGTACTGCCTATGATGAATACGCACTGGAGGCATTCCGCGCGGCGGGTATCGACTACCTGTTAAAGCCGTTTACTCCCGCCGCTATTGCAGCGGCGCTGGCAAAATACAAGACGTTCCGCGGCGCGGCGCCGTCCTATACGGAAATCGCCCGGTCGTTCGGCAACCGGAGGCAGCAAAACGTCCTGGTTTTTTTTAAAGAGAAGATCGTCCCGGTGGACACGGTCGAGATCGCCTTGTTCTATCTTCGCCACGACGTTACGCGGTTGGTTACCTTCGGCAAACTGCAATACGTCGTCAACAAACCGTTGGAAGAACTGGAACGAACGATCGCCGGCCGGTTTTACCGGGTCAATCGGCAATTCCTGGTCAATCGCCGGGCGATCCGCGACGTCTCGCATTATTTTGGGAGGAAACTGCTGGTCAATCTCACTATCCCCTTCGAAGAAAAGATAACGGTCGGAAGGCTCAAGTCCAACGAATTCCTTGATTGGCTGGCCGCGGAATAGGTCCGTTCGGCCGCGGTTTTGGACGGTTGGGCGGGAAACCGCTGGGCGTGCGCCGGAGTGCCGCTTATCTTGTACCGGCATTTCGATTGTTAACGTCAAAAAGCAAAAGATGAGAACAAAACTGATCGTTCTGGCAGCGGCCGGTCTGCTCGCTGCCGGTATTGCCATCCATCATTCGCATCATTGTCCGCTCGCGAGTGCGAAAGCGGCGTTTGCGCAACAGCGCTAAAATGGCCGCGGTCGCCCGCCGAAGGCGGGCGACTTAATTCAGCCGGTAGGCGGTCACGTTCTTACCGTTGAACCCGGGCACGAAGAGCGTGCGGGTAGCCCGATCGTAACAGATGTCGGCGGTATTCTTATGCTGCAGGTGGGTGTCAAGTAGCAGTTCTTTCCTGCCGTCTGAATGCACATAATAGACATAGCCCACCCATTCGCTGACGAGCAGATCGCCGTTGCCGACCTCTTCGACGCCATCGCCGCCGTTGGGAAGATCGGTGATCGTTCGCAGGGCTTTGGACGCGTTCGCGAAGAGGACTTTCTTGTTGGCGAGGATATAGAGACCGCCCTTTGTCGCCTTGAGGCCATTGGCTCCATCCAGGTGTTCCATATACAGCGCTGGAATGTCTTTTTCAACGCGATAGACCTTTCCGGATTTGGTGTCGGATACAAAGACGATGCCTTTTGCGTCGACGGTGATATCGTTCAGGCCGGTCGCGCCCTGGATGCCGATCTTTTTGATAATCGTTCCTTTCGCGATGTCCATGACGACGACATCGCTGACGTCGGCTACGTAGAGCCGGTTGCCATACCGCCCGAGGCCTTTGGGGGCGTTGAGACCGGAGATCCACGCAGAATCATAGTGTTTGCCATCGAGCCCCAATTTGCCTACGCCTCCTTTTCCGTCCACGTCCCACGGACCGCCTTCGATCAGGGATACGAAAAGGAACCGATGCGTCGCGTCGGGCAGCACCGATTCCGGGACGTTGACGACGGGCGCCGTTTCCCACAGACGGGTCAGCGAATGATGCGGGACCTGTGCAGCCAAAGCGAGCGGCGCGCAAAGCGCTAATGCCAGGAGTGGATTTTTCATATGCTGTGTGTCTTTTTTGCAAATCGGTCTCCATTCAACGGGCGGGCCGGCCATGTATTTCCGGTGCAGTCAGGGGCCAGTCGGGATTGGATCGATGCGCCTCCGCCATGATCGACCTGATGTGCCGGACGACTTCCGGGTGCGTCGCCGCGAGGTCGTGTCGTTCACCGGGATCTTTCGACAGATCGTACAGTTGAACCGGCGGATCCGCGATGGTATTGACCTGGAGGCGGATGCCTTTCCATTTTCCCCACCGGACAGCCTGCCTGCCGCCGTTCTCATGGAATTCCCAGTAGAAATAGTCATGCGTGCGCGCCATGCGGTCTTTACCTTTCAGCAGGGGCAGGATGGAATATCCGTCGATGCGATTGGTGAACGGAACGCCGGCCATCTGCTGAAAAGTAGGAAAAAGATCCCAGAATGCAGCGGGGCGGTCGCAAACCGTGCCGGCCCCGATCACCCCCGGCCAAACGGCAATAAAAGGCTCTCGGATGCCGCCTTCGTAAAGATCGCGTTTGATGCCGCGGAATGGTCCGCCGCTATGGAAGAATTCGGGGTCGCCGCCGCCTTCGCGGTGCGGGCCGTTGTCGCTCGTAAAGAGGACGAGGGTATTGCCGGCGATGCCCAGGCGCCGCACTTCGCGGAGGATCTCTCCCACGTAGCGGTCGAGCCGGCTGACCATGGCGGCGTAAGCCGCATGCGGATAGAGTTCGAAGGCATAGCCGGAATGCTCGCCGGCCGACCCGCGCGTCCGCGCCGGTTCGCCGAACTGTGCGACATAGCCGTTGTATACGCTGTCATGCGGGACCTGCAAAGCCGCGTGAGGAAGGGTATAGGCGAGGTAAAGGAAGAAGGGATGCCGGCTATTGTCGCGCAAGAATCGCAGCGCGTTCTGATGGATCAGATCGGCCGAGTAGACAGCTTTCCCCGTCAGGTTGCCCGGCAATTCGAGTTTGCGATCGTCGATCCACAGGTGATCGGGATAGTAGTTGTGGGCCAGGGTTTGGCAGTTGTAGCCAAAGAAATGCGAGAAGCCTTTCTTGTCCGGGGTGCCTGTCGAACCCGGATAGCCGAGGCCCCATTTGCCGAAGGCGCCGGTGGTGTAGCCGAGCTGTTGCAGCACGGTAGCAATGGTAAGCGATGAATCGGGAAGCGGATACTGGCCTTCCGGTTTGAAACCGCGGTTGCCGCGGACGGGCGTATGACCCGTATGAAGACCGGTGAGGAGGCTGGCCCGCGAAGGAGCGCAAACCGCCGTCCCTGCGTAGAATTGGGTGAAGCGCATGCCCTCTGCCGCCATGCGATCGATGTTGGGGGTCCTGATCTTTTGCTGGCCCTCGTAGCCCACGTCTCCGTAGCCCAGGTCGTCGGCGAGGATGAGGATGATGTTCGGACGGGTCGTAGCCGGGGGGTAGGGGTCTTGCGAGTGCACGGACGTCGCGCAAAGGAGGAAGAGGAGGCAGCAGCCGACGGGTCTGGTCATAAGGATACAAAGAAAAGAAAAGTTTGTGCGATCGGCTAAAACGCCGTATATTTATATTATAATGATATCATTTTGATATCATGTAAATCTACCGATATGATCCCTATCACTTCCGAGAAGATACGCAGGCCCTGGAGCGGTTATGTTATGCTGTTCCTGTTGCTGGCCTTACTGGTGACCGCCATCCTGCTGCTGACCCAGCCGGCATCCCAGGTCGCAGGCGGTCTGTTACTGGTGCTTTTTGTGCTATTGTCCAGAGGACTGTTGGTCGTGCAGCCCAACACTGCCAAAGTATTCCTGTTGTTCGGGTCTTACAGGGGCAGCGTCCGGGCGAGCGGTCTTTACTGGGTGAATCCTTTCTATGGCCGCTCGACGCTGTCGGTGCGCGCCAGGAATTTCGAAAGCGAGCAGCTCAAAGTGAACGACAAGATGGGCAACCCCGTATTGATCAGTGTGATCCTGGTGTGGAAGGTGAAGGATACCTACCGTGCCTCTTTCGAAGTCGATGATTATGCAAAATTTGTCAAAGTGCAGACGGACGCGGCCGTACGCAAACTGGCGGCCTCCTATCCCTATGATCATTTCGAGGATGAGCGTGCGGAGATCACCCTGAGCACGGATTTCGGGGAAGTAAATGCGACGCTCGAGCGGGAGACGGCGGAGCGGCTGGATATTTGTGGCATAGAGGTCGTGGAAGCGCGGATCACGCACCTGGCCTATGCTCCCGAGATCGCCAGCGCCATGCTGAGGAGACAGCAGGCCTCCGCGGTGGTGGCGGCAAGACACAAGATCGTCGAGGGGGCGGTGAGCATGGTGGAAAGCGCGCTGCACCTGTTGTCTTCCAAACAGATCATCGACCTGGACGAGGAAAAAAAGGCCGCGATGGTCAGCAACCTGATGGTCGTGCTTTGCGGCGACAGGGACACTCAGCCCGTGGTCAATGCCGGGACATTAAATTACTAACGCATGGCGGACAAAAAGCCTTTTGCATTGCGGATGAACGCGGAGATGATGAAGGCCATCGAGCGATGGGCCGCAGATGAATTCCGCAGCGTCAACGGGCAGATCGAATGGATACTGCATAAGGCGTTACGCGAGTCCGGACGCATAAAGGACAAAGCGGCCGGAGAAAGACCGTCGGGGGAAAAAGGTTGAATGGCGGCGTGCAGGGCGCGGTCGTATAGGAAACGCGGTGCTTACGCGGGCATGGTCATTGCGTGGCTAGGTAAAAAATAGCAGCTTATGCCTACCAAACAAACGATCGCAGCAGCCAAACGCGACAAGCGCGAAGGCAAGTCGGCGAGTACGCAAGCCGGAGAATTCGTAAAAGCAGAGATGGATAAGATCCGCAAGGGTGAGCACGGTGCACGCTCCGCGAAACAAGCCGTCGCGATCGGTCTTTCAGAAGCTCGCCGTGCGGGCGTGGATCTGAAGCCGCCGGCCGTGGGAAAAACATCCGAGAAGAGCAGGAAGAACGCCCAGCGGGAATATGAAAAGGGGCAACGGCACGAACCGATCGATCGCACCCGTTCCCGCGCGCGTGTGAAGGCCCTGAAGAAGGAAAGCACCGAAGCCGCTTCTCCGAAGGCTTTGTCGCGGCAGGCGACAGCCGCCGCAAAAAAACGCAGCAGTTCGGACCGCAGCCGTGCCGCCAGACAGGCCGCCGAAACCAAGGGGCCGCAGGAGCGTAGCGCAGCGGCAAGAAAGGCAGCGCGTACACGGGCGCAACGGGGTCGCTGACCCGCTGGTTCGTATTGAATGGGATGTTGCACCAGGAGGTGACGGGGAACGTATCCGATTTTGCCAGAGCGGTTTTCCCGTGTACCTCTGCGGCGCGTAAGAACGTGATGCTGAAATATCCGGTTACCATATTGCTCCTGTTTTGAGACGTTGTCCACCAGCTGGCCGACATCGTCTTCTCATCCAAATTCAATTCATGTTTGTTTTTTCAACGCGTGGCGCAGCCGCCAGACTTGTGCCGTTGTGCATGAGCCTGTCGCCCGTTTCGGCTGTAAAATATCCGCGAATGGACCCTGAACTGTTTTATCGCTGGGAAGTAGGGTTGGAGGTGCAGAACCTGTTCAATGCGCGGTGGAAAGATGCGCAATACGAAGTCGAATCGCGATTGAAGCCTGAACCCGCAGCGGTAGACGACGTCAGCTTTACGCCCGGGATGCCGTTCTTTGTCAAAGCAAAACTGACAATATTCTTCTAAAAAGCGAACCCCGCATGCGCGGGGCTCTCTTGTCGTTAATTCGGTTTTTTACAGCATTCCGGCAGCCGCTTGTAAGCGTCCGGCTCGGCCGTGACGTCATCGGCGTCATATCCAACGTTGGCGATGGCCGTGTTGATGTTCTCG
>DASZYU010000327.1:0-32690 GCA_035545215.1 Puia sp.
TGTCGCTCCAACTCCCGTCGCATACCATGCCGATCTGCTGCAGACCGGGCGCGACCCTCGCCGTCACATCGGTAAATTTCACCTTCCCATCCCTCGAATCGTTGTGATAAATGCAACTGGTCACTGGTTGCGGATAATGTCCGGGGGCTACCCTTCCGCTGATGAACAGGTCGAGCCGGCCGTCATGATCATAATCTGCCGCACGAACGCAGAACTTGCTCGTCCGGTTATGCGGCAGCGCATCCGCCGGGGCGGGCGTAAAATGCCCTTTCCCGTCGTTGATGTACAGCCTGTCGGCATAGTCCTCGCTGTTCTCCGCATGTTCGTCGCCTCCCGCCGCAATATAAAGGTCGGGATCGCCGTCGCCGTCGGCATCGAAAAGCAAGATCCCTTCGTCATCCGCGGTCTTTGCGCCGGCGGAAGGCGACGAAGCGGCCGCAACGTGCAGCGCAGACGAAGAAACCCCAGCCGCGGAATCCGGCAACAGGGACTCCTGGATGAATTTTCCGTCAGGCTGCTGCAGGAACAACTGCGCGCTGTAGAAAGCCGATCCGCCTGTGACGAGGTCGTCCAAACCGTTTCCGTCGATGTCGCCGACGGCCATGCCCGGACCGTATTGCGAGAATTTATGGGGGAGCAGCTTTTGCACGTTGAAGTCGATGTAGTCGTGTTCCTGCTGCCGGTAATGGATATGCGCCGAGTCCGTGATATCGCTGAAAAGCGCGTTCGATGCGACCTTCGGCGCCGAAAAGGAATACGGCACGTTCGCATCGCGCTCATTGACCCGGAGGACCTGGTCACAAGCGACATTGTGCAGTAGTTGCATCCGGCCGTTCGGCCACTTTATCAGCACAGTGTCCACGGTAAGCGTCTTGCCCATCCCGAAATGGATGATGTCTTCCATCGAAGACAAATAGCCACGACAAGGGAAGTTCTCAAAGACCTGTTGTTTACCGCCGCCATAGTGCAGCTCCACCCACGCGCCCAGGCCCTGCCTGTTCAGGCTGTCCCCGGTCAACCGTAAACGAAGGTAATGGTTATCGTCACCGGCCCTTTCACGGCAGGTATTCCTGAATACCATCGCTTCGTCGTTGATGTTGTTTACAACCAGGTCCAAATCCCCGTCGCCGTCGAGGTCGACCCATGCGGCGCCATTCGAAAAGGCCGGGGTCATCAGGCCCCATCTGTCCGATACGTCTTCGAACTGAAGGTCGCCGTTGTTGCGGAAGGCATACTTATGCAGCCGCACCTCGGGTATGTATTTCAGGAGCTCTTTCTTCGTCACCAGCGTCGAAGCCTTATCCCGGAAAGCGACAAAATCATGATCGGTCACGTCCTTTGGAAACCCATTGGTGATAATGATGTCCCGGTAACTGTCGTTGTCGAAATCCGCGACCACCGGCGTCCAGCTCCAGTCCGTCTCGGCAATGCCGGCGAGAAAGCCGATCTCGCTGAAGACCGGGGGGCCGATCGTATCACCAGCCCCCACGCGCGGTCCCCGGTTCAACTGCAGGGTATTCCTCACATATTGATACTTATAGCCGAACTGGTCGTTGTTGATGTAATTCTGATAATTGGCGGGGCCCAACATCATTTTTTTCCTGTAATTGTCCGCGGGGTCCATGTCCAGCGCGATCACATCGGCCAGTCCGTCATTGTTGATGTCTTCAATATCATTCCCCATCGCATTGGTCGAGGTATGCTTGAAATACGTTCCCAATTGCTCCGAGAATGTGCCGTCATGGTTGTTGATGTACAGGAGGTCGTTGGAAAGGTAGTCGTCGGTCACGTAGATATCCTTCCAGCCGTCGCGGTTGATATCCGCGATGGTGACGCCGTGCGCATAGCCTTCGATCGTTACGCCGGCCTGTTTGGTAACATTGGTGAATACGGGATGATGAAGCGAATCGCTCCAGTCATTCCGGTACAGCCGCCCCGTGCTCGGGTGCGACCCGTCTCTGATGACCTTGCGGTAATGATTGGGGTAATCGCCGTCTACGATATCGTTATCGGCCATATAAACATCGAGGTCGCCGTCGTTGTCATAGTCGAAAAATGCCGCCTGGGTAGAATAACCGGTATCTGCCAAACCGTACTCCGCCGCCATTTCCTTGAAATGCGGGACGCCATCCTTGTCCACACCCTGGTTCACATACAGGAGATTGCCCCTGTCGCGGGGATCGGGTTTGATGGTCGTGCTGACATAGATATCGGGAAGACCGTCGTTATTGATATCCACCACCGATACGCCGCGGCACCATTTTCCTTCGCCTCCCACTCCGGCTTCGACAGTCACGTCGTCAAAGCGAAAATCTCCTTTGTTGAGATACAGGCGGCACGGCACCTCGTTGCCCGTAAAAAAGACATCGGGGCGACCGTCGTTGTTGAAGTCTCCGATGCCCACGCCGCCCCCGTTGTATACATTGGATATATCCAGGACGTTCACCGAATCCGTCTCGTCGATCCTGTTGTTGAAATGGATGCCCGACCGGCTTGATGACACGGGCTCAAACAATGTCTTCTTACCACCGCAGGCTCCCAGGCAGAACAAACCTATCGCCAGTAAACCCGAAACATTCCATCGTACAGAAACATGCGTCATTCCATCATCAAAATAAACAAAAAAAGGCAGGGTACAAAAAACCCTGCCTTGTTCCTATTGGAAACTACCTGCTAGTAGCCTGGATTTTGTGTGAGCGTCGCCTTGCCGTTCACCGTACTCACATCGATCTCCTGTTGCGGTATCGCGAAGTACTCCGACTTGCCCTTGACGAACGTCGCTCCCTTCATCAGCACATAACCCGAATTTACCTCGTGCGTCACGTAGGCATTCAGCTCGACATCCGCCGTCCCATACCGGACGAGATCGAAGAACCGGTGTCCCTCCATGGCGAGCTCGAGCCTCCTTTCAAAGCGGACGAGCGTCCTGGCCGTCGCCTGCCCCTGGGCGGTAAAATAGCCCGCCGGGTAAGGCTTGATGTAGTAATTGGCCGCGGGCGTATTGGTGAAACCGGCCTGTGGGTTATTGGGGTCGATATACGTGTGGACGAAGCCCGCAGGATTCGCTGCGCGGTTGCGTACCATGTTCACATAATTTTCCGCGTTGTCGAGACTGCCGACCTCGACCTCTGCCTCGGCAGCCCAAAGCAGCACGTCGGCAAAACGGATCAGGTTAACATTGAGCGCCGTATAACCGGCCGTCCAGGACGACTTGTCCGTCAATGTTCCGATCTGGCTGGCGTAAGGCGCATTCTTGACCGGGGTGTACGGGCCGCCGCTGGCCTGGTTACGCACGAACAGGAAGCCCGGATTGATACCCCAATCGAGGAACGGTATCCCGCGCCTGCCGACCGTCCAGTCGAGGCGGGGATCCAGCGTTATAGTGCCATCCGGAGTAAAGGGATCGGAAGATTTCAGGCCTTCATCATTTTTCAGATCGGTGTTGTTGTACGTGTTGGGCATTGGAAGACCCGTCACCGGATCCGTTTTATAGGCGTTGGCCAGGCTGTAGGAAGGTTGGTAAAAGCCGCAGCAACTGACGGGAGCGGAAGGATCATACGAGAAATTGAGGACGTCCCCCGCGTTGGCATTGGCAGCGGTGGAACCGTCGTTCACCGAATTTTGCACCGCAAAAACGGACTCTTTGTTATTCTTTTTGGCGGCATTGAAATTGTCGTTGAAATTGTCGACAAGACCATATTTCAACCCCCCGGCCGTCTTGCCGTTGGTGATCAGGTCGTTCAGCAATGGCAGCGCCTGCGAATATTTGTGCTCGAACATGTAGGCTTTGGCGAGGAACGCTTCGGCGGCGTATTTGTTTGCCCTCCCGACAGAACTTTGCGTAGCCGGCAGATTGGTCATGGCGTATTGGAAGTCGGCTTCGATCTTTGGCCAGATGTCGACGTTATTCGGGACACGCCAGTTGCCTGCCGTATAGGTAACCGACTCATCCACATACGGCACCATGTTGTAGATCTTCTTCAGCTCGAAATGATAGTGGCCGCGCAGGAACCTCGCCTCGGCCGCGAATTCGGTAGTATCTGCAGGCGTCAGGTCCTTGGCCTCGCGCATGATGCGAAGCACTTCGTTGGCGCGTTGGATACCGTCATAGCAGGTCTGCCATTTTGCTTCGTTATAGCTGTTGGTGGAGGTTTCGCTCCAGGTCATCAGCGACACGATATCGGGCTGGTCGCCGGGGTCGGAGCCCTTGTGCGCGTCGTCCGCGCAGACGCCGCCCCAAACCCAGTTGCTGGCCGCGGCATCCCACGAACCGCCAATGCCGCCCTGTCCATCCAGCAGCGAATAAGCGCCGATCAGCAAACCGGCGACTCCGGCTTTGTTAGCCATGGTATTGGGCTGATAGGTGCCGATAGGCGGTTTGCTCAGGAAGCCCTTGCTGCACGCATACAACAATACGACGAGCGCTACACCGGAAGACAACAGAATTTTATATTGCAATTTTTTCATAATCTTTCGATTTATTGTTTTCATTAAAAGGTGAGGCTCACGCCTACGTTGAAATTCCTTTGGTTGTTGGGGTAATTGCCGAAATCCATTCCGAACGCCGAAGTGTTACCCGAAAGTTCCGGGTCCAACCCCGTATATTTCGTAACGGTGAACAGGTTAGCACCCTGAACGAAGACCCTGAACTTATCCAGACCCACCTTTTTGAGCATGTCGGGCCGCAAGGTATATCCTATGATCAGCGACCGGCATTTGAAGAACGAGCCGCTTTCCTTATAGAAAGAATTGGGTACCGTGTTCGTACTGAACGTCGAAGCATTCTCCAGTATCGGTGCTTTCGGATTCAGGTTGGTCGGCGTCCAGGAGTTGTACAGGAGGTTGTAGCTCTTGTTGCCCTGGAAAGAGGCCCAGAAATCCGTCCAGTACCGCGTGTAGTTGATAACGTCGTTCCCATAACTGCCGTAAAAGATGATCGTGGCATCGAAATCCTTATAGGTGAAGTTCAAATTAAGGCCATAAGTGAACTTAGGATTGGGATTGCCATAGAACGTACGGTCGCTGTCCGTTATCTTGCCGTCGTGGTTCAGATCGGCATATTTAAAGCGCCCGGGAGCAGCGTCCGCCTGCGTAGGCGATTTCGAAACATCATTGGCATCCCTGAAGTATCCGACGACCTGGTATCCGTAGTAGGCGCTGATCGGATGCCCGACCTCGTTACGAACGAAATTCCCGATACGGGTGCCGCCCGTCTCGAAATACCCCCCGGCGCCCGGTATGCTCACAATCGTACTCTTGTAAGACGTGATAACCGCACCCAGGTTGAATTTCAGATCGCGGCCCGCGGTACCATGATAAGTGGCCGAGAAGTCGATCCCGTTGTTCTTGACGTCGCCGATATTTACCGATGGAGGTGCGGCGCCGCCGATCGTGGCCGCGGCCTGATCCTGGAACAACAGTCCGTTGATCTTTTTCACATAATATTCGATGCTCAGGTCCAACTTGTTGTTCAGGACGACTGCGTCGACGCCAACGTTCGAGATCTTGTCTTCTTCCCAGCCCGTGACCAGGCTGCCGATCTGGCTCAGGTAAAAACCCTGCGCCGTACTGTTGCTGGTGCCGTTGATGTCGTAATAAGAATTGCCGGGACTGGCAGAATATTGCGAATAAGAGTTGCCCGGGTTAACGTTTCCATAAGACCCCATCTTGCCCCAGCTGCCGCGCACTTTCAGGAAATTGACAAAGGTCGCCTGTTTCATGAAATCTTCCTCGGAGAGGATCCAGCCGGCCGAAAATGCGGGGAAATTACCGTATTTCCTGTCCGGCCCGAATGGCGAAGCGCCGTCACGACGAATGGTCGCGCTTAACAGGTACCTGTCGTTGAACGCATAATCCACCTTTCCAAACAGCGAGCTTAGGCTTGCCTGGTTGGCGCCGCTGCCGTTGATCTGACCGGTCGGGCTGCCTGCACTGAGCACCTGCAGCGAAGGGTCGTCCGTGAAATAATTGATCCGCGAGCCGAAGATGTTGCGGCCATAATAATTGATCGCTTCCGATCCGGCGAGGACCTTCAGGCTATGCAATCCGAAAGTCTTGTTGTAGGTGAGGGTATTGGTCCAGGTCCACGTGCTGTTATAACCCGCCCCTTCCTGGAACCCATTCGAGCCGTTGTTCTCGGCATCTTCGTAGGTATGGTACGTATACTGATAGTAGTAGTAGTTGTCGATCGTTCCGCCGAAACTGGTCCGGGCAGTAAAGTTTTTCAGGAAATCGACCTCTCCCCAAACATTGCCGAACATATCCCAGTTGTAACCCCGGTTATTGCTCGTCCTCAATTGCGTTGCCACGGGATTCGGAGAGTTTCCGAGTTCCGGACCGTTCGATCCCGCGAAATTGCCTTTGATGTCGTACACTGGGATGATCGGTTGTTCGCGGTAGTCGTAGTTGATGACGTTCTCGCCGTAATAGCCGATCTGGGGGTTGCTCTTGAAGAACAGGTAGGCATTTTCACCTACCCTGATGTTCCTTTTAACATTGAAGGTAGTATTGATCTTCGCGGAATACCGTTTCAGATAAGTTTCGAGCAGGGTCCCTTGCTGATCGAAATAACCGAGCGAAAAGTAGTAGGTTGATTTCTCGGAGCCGCCGCTCATGGAGAGGGTATGGCTTTGAATGAGCGCCGGTCTGAAGAGTTCATGGAACCAGTTGGTGCCTTGTTTATTTGCTCGCGTGATCTGGTAGATAGCGCCCTTGCTGTAGTCGACGTTGTATAAAGCAGGATTCACGGAGGGATCCCCTTCGTGCGCGCCGCCCGGGGTGATATAATCGGGCAATACCGGCGTGGCGCCGTTTCCATATTGTTGCGAAGTCGGGTTGCCATTCCCCGCAACCTGGCCCGAATTGATCTCCGCTTTCCAAAGGGCATTCGCCAGTTCCTGGCTGTTCAGCAGGTGGAAGGGATTACCCGGTAAAGGCTGTTGAGTGCCGTAATACCCGTCATAGGTGATCGTGGACCTGCCTGCCTTTCCCCGTTTCGTGGTGATGATGACGACACCGTTGGAACCGCGTACACCGTAGATCGAGCCGGCGCCGGCGTCTTTCAACACCTGGAGGGACTCGATGTCGTTGGAATTCAGGTCATGCAAGCCCCCCGGAACGCCATCGATCACATACAGCGGATCCGTATTCCCGAATGAAGTAACCCCTCGCACGAAAACGTTGGTGGGGCCGCCCGGAGCGCCGGACGTGATGATCGTAACGCCAGCCGCCTGCCCCTGCAGCATCTGTTCCGGACTGCCGGTCGGGATCGCTTTCATTTCCTTCACATCGACAACTGCTACCGAGCCGGTGATGTCCTTTTTCTTTTGAGTCGAGTAACCCGTCACCACGATCTCATTCAGCGAAGAGACCGAAAGCTTCATTTCAATATCCCCCAATGTCGTCCGTCCGGATACCGGAATTTCCAGTTTGTCGAAACCGACTCCGGAGATCACCAGCACGCTGTTGTCAGAAGGAACATGGATCGAGAACACGCCCGAAGCGTCCGATTGCGTCGCGGTCTTCGCACCTCTCACCTGGATGGTTGCCGCAGGGACCGGCGATTTGTCGGTGCCGCTGATGACCCTGCCCGTTACGGTCTTTTGGGCAAGAACACCAGTACTGAGAAATAGCAGGAGGGAACAGGCGAGATATCTCGCCAAAGCGTTAGTTTTGAATGACATAAGCAAGCCGTTTAGATTTTAAGCATGTCTGGTAAAAAAAACCTATATAAATTTAAAGGCATTTTCCATTAGCAGTTCGATGCTATTTTATCCGACCCTGATACTTTTTTAACATTTCTTTAAAGATTGACACGCATGAAGTATTACATCTGGCTCCTTCTTTTCGCCCTTGTTTTCTGCTGCCGCAAACCCGTCAGGACGGATCCCACGTCCAGGCTCGAAAAAGCAATGGCGGCTTTCCTCAGGAAAAATGTCGGACGGGACTCGGCCACCATCCGGTTTCAGGTGCTCGACGTGGCCTATTATGCCGATAAGGATTTCTACGAGTGCGAGTTTCATGTGAGAATGACCTCTCCCAGCGGCGATACGACCGGGATGATGAAAGCGAGGATCTCTTCGGATTATTCGAAAGTGACCAGGAAGTGGTGATCGCTAACGGGAAGTGTTGTGCAAAAAAAGGAAGAGAGGTCCTTTTTTCCAGTTGATCGCCGCATTCCTCGGCGTAGGTCCTACCGAGAAATTACCGAGGACCAGATCGACCTTTCCGTCGCCGTCGAGATCCCCTGCGTCCATTGTGATCCACCGCCCCCGTTTCGCTTCGGGTAGCGTGTAAGGGATGAATTTCCAGTTCCCCGTATTCTCGAAATACACGAATCCCTCCTCCGGCTGGTGCTCGAAATCCGCAAAGAACGAGATCGTCGCTATATCCGGATCCCCATCACCGTCAAAATCCCGCGCGATCGCCTTATAACATCCATTCAGCGGATAGAACCAGGTTTGCCGGAAATGATTCTTCCCGTCGTTCAGAAAGATATAAACGCCATGATAGGGTTTCAGGATGGGAGAATAGTCCGCATTGTCCCCGCACGTATAAAGAATATCGGCAAACCCGTCCCTGTTGAGATCGTCCAGCTCGAAAGAGGAAGATCCATAAATGGGAGGGAACCGGAGCACTTCTTCGCTGCGGAACCTGCCGCCTCCTTCGTTCGTGAAAAGAAAAACGCCTTCCTCGCCCTGCGCGAACAGCACCCACAGGTCCGGACGTCCGTCATGGTTGTAGTCCTGCACGTACGCCCTTATCGCGCCCGGCGCAGCCCGCAGTATATGCCGGGTGTAGGTCCCGTCTGCATTGCTCTGCATCCATGACAACTCTCCGGTCAGATTGCCGAACTCACAGACCACGTAGTCCGTTCTGCCATCGCCGTTCAGGTCCGCAGCGACCAGCTGCACAGGCCTTGCCAGCTGCCGGAACAGCGGCGCCGTATCGAGTTCCATTTTGTCCGCGCTTCCAATGGTCATTCCCGATACGCTGCCCAGCCTGGCATCGTTCGGGTTGATGTTGCCGATATTGCAGACCAACGCCCGCTGACGATCGTAGGAGATGTCCACGACCGCACCCTTTACAGGCAGCGAGTCTTTCAACCGAAGGTGTTGGTCATACCGCAGAAGCGCGCCCGGTAACATACTGCCGACCGTTATTTCGCTTTTACCCGCAAAACTGTCGATGCCGACATAGGCGGACACGGGCAGTCCATGCACATCGGGCGACACCTGCGCCGAGAAGAGCGGCAAACCCATGCGGATCGGCCGGTCGCGTTGCTGGCCCGGCAAGGAATCCGGCGCAGTAGCCGTATAATAGTCGAGGATCTGTTGCCATTGCGCCGCAGAAACTACCGGTTGCGAAGGATAATAGCCGCTGCCGATCGAAGGATTGTATTTTTCGGAGGGATAGTTCCTGCCTTTGAAGGAAAAAACTCCCAGTCGTGGGCCCATCGCCGGGAGTATGCCATTCTCCCAGCTGCGCGCGTCGGCGAGGGCAGGCTCGGGCAGAAGGTGACAGGATTGGCAATAAACCGCAGCCAGTTTCTCTCCGGCGCGGATCGAGGCCAAAGGGGTTTCGTGATGACTGGCGTTTCGCCTGTCCCGCAGACAGGAGACAAGCAGAACGCTGCCCGCCAGCATCCAGACGGGCATGGATCGTTTAAGCATCCCTGAATGTAATATATTTTAAGACGTCGCCCAGGCCTTATCGCCCTTCTTGTAATCGATACAGCCAATATACTTGCCGGGTACGGCGACATAACGGAGCGCCTTGGTCGCACCGGGCTCCGAGGTGAAATAACCCCAGAGCGTCAGCTCCTTCATCATCCGGAAATAGTGCGCCGGATCGCCTTCTTTCTTCGATGAGGTGTATGCCTTTTGCTCCTTGTCCAGGGCGACCAGCAGGTTGTGGCGCTGCTCGGGCGTGCTTTCCAGGAAGGGCTTGCCGTTCTGTTGCTTGCTGACTTCACTCAGCTTTTTCATGCCATCGAGGAAGGTCTTTTGCTCGTCCTGCGTATAGCAGTCCTTGACGATACGCGCCATGAATTCGCCGACCTTCGCGTCTTTGGCGCCCGGCGTATCCGTCGCCGGCAGAATGGTCTCGGCCACTTCATTCAGGAAGGCAATGTCGTCGTTGGAGAAATTGGTTCCCGTACCGCCGATGTTCGCCTCGGGCGAGTTGGTACAACCGGACAGGAACATTTCCGCGCCTACGACAGTGCCGCCCAGCAACAGGCCTACCCGGGTCAATGCTTCTCTTCTGTTCATGGTTTTATTTTTTGGTTTGTGCCGGCGGGCTTCGCCCGCCGAAATTAAATATTGTTTTTCTTTAGCTCCGATACGGCAAAATTGGCCGCCCTTGCGGTCAGCGCCATATAGGTCAGCGACGGGTTCTGACAAGCGGACGAGGTCATGCACGCGCCATCCGTCACAAAAACGTTCTTCGCGTCCCACACCTGGTTATGTCCGTTCAACACCGAGGTCCTGGGGTCCCTGCCCATCCTCGCCGTACCCATTTCGTGTATCCCATCGCCTACCGCATGCCCGCTGTCCCAGGTGCGCACCTGCTTTACGCCTGCGGCCTGCAGCATCTCCGCCGCCTCCGAGGCCATATCCTTGCGCATCTTTTTCTCGTTCTCCTTCAGCTCCGCATCCATAGCCAGCACCGGCAACCCCCACTTGTCTTTCCGATCCCTGTCCAGCGACACCTTATTCTCATGATACGGCAGCAACTCGCCGAAACCGGTCACCCCGATGCTCCATTGGCCGGGTTCGCACAACGTTTCTTTCATTCCGGCGCCGATGCTCATTTCCGCCACATTGCGGCTCCATCCGTCCCTGGCTGCACCCCCCTGGTAACCAAAGCCACGGAGGTAATCGCGCTTGTCGCCGAAAAGGTTCGCAAACCGCACGATGTAAATGCCATTGGCCCTTCGGCCGTAATAGTATTTGTCTTCGTAGCCTTCCATGACGCCTGCCGCGCCGACATTGTAATGGTGATCCATGACGTTGTGACCCAGTTCGCCGCTGCTGCTGCCCAGTCCCCCGGGCCAGACGTCGGTCGCGGAGTTCATGAGCACCCAGGCGCTGTTCAGCGCGCTGGCGTTGACAAACACCAGTCTCGCATGGAATTCGTAGGTCTTGTTCGTCTCGGCATCCAACACCTCCACACCGGTAGCCTTCTTCTTATCCCTGTCATAGAGTATCCGCGTCACGATGCTGAACGGACGAACCGTCAATCTTCCCGTCGCCATTGCCGCCGGCAGCGTCGACGACTGTGTACTGAAATAGCCGCCGAATGGACAGCCTTCCCAACAACGGTTCCGGAACTGGCAGGCACCCCTTCCCGCGACAGGAGCCGTCAGGTTGGCCGAGCGCCCGATGATCATATGACGCTGCCCTTTGTAATGCGCCTTTATCCTTGCGGCCACGTCTTTCTCCACACAGTTCATCTCCATCGGCGGAAGGAATTGTCCGTCCGGGAGATGGGGCAACCCTTCTTTGCTGCCGCTGACACCGATGAACCGCTCGACATGATCATACCACGGCTCGATATCCTTATACCGGATCGGCCAATCGACGGCCCATCCTTCGCGTGCATTGGCATCGAAATAGTGATCGCTCCACCGGTAGCTCTGCCTTCCCCAAAGGATCGACCGGCCGCCGAGCTGATAGGCTCTCCACCAGTTGAACGGTTTGATCTCGGTGTAGGGACAATCCACGCCTTTCGCCCAGCTGTCGATCACCGCTTCGGTGGCGCCCCAGGTCCTGGCGATATAGGGATGGTCCTTCCGCTCTTGCCGGGTGATCCTGCCCCGGTGTTCGAATTGCCAGGGATCGAGGCTTGCGGTCTTGTAGTCCTTTATGTGCTCGTAATTGCGCCCGCGTTCGAGCATGATGACGCGAAGGCCTTTTTCCGTCAGCTCTTTGGCCGCCCAGCCGCCGCTGATGCCCGACCCGATCACTATGGCGTCGTAACTGTTCATTGTCGATCAGATATTACCTTTCTTGAGCTCCTTCACCGCATGGTCTGCCGCCCGCGCCGTGAAAGCCATGTAGGTGAGCGACGGATTACAGCAATTGGCCGAGGTCATGAACGAGCCGTCGGTCACGAAAACATTCGGCGCATCCCAGACCTGGTTGAAGGAATTCAGCACCGAGGTCTTCGGGTCCCTGCCCATCCGGGCCGTTCCCATTTCATGGATACCCCTCCCGGGGAAAGGATTGTCGCTGCGGCTCCTGATATTCTTCACGCCGGCGATCGTCAGCATTTCCACCGCATCGGCCTCCATATCCTTGCGCATCTTCAGCTCGTTGTCTTTCAGTTCGCAATCGATCGCCAGTACGTTGAGCCCCCACTTGTCCTTTTTCGTTTTGTCCAGCGTGACCTTGTTCTCATGGTAAGGCAGGATCTCGCCGAATGCACCGATGTTCATCGTCCAGGGCCCCGGCTCGGTCAGCGCTTCCTTGTATTCTTTACCGATGCTGTATTCGGCCACCTCGTGATTATAGCCCTGCCGGCCACCGCCGCCCTGGTAACCGAATCCCCGGATATAATCGCGTTTATCGCCGTTGACATTGCGGAAACGGGGAATATAGATCCCGTTGGCACGACGGCCGAAATAATATTTATCCTCATAACCTTCCACCAATCCGCTCGCGCCTACGCCCAGGTGGTGATCCATGAGGTTGTGTCCAAGCTCGCCGCTGCTGCTGCCCAGGCCGTCGGGCCAGATGTCGGTAGCGGAATTCATCAGCACCCAGGCGCTGTTGAGCGTGCTGGCGTTGAGGAACACGATCTTCGAATGGAACTCATAGGTCTTGTTCGTCTCCGCGTCCAGCACCTCGACGCCGGTGGCCCTTTTCTTATCCTTGTCGTAGAGTATCTTCGTAACGATCGACCAGGGACGCAGGGTCAGGTTACCGGTCTTCACGGCAGCAGGCAACGTCGACGACTGGGTGGAGAAATAACCGCCGAAGGGACAACCCAGCCAGCATTTGTTCCGGAACTGGCAACCCGGCCTGCCTTCATGTGGGACCGTGATGTTCGCTACGCGGCCGATGATCATCTGGCGCATTCCCTTATAATGCTCCTTTATGCGGGCGGAAACATCCTTCTCGACACAGGTCATGTCGTACGGAGGCAGGAAGTGGCTGTTCGGGAGGATGGGAATGTTCTCGTTCGAGCCGCTGATGCCGGCGAACTTTTCCACATAGGTATACCAGGGTTCGATGTCCTTGTAACGAACCGGCCAGTCGACGGCAATGCCCTGTTTTCCGTTTTCCTCGAAATTGAAATCGCTCCAGCGGTAGCTCTGTCTTCCCCACATCAGGCTGCGACCCCCTACATGATAACCGCGAAACCAATCGAAACGCTTCACCTCCGTATACGGACACTCGCTGTCCTTGACCCAATAGTCGAGGTTCCATTCGTTGAGCGGATAGTCGCGTTTAAGTACCGGATATTCCTTCTTCATCTCTTCGGTGGCATGCCCGCGGTGCGGAAAATCCCATGCTTCTTTATTGGCATTCACATAATCTTTGATGTGCTCGATGTTGCGTCCCCGTTCCAGCATCAGTACTTTCAGACCCTTCTCCGTGAGCTCTTTGGCAGCCCAGCCTCCGCTGATGCCCGATCCGATGACAATTGCGTCGTAAGTATTGTCGGCCATAATCGTTACCTTATTTTAATTTTTGGTTTTAAATGTCACAGATGGCGATGCCCTCTTCGAGGGATTTCAATTTATCTGGTCTTGAGGGGATGAACTCCTGCGCCACATAGCCCTTATATCCTGTCGCCACGATGCCCCGCATGATCGCGGGATAGAACAGTTCCTGGGTGTCGTCGATCTCATGCCGCCCCGGCACGCCTCCGGTATGGTAATGCCCGAAATACTGGTGGTTATCGGTGATCGTCCGGATCACGTCCCCCTCGTCGATCTGCATGTGATAAATATCGTACAGCAGCCGGAAATTATCCGAGCCGATGCGTTTCACCAACTCGACGCCCCATTTCGAATTGTCGCACATCTGGTCCTTGTGGTTGATCTTGCTGTTCAACAGCTCCATATGCACGATCACGCCTTTCTGCTCGGCCAGCGATAACACCTGCTTGAGACCCGTGATGCAATTTTTCATGCCCGTTTCATCATCCATCCCTTCGCGGTTGCCGCTGAAACAGATGAGGTTCTTGTAACCGGCCTTTGCGACGAGGTCGATGTGTTCGGTATAGTTCTTTATCAGCGTCGGATGGTATTCGGTATGGTTCCAACCCTTCGTCAGCGAGATCTCCGCGCCGTTGCACATCGAAGAGAAAATGCCGTGTTTTTTGAGGATCGGCCAGTCGGCCGGACCCACCAGGTCGATAGCGGAAAAGCCGATCCGCTTAACGGCCAGGCAGAGGTCCTCCAATGGGATATCGCCGTAGCACCAGCGGCATACGGAATGATTGATCGTTCCTTTCAATTTCAATTTCTTTGGTTTTTTAGACTCCGCCGATGCAGCAAGTGAAGATAACATCCCCCCTGTTCCCAGTGCCGCGGTTCCCGCAACAATGCTTTTAATAACGGTACGTCGTGAGTGTCGATCAGACATTTATTGAGCACATTAAGACGAGAAAGTTACAAAAAAGAAACCATTTGACGCCGGCGGCGGACCATTTCTAATCCATCTCTAATCTCATCCCGCGGCGCCGGTGCGTAAGGTCTGTTTATGCGCGGCGTAAGTCTTCCTGCGCACGATATAGATCACCGAAAAGACGACGATCAGGATAACGGGCAGGACAACCACCTTCATCAGCGTCTGGGGGCCTGCCACATTGTCCGCTTCCGCCGCGCTGGCTCCGCCCGCGATGGCTGCTGCCTTGAAATGATCGAACCAGCCACCCATTATCGGTATGAACAACGAGGTCGAGAACATCCCGGCGCCACCCATCAGCGATATTCCCAGCGCCCCCGTCTTCGGCAGGTATTCGGATACGAAGCCAAGCATTGTGGGCCAGAAAAAACATACGCCCGCCGCAAACACGAACGCTGCGCCGAATGCGGCATATCCGCTGGCCCTGCTCATCAGGACCAACCCGATACACGCAAAGATCGAAGAAAAGATGAGCATGCCGTTGGGATTCAGCCGGTGTACCACCGGACCCGCAAAAGACCTTCCCACGGCCATGATCACATTGATGAAGGCCAATACCAGCAATCCCGAAGCTCCCGCGCCGGTGAGCAATGCCGTGATCCATTGGTTCGTGCCCAGCTCCGTCGCCCCCGTCAGGAACATGCACGCCAGCATGACGAGGAACAGGGGATTCAGACAAGAGGCGAACATCGCCTTTGTGCTGACGCCCGACGTAACCCGCTCGGTCTTCGGGAAGGCCAGCCCCCACATCATGATACCGTAAATGACCGCCGGAACGAACAGGACGTAGATCAGCGCGTGCCAACCGGTGTGCCACCGTTCCATCATGAGATAGAAGATGACGCTGCCGAGGGTGATGCCGCCGGGGAACCAAACATGGAAACGGTTCAGCATCTTTGTCTTGCTGGTTGGATACAGCGTCACGACCAGGGGGTTGCACGCCGCCTCGACCATCCCATTCCCGATGCCGATGCATAGGGTACCGACGAATAACATGGTCGCATTCCCGGCCGTAAGATAAATGACGCATCCCACGATGTGGCCGAGGAACGCCAGCCCCATCAATCGCTTCATGCCGATCACGTCGCACAAGGGCCCCCCGAAGATCATCGCGATCGTAAACCCGTAGAAGGCAGGGCTGAATATCCAGCCGATCTGCTCATGCGTCAGATGGAATTCCGTGCCCCACACCCCTTCCACGGACGAACGAAAGGCAAAGGACATGGAGGTAAAAATTAGCGCAATACGGCTGGCTAAAAATAGCTTGTTGGCATGAATGGTCGTGCTCGGGGTCATGGCAAGTCGTGTTTAGTTGTGCGGCCGGAGCGCTGCGGCGCTCTCTGATGCGCCGGTCTGACTTTTAGATGTCATATAGACGCAATGTAAACATAACTAATAATATCTAATTTCAGCAAGAAATCCTAAAATTGCAATCGATAAATTACACGCATGAATAGAAAATTACGAATGGGAATGATCGGCGGCGGGAAAACCGCGTTCATCGGGGCAGTGCATCGGATCGCCGCCAATATGGACGGACTGATCGAACTCGTTTGCGGCGCCTTCAGCAGCCATCCCGATAACGCCAGGGAGTCGGGCAGGGCGCTTTTTCTACCCGACGACCGCATCTATGTCTCTTACGAAGAGATGATAGAAAAGGAAAGCCGCCTGCCCGCCGGCAAACGCATGGATTTCGTAGCCATCGTCACCCCCAACCATCTCCATTTCGCGCCGGCCATGCTCGCGCTCGAAAAAGGTTTTCATGTGGTCCTCGACAAACCGATGACCTTCTCGCTCGATGAAGCGCTGCGATTGCAGAAGAAGGTCGAAGAGACCGGTCTCTTGTTCTGCCTCACGCATACGTACAGCGGCTATCCGCTCGTCAAACAGGCGCGCCGCATGGTAAAGGACGGGGTGTTCGGGAAGATACGTAAGATCTATGTGGAATATCCCCAGGGATGGCTGAGCCGCCTGTCGGAAAAAGACGGCAGCAAACAGGCCGAATGGCGTACCGATCCCAGGCGGTCCGGGAAAAGCGGCGCCATGGGAGACATCGGCACCCACGCCGCCCACCTCGCCGAATATATCAGCGGTCTGAAGATCAAACAACTCTGCGCCGATCTCAGCATCATGGTCCCGGGTCGCGCGCTCGATGACGACGGGAACGTCCTGCTCCGGATGGACAACGGCGCTACCGGGGTGCTGTTCGCCTCACAGGTGGCCGCGGGCGAAGAAAACGCATTGAAGATCCGCGTATACGGCGAGAACGGCGGGATCGAATGGGCGCAACAGGAGCCCAATACGCTCCTGGTCAAATGGCTGGACCAGCCCACGCAGGTGTATCGCGCGGGTATGCCCTGGCTCTGCCCCGAAGCGAAATTCAACACACGTACCCCGGCGGGGCATCCCGAAGGTTATCTCGAGGCCTTTGCGAATCTGTACCGCGATTTCGCGCTGACGCTCATGGCGCGTATCGATGGCACGCAACCGCCGGCCGGGGCGCTGGACTTCCCTTCCGTCCAGGATGGCGTCCGCGGACTGGCATTCATCGATAACCTCATCCGCAGCAACGATAGTACGGAGAAATGGACACCGTATACGATCTAACCCATCCGCAATGGTTCTCCGGACGTACCGACATTAGCGCACATCTAATATCATTCATATGCAAACAATCAAAGGCCCCGCCATCTTTCTGGCCCAATTCATGGGCGACCAACCCCCGTTCAACTCGCTGGCTTCGATCTGCAAATGGGCCGCGGGGCTCGGCTTCGTCGGCGTCCAATTGCCCAGTTGGGATAGCCGCGTTATCGATCTTCAAAAGGCGGCAGAAAGCAAGACCTATGCGGACGAGATCAAAGGCACCGTCAATAACGCTGGTCTGCAGATCACCGAACTCTCCACGCATTTGCAGGGTCAGCTGGTCGCCGTCCACCCCGCTTACGATGCTTTGTTCGACGGGTTCGCGCCCGCCGCGGTTCACAATAATCCAAAGGCCCGGACCGAATGGGCCGTCCAGCAGCTGAAATACGCGGCAAAAGCGTCCCGCAACCTGGGCCTCGACGCGCACGCGACATTCAGCGGCGCCCTGCTTTGGCCGACCGTCTACCCCTGGCCGCAACGGCCCGCGGGCCTGGTGGAAACCGGCTTCAGGGAACTGGCTGCACGCTGGCTGCCCATCCTCAACGAGTTCGACGCGCACGGCGTGGACGTCTGTTACGAGATCCATCCCGGCGAAGACCTGCATGACGGGGTCACTTATGAGCTGTTTCTCCGGCACACGGGCAACCATCCCCGCGCCTGCCTGTTGTACGATCCCTCGCACTTCGTGTTGCAATGTCTCGATTACCTCGAATACATCGACAACTATCATGAACGCATCCGCATGTTCCATGTCAAGGATGCGGAATTCAATCCCACCGGGAAACAGGGTGTTTACGGCGGATACCAACCATGGGTCGACAGGGCCGGCCGCTTTCGCTCGCTCGGCGACGGACAGGTCGATTTCAAATCGGTCTTCAGCAAGCTGACCGCTTACGACTTCAAAGGCTGGGCAGTACTGGAATGGGAATGTTGCATCAAGAATTCCGAGGACGGCGCTAAAGAGGGTGCGGTATTCATCAGGGAGCATATCATCCGCGTAACCGGAAAAGCGTTCGATGATTTCGCGGGCACGGGAAAAGACGAAAAATTCAACCGCGCGGTCCTCGGGCTGAAATAATATTTTTTCGCGCATTTCTTGATGAAATCCCTAACTTGGCGGGGCATCATTCCAACTAAAAAGATTTGTATGAAGTTTAGCAGAATTTCAATCGTTATCCTTTCTTCCGCTGTCGTCTTTGCAGCCTGTGGCGGTGGCTCCGAAAAAAATGCGTCGGCCAAAGACACGACGGCTAACACGACCCCAACCGCGTCAGCGCCGGCGACCACCGGCAACGCGTCGGATGATAAAGCGATCGAACTCATCGCCGGCAGCGATTGTACCACCTGCCACAGATTGCACCAGGCCGATGGCGGAGCCAGCATCGGGCCGGCATACGATCAGGTAGCGGCCAAATACAGTCCCGCCGCCGACTCGACAGTGGACCGCCTCGTAAAAAAAGTGATCTCCGGCGGCAGCGGCATCTGGGGCACGACGCCCATGACCCCGCATCCGCAAATGAAACCCGATGATGTAAAGACCATCGTCACCTTTATCCTCACGCTGAAAAAATAATCGCCCGATGAGAAAGATACTTTTCACCCTGGCAGCGGCGCTACCGGCCCTGGCAATTGCGCAGGCCCCCAATTCGCTGACGTCCGCCGAAAAGAAGGGCGGCTGGATCCTGTTGTTCAACGGCCGTTCTACCGCCGGCTGGCATACCTACGGGCAACCCACCGCGGTCAACTGGATCGTACAGGACAGTGCTTTTACGCCCAATCCCTCGGCCGCGCGTCACGGCGACCTTCTCACGGATGGCGTATACGGCGATTTCGATCTCAAGCTGGAATGGAAGATCTCTCCCAGGGGTAACAGCGGCATTCTTTTTCATGTCCGGGAAGATACCGCCAAATACAAGGAGACCTATTTCACGGGTCCCGAAATGCAGGTGCTGGACAATAACGGCAACCCCGACGCGAAAAACCATGCCCACCGGGCCGGCGATCTGTATGACCTGATCCCCTGCTCGCGCGAAACGGTCAGGCCGGCCGGCGAGTGGAACCAGGTGGAGATCTATTGCAAGGGCGGCCGGCTGAAGCTTTTTCTGAATGGCGTGAACGTTGTCTCGACGACGATGTGGGACGACCACTGGCGCGATATGGTGGCTCACAGCAAGTTCAAACGCTGGCCGGACTTCGGCACCTTTCACAGCGGACGGATCGCGCTGCAGTATCACGACTTCCCGGTTTGGTTCAGGAATATCAAAATCAAAAAATTATGAAGCAGGCCCTCCTCCCGCTGTTTGTTTTCGTAACGCTCTCGGGCGCAGGGCCTTTGCGTCCATGGGCGGGCCAGCATTCGAAAGCAGTTCACCCCTGGCCTGAACTTCTTGCAAAGCCGCGAGTGCTGATCTTCTGCAAGACCAACGGCTATCACCATGCGAGCATCGCGACAGGCATCGCTGCGATCCGGCAACTCGGCGAGGCCAACGGCTTTGCCGTGGATACAACCGTCGATTCGACGTGGTTCCGGAAGAAGATCCTCAAGAAATACGCCGCGCTGGTCTTCCTGAGCCCGACCGGTAAGGTGTTCGGCCCGGAGGAAGAACAAGCGTTGCAGGACTACATCCGTCACGGCGGCGGTTTCGTAGGCGTACATGCCGCGACCGATTGCGAATACAACTGGCAATGGTACGGCGATCTCGTCGGCGGATATTTCAAATCGCATCCCAAACAACAGGAGGCACGCTTCTTCGTGGTCGACTCGACCAACCCGGCTATGAAAGGCTTCCCCAACCCCTGGATGCATTTCGACGAGCTGTACAATTTCAAGTACCTGAACCCGGATATAAAGGTCCTGCTCCGGATCGACGAATCTTCCTATACGGGTGGGGCTAACGGCGACAACCATCCATTCTCCTGGTATCATGATTTCGACGGAGGCCGATCCTTTTATACGGCTCTTGGCCACACGGACGCCACATGGTCCGATCCCTTGTTCCTGCACCACCTGCTGGCCGGGATCCAATATGCCATGGGTAAGAAGTAAACCCGCTGGCCCGTTCTGACATTGTGTAGAAACATTTACCCATTTTGGCCGCTCTCCGGCGCCGACCCGTTTTAAACCGCTGAATCTCCGGCCGTTTCGCCCGGCCGTCCCCGTTCTATCCCCACAAACGGCCCCCCGGCCCGGATGGCCCATGTTTTGTAAAGATTCCTCCGTCACCATTTCCTTTTTGCTGCCCTTGCTTGTCAGCGGCCTCATCAGTCAACTATGAAAATGCGACACCTTCTTTATTCAGCTTTTTTGCTCCTGCCATTCACGCCTGTTCTGGCCCAGAACCCGGCCACCGACACGATCATACCGGCAAAAGGCGACATCCCGGGACAGTTGAAGGCGATCCGGGAGCGAAAGATCGCCTGGTTCAGGGACTCGGCAGGCATCGAGCCGCGAAAACTGCCGGGCATGGACTATACCAAATACAGCAGGTACGGCGATTTGCTGAACGACGATCCGGAGTATACCAAAAAAAGCAAGGTGTGGCGACCGGCCGCACAGGTCGTTGTCGAAAACACCATCCTGAACATCGTCGACAGGACCGTCATGCACCTGCAGTTTGCAAAAACGGACGTCCACACCTGGAGCAAGAACCTCCGTGCGGGTTTCCCATGGACGAACGGGTGGGAATGGGACCAGGACAGGTTCGGCAACAACTTCTTATCGCATCCGATGATGGGCAGTTTCTACTTCAGCGCCGCCCGCACAAACGGCTATAATTTCTGGGCATCTTTCCCGATCGTATTCGCCGGTAGCTATATGTGGAAGATCTTTGGGGAGAACGGGACCCCGGAACGCGAAGACCTGATCAACACGACGGTGGACGGCGAGTTGCTCGGCGAGGTGACGTATCGATTGAGCTCCAACATTTTGGACGACCGGGCAACGGGGCCGGAGCGCGTTTTTCGCGAGATCCTCGCCGGACTGATCGACCCGGTAAGAGGGGTCAACCGGCTGTTTGACGGCCACTTCAGGCGGCACGTCAACAAGGAGATCTACCAGAAAGAGCCGGTGAACATTGCATTATTCGTGGGCGCGCACTCGATCAACACCCAGACGAACGAACTCCTGTCCGGGCATACCGACGAAATGGTGAATGTTCAGCTGAACTATGGCAATCCGTTCGAACGCCGTTCGATAAAACCGTTCGATTACTTCAAGTTCCGGGCCGAGCTGAACTTCGGCGTGGGCAGAAAAATAGTCGATAACATCACGGGGTATGGAGCGTTGTTGGGAAAAACGTATCAATTCGGCAGGTTCAATATGCTCGTCGGTGGTTTTCAGCACTACGACTATTATGACGCCAAAGCATTCGAGTTGTCGACGATCGCCTTCGGGCCCGGGGTCATCTCCAGGCTGCATTTGGCCAGGTTTTCCGACCTCGATCTCAACCTTCACGTAGGATACGTTCCCTTTGCCGGAAGCAGCGTTGGTCCCGTAACGGACACGTCCTTTTACAGGGACTATCGCTTCGCCTACGGATGGGAAGCGAAAGTCGAAGCAGCCATCAATATCAGCAAGTACGCGAACTTCAGCATCTGGTATTACTATTATTTTATCCATGCATTCGACAATACCGGCAAGGACGATCCCCCTGCGAATTCGCTCGGCAACAACTACATCGGCGTGCTGAAACCCCGGCTCGCCGTTCACGTGTACCGATCGGTGAGCGTGGGGCTGGAAGAGAATATCTATTGGAACGATCATTACCAGGCGAATTACCCTGCCCTTCACTACACGCAAACGGAACAAAGGATATTCGTACTGTTCAATTGGGAGGACCGGCAAAGGCGCGGCCATTACTACCTTTAAGGATGGCTTATCGGAAGGTGTAGACGATTCCGGGCGTCATGGTGCCATTGAGATAATCGAGGGTGAAACTGACCGAGTGCTTCTTTTTCGCCTTGTCCATCTGCAGCTTCGAATAGCGATGATAGTTGTTCACGACCTGTCTCCCGGTGATGAACCCGAGGCCTGCGCCTACCAGCACGTCCGAGATCCAATGCGCGTTTTGAACGACCCTGCTCAACCCGATCGCTGTAGCGGCCGAGTAGGAAATGATCGGAACGAACCAGATGTTCTTGTATTCCATCGCAAAGACGGTCGCCGCGGCAAACGCCACTGTCGTGTGGCCCGAAGGGAACGACTGATAGGAATAGCTGTCGCTCTTCATAAAGTGGTAAAAAGGTCCATGGAACACATGACTGTTCCGGCCCGTCAAGGCATCATAATAAGAAGGACGCTGCCGGCTGGTCAGGAATTTCATCACCGTCTCGACGGCGGCGCCCGTTATATACGCCTGCGTAGCAAGCAGCGTGGTCGTCTTTTCCTTGTCCCTTTTGAAGATCCAGCCATAGGCGCCCAGGGCGGCAAGCGTATACGTCTCGTACCATCCACCGAAATTGGTGACATAGAGACTTGCCGATACCGCCGACCTGTTCGTCCGGATCTGCTCGACCGTGTATCGGTTGACCGGTTTGTCCAGTCCCAGGACTACCCCCGTCGTCAAAGCCGCGAACATGCCTACCTGCAACCAATTCTTTTTGGTGGCCCTGAATGGCGAAGTCCACTGTTGCTTCATGTCATCCAATGTCAATATGATGTAGACCCGGGGCGTAATCCGGGTATTCTCGTTGTAAAAGGAGGGGGCGATGACGTTCTTCTGTTTACCGCCCGAACTGTCTGGGTTACTGGCCAGGCTGTCCAGCTTTTTGGTCAACGTGTCCTTTACCTGGCCGGTCGCCAACACGGGGGCCAAAAATAAAAGGAGTACTGATAATCTACACAAGTGGCGCATATTCGGTAGACAGGCATTTTGCGTGCCAAACCACCGGGTGCGGCCGACAGAATTGCTACAGGATGGATTGGCGGCCGCAGCCCAGGCCATCCGCCATTCCCTTCAGACCGTCGGCAGAGCATAGCCGTTATGGTATTCCTTCATCAGGTAGGCGCGGTTGACCGAATCATCCTTGAACCTCGCCGCCTCCGCATCCCACTCCAACCGCTTGCCGCTGCGAAAACTGATGTTGCCCATTTGAGCCACGGTGGCCACGTGTTCGCCAGCCTGGATGGGACAGTGAAGGTCTTCCATCTTCCGCGACCGCACGACGCCGATAAAATTGGCCATATGTTTGGAGAGCCCGTCGTCGGACTGTTTCACGAAAGGTTTTGCGACCTTTGTTTTGGCGTTCTTTTCTTCGATCACCTCCCAGCCGCCTCGGCTGAGGACCAGCGTGCCGTTGTTGCCGATGTACGCGATGCCATGGTCACGGCCATAGCTGCCATTGTCGATACCCATCGCATGGTCCCAAACCAGGTTGAAACCGTCGAACTCGTACAAGGTGGTGAGCGTATCGGGTGTTTCCTGGTAGAGATCGGGATAGGCGAAATCGCCGCCCAGTGCGGCTATCGTTTTCGGTACGCCGGCCTTCATACCCAGCAACCCGTAATCGAGCAGGTGGACACCCCAGTCGGTCATCAGTCCGCCTGCATAATCCCAGAACCACCTGAAATTGAAGTGGAACCGGCTCGAATTGAAAGGGCGGGTCTTCGCGGGTCCCAGCCACATTGCGTAGTCCACGCCCGGAGGCGGGGCCGAGTCGGGTACGACCGGGCCGGGCTTCATCCATCCCTGGTAACACCATACCTTGACGGTCCGGATACGACCTAACTGTCCCGAATAAACGAAATCGACGGCATCCTTGAAATGCTGCTGGCTGCGCTGCCATTGACCGGCCTGCACCACCCGGTTGTATTTCTTTTGGGCAGCCGCCATCGCACGACATTCTCCAATGGAATTGCCGACTGGCTTTTCGACATAGACATCCTTGCCAGCCATGCAAGCTTCGATCATGATCATGGCGTGCCAGTGGTCCGGCGTCCCGATGATGACGAAATCGATGTCCTTTTGCCCCAGCAGCTTTCGATAGTCGCCGTAAGTCCGGATGCGGCCCGTGTCAACATGGTTGGCAGCCAGCTCTTTCATGCGGCGGTCGAGCACATTCCTGTCGATGTCGCAAAGCGCGACGACGTTGACGCCCGGGATCTTGATAGCAGCAGACAGGTCGGCCCATCCCATGCCATTCAGGCCGATGGCTCCGACGTTTAGCTGGTCGGCAGGGCTAACACGCGAAAACAGGGATTGCCCGCCGGGCATGGGCAAAAGAAAAGCCCCGCCGGCAAGGGCTGAGCTTTCTTTGAGAAATTGACGACGATCTTTTTTCATATGGAAACGGCGCGGTCGGCGCCGGTCCAATATACGATGTTCCGGCTATTGTTTCAGGAAATAAATGTTGCCTGTGACCACTTCATTGACGCCGCCGGGGCCGATCGTACTGCCATTGACAGCGATATTGAGCGTATCGCCCTTGATCGTGAAACGGCCGCCGCTGCCCGCGCCGGGAACGGGGCCGCCGCCGGGAAAATTGAGGCTGTCGCTACCGATCACCTTGTAGGCGACTGTTTCATTCGTCGAGGGAACACTGGCCGTAAAGGGTACCGTGCTCGAGCCGATCAGCGTAGACCCCATATACTGATAGGCCGTCGCAGTTGTATTAACGGAATAAGCCAGCCCCTTCAGTGCCAACGAATCGGCGGTGAACGTTGCCGTTCCCGCGTTATTCTGGCTCGTATAGTTGGCCACGGTGACGTTCGTGATGCCGGAGACCGTTATGCTGGCCGTGGTGTTCGCTTTGATGTAAAGGAAGTTCCAGTTGCCGACGAGCCCGTTCGGGTTCTGGGGCGAATTCGACTTCTTACAGGAAACGATGATCATTACGACAACTAGGCAGGTCAGCAGGGTAAACTTGCGGTGCATAATGTAGGATTTAATTAGTTGTAACGTATTTACAACGATTTTAGTGTCCCCCCAGCTTGCTTTCCTGCGTTTCCACCGGAATCCCGGCTAAGACCCGGCGACCGCGCTGAATTGCCTGCGCCTTCTCCCCGCTCGCACCTCCGTTCTAATGCAGGGTCTTCGCGGTCAGCGTCTGCGAATAATCCTCATAAAATACGTTCTTTCCACCCGTGGTATCCGTCAGGTAATCTTCGATCCTGACTACGCCTACGCCCGGGCTCAGATAGGAATCCGTCTCCTCCAGCACCGTTCCTTTACAGTCCGTGACGACCTCGGCATTCTTGTATGCCGAAAACCCGTAGAGATTGAATGGATTGGCATACCCATACTGTGTGTAAGTGATCGGACAGGCCTGGTTGGAATTATCCGTATAGGGATCGGCTATCTGACCGTCCTGGTTGACAGTCGCAAAAAACGTGTACGGCTGAAATGCAGGACTGTCTACTTCATATACCGCATAGTTGCTGGGATCGACGGCGATATAGCTCCCGTTGAACCAGCCGTACGGATCGCTCAGCTCGAGGTACACCGTACCAACGTTATCCGTAACGGAATTCTTTGTGGCCACCATCGTATCGGAGTAAGCAGCGATCAGTCCGCTGTCGCTGAACGCCGAGTCCGAGAAATACCAGGTGTCGCCGCTGGTCAGCGGGAACAAAGAGTTGGGGCCGTAGCCGGCATCGGGACCCGAATTGTGTTTGTTGCAGGAAAAAGCGAATAGGGCGGCCGATGCGATAAAAAGGAACGATAACAACTTTTTCATATCGAATGATTACGGTCGCTTGGACCGTTAATAAAACTCAAAAGTTTACCCATTAATTGTTAAAGAATCCTTAACAAGCCAAATTTAATTGTCCCCGACCCGCCGTCCGGAGGTGTAAAAAACGAAGCGCCGGTTGCATTTCACAGGCTATGAACAGGTTATGTAGGCCGTTCCAGCCGTCAGGAGAATTTGCGGAAATGCCAGATCACGCTCAGCAACAGGACCCTTCCGGGGATATTCGTTTCAGTGGTGCTGAGCGTCCCCACGCCCACCGACTGGCTGCTATTCTTCGTATTGTTGAGCAAACCAAAAGCGCTCAGACGGAGCTGCACCCGCCGGCGCCGGCCGATCTCTTTCCAGGCGCTCGCATTCCACAGCGATACGGGCGGGGCAGGCAATGTCCCCGACACAAGCTGCAAGGTGTAAAAAGTAGAAACGGTCAGCGCCCATGGCAGCGTATAACTCGCCTGCAGCGAGTAACGTTGCGTCCAGCCGACGGTGTTTTGAGAAGGATTCACCGAATTCCGATTGGCGGCGACGGCCAGCGAGCCGTTCGCTTCGATGAACAGGTCGGCGACCGGATGGAAATTCAATTTGCCGGTGGCGCTGCCCCCGGGAGACGAGACCCGGTTCTCGATCCCATTCACGATATTCGCGCCGCGGCCATATTGCCCGCCGAGCGAGATGCTGCCATTTCCTTTGCGTTGATCGCCCAGCGGGAAACCGTAGCTGAGATGCGTCGAGGCATTCCACACGCCATTGACATTGACGAACCGCTGTTGCTGTATCCCGCCCGCAAGGATGGTCGTCGCCGCTACGATCGCGTGCTCACTGTAGGTGCCATCCAGCCCAAGCTGCCAGTTGCGGAAGTGATGAGGCTCGAATGCATTGTAAGCGGCGCTGACATGATGGGTCAGCTCCTGCTCGAGACCGGGATTGCCCACGCGGATGAAAAATGGATTGGTGGGGTCTGCCACCGGCTGCAGTTGCTGAAGCGTCGGGCTGGTCGTCGAGGCGCCATATTGCAGGTTCACACTGCGACCCCGCACCGGCGTATAGATCAGCGACGCGCGCGGATACCAGTTCGTCTGACGCAGTTTGAGCGTCGAGTCGGTGGAACGGTTGAGGTTGTCGAGCTCGCTGACCTGCGCCGCCAGTCCCAGTTGGTACTGCACCCGGCCCGAAACGACGTTGTAGCCCATACCCGCCCGCTGGATCGTGTTGGTGGTCGTAAAATGGTTGCTCGTCACCGCATCCGGCAGGTCATAGGAGCCCGTGGCGCTGTCGAAGTCATGCGAAGACCGGTCGCTCCGGCTAACGGTTCGGTCCAACCGATACGTCCAATCCAGCAGGTGGCCTTTGCTCACCGGGTGCGTGTACGTCAACTGCACGCCGTAAGCATCGTTTGCCGAAGTCTGCCCGATCTCCTGATCGATCTTCGTCCGCCCGGACAAATGCCCGGAACTATCGTAGTTGTCCACGAGCGAATAAGTCGTCTGGGGCTGTCGCTGGCGGCTGCTGGATTGGGTAACGCCGACCAGCAAGATCTGTCCGGGCTTTCGCCAGCGCCGGCGAAAATTCAGTTGATTGCTGACCTGCCATTCGTTCGACCGGCTGCTATTCATCGTTTGCCCTCCATTGACCGGGTAATTGTTGGAAAGCTTCAACGCGGAAACATGCGTCGAATCCGTTGCATTCGAAGAAGCGGAATTACCGGACCAGGTGGATCGCAATTCCAATAGCCGCAGGCTGTCGGGGTTGTATTCGATAAACGCATTGCCGAACCAGTTCTGCCGCGTGCTGACCGAGCTCCGTTTCCGGTCCGACAAAAGACTGGAATCGGTCAGCGTCGTTTGGGTGGTATTTTGCTGGTCCAGAACGGTACGACTGCCATTGGTCCCGCCATTGACCGTATAAGACAGACGTTTGGTCTCATGACGAAGGTTGAGGTCCAGGTTGTTCAACGTTTGGGTGCCCGCATTGCCGGGACCGTTGCGATTGTCTTTACCCGTGAACTGGTTATTGATATTGTTGACAGTGGCATCCCCGAACAGCCTGGTCTCGCCGAGCACCATCGCGTTTCCGCCCACCGAATAACTACCCGGGGTTGTACCCGGGTCATGCCCGCCGCCGGCGGGCCCCATGGAGCCGGACCCAGCCGCTTCGCCGGCCGGAGCGCCCGTACCCGCACCCGCATAGAGCTTTCCGAAAAAACCCTTACGCCGGTTCTTTTTAAGCCGGATGTTGATGCTCTTGGTGCCGGAGACGTCCTTTATGCCCGTAAGCCTCGCGTGGTCGCTCTGGCTGTCGAAGGCTTCCACCTGGTCGATAATATCGGCCGGCAGGTTTTGGGTAGCCGTACGCGGGTCACCAAGAAAAAATTCCTTCCCATCGAGATAGATCTTGTCCACTTTTTTGCCCTGCATCGTCACATTGCCGTTCTTGTCGATGTCGATCCCTGGCAGTTTGCGCAGCAGATCCTCGAGTGTGGCGTTCGGCTGGGTAGGATAGGCTCCCGCGTTGAATGCGATCGTATCGTTCCGGACGATCACGGGCGGGATCCGCGCGGTCACCACCACCTGCATCATGGATTGGTCGGAACGCTGCATTCGGAGCAGGACATGCGAAATACCGCCAGGGGGAACATTGATCCCGATCGTGTCAGGCTGGTAACCGAGATAGGTGGCGACGAGCACATACCGTCCCGCGGGCAAACCATGGAAAGCGAACCCGCGCTGGCCGTTGCGCCGAACGGCGAACAGTTTGCCTGCGGTGTCGTGTTTCAGCCGGTGTAGGTCGATCGTGGCTTCTTCAAGGACCGAGCCGCTCACACTGTCGCGAACGATGCCATCGATAAGGCCCGGGGCAGCCTGTCCCCTGCCCTCGTGGGCCACCAGTAAGCTAAAAAGGGCAAGAAGAAGGATCCTGTACATAAGGACGGCGAAAAATAAGCCTATTTGCTTATCACGAGGTCATAAAATGTACCAATGACATTTATCACTGGACGGACGGACCAAAGTCCTCTGTCAGGGGGAGCGCAGGCCCCCGTAAGGCAAAGGGCCTGCGCAAATCCCGGTTCGGTAAAAAGAGCGGGCTCGGCAGGCGCTAGCCCAATATGCGGTTCGACAACAAGTGACTCTGGAGCGCCATCAGGACAACGCTTTCATATTCGTTGTGTTCCCGTATGGGATGATGACAACGAATATCGAGAAAATCCGCCCGTTGCTGTGTGAAGAACTTCACCCCGAATCGATCGCTCAACTGCCGATCTTCGGGCTCGACCTCGTAGAGATACAGGAAGTCGTTCTCATAGACGAGCACCCGCATCCGCCGTCGAATTTCTTCAAAGCTGCAGGAGAAATAAAATATATACATCCAATAATTGCCGGTTTGGTCAGAAGGTTATCATTTCAAAAATGCCGTTTGCCCGGGCGCCTGGCGGTGGCGCGCGGGTTCGGTAGCGTAGAAGACGCTATTTGGCTTATATCGGCGAGGGATCCGGCGGCCCGCGCAAACAAAGACGCAGCCATGCGATGCGGACATGTATCCGGCTGTAGCAAATGGGCTGTTCAGGACCGTCTACATTCAAGGGCAGGAAAAAAAACGGGGAAGGAAAACAAAAAAAATGTTCGTGTTCGAAGCGTTTGTCGAGCAATAAGGCGCTCCGGGAATTCTTATCCCAGCCAATGCGCGACGCGCGCATCGAATGGTCGGTCCTGGCAGTCTGGGCAAAATACAATGCCCGGTATGCCCGCCGGCCGAAGAACTGGTAGTACCCGTAATAGAACTGCAACCCCAGCACAGCCAGATGGGCCATCGCAAGGATGCCCATACGGGCACGCAAAGAATATTTTCTTTGAGTCGCGGACATTATTTCTTAGGTCGTTAGCAGCAGTGTAAAACGCAAGATACCGCGAATAAACCGGTAAATTGAAATCGAACGGTCTACAATGGCTCAAAATTCGTGCCTTGGTCGAATTTTCGCCGCCGATTAATTTTTTCAACCGGGTTAAAGACCCCCCGAATCCGCCCGGTAATACGCTCAGCGTCGATTCGCGACCAGGTCTCCGCGGAATCCATATAGGGGAAAAACCATATATTCACCTTTTGTAACCATTCAAAAAGGACCGATGAGCGCCACGTCGACCTATCTCGAATCAAAAAGCCACTATCAGATCCTTGACGGGCTGCGCGGCGTGGCCTCGATCATTGTCGTGATCTTTCACGTTTTTGAGACTTTCAACGTCGGGAACCCATTCGCGCAGGTGATCAACCATGGCTATCTCGCCGTCGATTTTTTTTTCGTCTTGTCGGGATTCGTCGTCGCGTACGCCTATGATGACCGCTGGAACAAGATGACACAGTGGGATTTTTACAAACGACGCCTGGTGAGGCTTCAACCCATGGTCGTTATGGGGTCGGCGATCGGCGCTGCGTTGTTCTATTTCCAGGCCGGTCCCGCCTTCCCGCTGGTGGCGGGCACGCCGGTGTGGGAGATGTTGCTGGTGATGCTGGTGGGCTGCACGCTGATCCCCCTGCCGATCTCGATGGATATCCGCGGCTGGCAGGAAATGCACCCGCTGAACGGGCCCGCCTGGTCGCTGTTCTTCGAATATATCGCCAACTTCCTGTACGCGGTGGTCATCCGGCGGCTGTCGAAGACAGCGCTGGCCGTATTCGTCTTCATCTCGGCCCTGCTGCTGGTTCATTATACGGTGTGGGGTCCGACCGGCGATCTCATCGGGGGCTGGTCGCTGAACGCACAACAGCTGAATATTGGATTTACCCGGGTGCTGTTTCCCTTTTTTGGAGGTGTGCTGCTTTGCCGCCTGGGCTGGCTGCTCCGGGTGCGCGGCGCATTTTGGGTATGCAGCCTGTTGATCATTTTCGTCTTGTCGGTGCCGCGTATCGGAGGGCCGCAGCATTTGTGGATGAACGGCATTTACGAATCGGCCTGCGTCATCCTTGTTTTCCCGCTGATCGTCTCGATCGGGGCCGGCGGCAGCATCCAAAACAGGTATTCAATCCGGGTTTGCCGGTTCCTCGGCGATATCTCCTACCCGATGTATATTACCCATTATCCGCTCATCTACGTGTACACGGCCTGGGTCGGCAGGAACAAGGTACCGATGGCGGCGGGCATGTTGCCGGGAGCGTTGCTCCTCCTCGCCAGCATCGGGCTGGCTTACCTGTGCTTGAAAGTCTATGACGAGCCCGTGAGAGAATGGCTGAAGGAAAAGGTGTTGAAAAAAAGAAAACCCCGATTACAGACCACCGCGGGTTGAACCCGCGGCTGGAATACCGGGCAGGCCATTCGGCCCCTCGCTAATGAACGATCCTCCGCCGGCGTTTGCCGCGACGAACGTAGAAGACGGTCAGGATCGGCCCGATGAGCGGATAGATCCACCCGGCTATCCCGCCAAGACGGTTGGGCAGGACCAGCGCGGTCAGGATCGATAAGAGGCCGATAGCGATCAGGATCGCGTGCGAATAAAGCTTGGTGCGGGTGTCGAATAGTTCATGCGACGTCAATTCGAGCTGCGTGCCGCGCCGAAGTGCATGCAGATAAAGGAGCAGGAAAACGGCGTAAATGACGATGTACCCCAATCCATAAATGATCATCAGTTGCGGCAACTGTTCGGCCCGGATGTAAAACGGTGACCGGCCCGGACTATAGATGCTGTCGCCGAAAATCAGCGAAAAAAGGAATTTAAGCGGATAAACGTAAAACAGGACGATAAACAACAGCACGGCATTCAGGAACACCGTTGCCCGGTCTTCGAGACCATAACGCCGGAAGAAAACGTGCTGCTCGTGCCAGATGATGAAAAGGAATGCGAAACAGATGCCGAATGCCAAAAAACCGCGTATGGAGATCAGCAATTCGTCGAAATTTTTCGGCACTTCCAACGATACGATGAGTAGCGTAATGGCAAACGCAAATACCGCATCGCTGAACGTTTCGATACGTTGTATCTCGTGGCCGCGGTACCGAAAACCGCCCGGGCCCGACGCCCGCTTTTCCATGAATATTTTCCTGATCACGGGAATTGGTTGAAGGTGCTTGAACCAAGATAGCGAAAATTGACCGTATTCGAGGACAGCTTTATCTTTGCCGCTCATCGACACACCCGTCACCATATTCTGGTTCCGCCGGGACCTGCGGCTATCCGACAACCATGGCCTCTGCCGCGCGCTGACGCGCTCATCGGCTGTATTGCCCGTTTTCATCTTCGACCGCCTGATTCTCGGGCAATTGCCCTCCAAACAGGACCGCCGCGTCAGTTTTATCCACACGCTCGTCGATGAGTTGAACACCCGGCTAACGGCCCTGGGTTCGGCCCTGTACGTACTGCATGAAAAGCCGGTAGAAGCTTTTGCACTGCTCACCCGTCAATTCCGGGTTCACGAAGTAATAGCCAATCACGACTACGAACCCTACGCCATCGAACGCGATGCGGCGGTCAGCGCCTTTCTTGCCACCCGGAATATTGCCCTGACGACCTATAAGGATCAGGTCGTCTTTGAAAAAGACGAGATAACCAAATCGGACGGCACACCCTACACGGTCTTCACGCCCTACGCAAAGGCGTGGAAACGCCAACTGTCCACGCAGGGTATTTCGAACTATCCCAGCGAACAACACCTCGGGGCGCTGGCGCGGCTTTCGTCCCCGGGAGTGCCTGGCCTCGACACGCTCGGATTCGAAGCGATGAGCCCCGGCCCGGCGCCGCT
>DASZYU010000328.1:0-59977 GCA_035545215.1 Puia sp.
GCGCCGCCCACTTCTACAAGCTCTTGATCGCCGCGATCATCCGATCGGCTTCCGGCTGCTGGAAATTCGTACTGCTTCCATCACTGCAGGTCAGGACATACCAGACCGTTCCCTTTTCGCCCAGCTTCTTCACATCCATCCGTTTGATGGAATAGTCCTTGAATTTGGCGGTAGATCCGGTACTGTTCGACTTTAATGCGGATAAACCCTGTTGGAAATACTTGAGTTGGGTAAGATCACCGAATTTCAGGGTAGACATATTCACTTCTTCGTTTTCCTGCTGATCCCTGAAGGCCAACACATAACAAGTGTCGGATTCCTTGATCACCCGTTGAAGGTCCAAAGGCCATTTTCCCGTGCGCGGTTCAATCAGGCTCGTCGTGGAGGTATTGACGATAACGAACTGCGCCTTGGCAAAAAAAGGTATGAATAAGGATAGAACGATCAACTTCTTCATAGTGGATACAGTATTTTAAAGGAGAATAACGATTAAAAATTTCATTTAGTACTTCGGCATCCGGCTTTCACATTTCCTTGACATCGCCTCCCGGGCGCGCCGCGTGGGAGCCGTCCACATTACCAATCTTTTATAGCCTTGCTCATGATGTCGGCCTCCGGCTGCCGGAAGATCGTCTGGCCAAAATCGGCGCGAAGTATATAATACGTGCCGTCGAACTTCTTATCGGCCCGCGTGATGGAATAATCCCTGAATCGCGCCGTTTCCCCGTTGCTCCCTTTCTTCAATGCCGTCAACGCCTGGTCCAAATACCGCAGCTGTCCGATATTCGCAAAGTCCAGCGTATCCAATACATTTCCATCCAATACCGTCTGATCTCTGAAAATGAGCGAGTAGTCCACACCGGGTCTGTCGGTGGTGCGTTCGAGATGGATAGGCCATTGGCCGGACCGGACTTCTACCGAGTCATTCGACCGGATCGTCCAGGAATAGATCATTCCCGCCAGCGGCAACATTAAGGCACTGAGAAACAATCTTTTCATACAGTATAATGGATTAAATGCACTCACATTGAACAAATAGTGTGCCCATATTTTGTAAATTCGGGCACGCTGTTGGCCCCTTCGCCCTTATCGTCCGGGTGTGATCACGATATTCCTGAATTCGATCGGACCATGATCCCCCTGCAGATAGATCGGGCCCGCCTCACCCTCATCGCTATCCAGCGCGCCGCCCGTTATACCCGGGATCTCGCCGCGACACATTACCGTCTTCCCATTGAATACGATGGTCACGAGTCTGCCCACGAGCGTGACATCATAAGTCTGCCATTCACCCGGCTCCTTTGCGGCCGCTTGCACCGGCCCGAGGAATCCATAGATCGCCCCGACTACATCGTACGGGGGTTCCTGCCCCTCGGCAAGACCCTCGATCTGCAATTCATAACGGCCGCGAAGGTATACGCCGCTGTTCCCGTCTTTCGGACAACGGAATTCGATATGCAGTTTGAAATCCCTGAATTTCTCGTCCGTTAACAGGTTGCTGCCGGCGTGTTGATTCTTCAGTACGCCTCCCTCGGCGACCCACTGGTTATTATTGCCCATCGCATGCCAGCCTTTCAGGTCCTTCCCATCAAATAGCACTATCGGCTTTCCCCACACCGGATCCCCGCTGCGCTGGAGCGCCGGCGCCCGGTGGCCGACCCACGCATATTGCTTGCCGTTAGGCTGTGTCATCGTTCCCGTCAGGCTGTCACCGTGCATTTCACCCTCGACCGTGAGGTCGCGGTCCTCGCTTTCCCATTGCGGCGGGATCGAAAAACTCATTTTACCATCCGTCCATTTGACCTTCGAGATCGGCCTCGCGCTCCCCCCGCCTCCGACAAAGCGCCCCACCAGCCTCCGGCTTCCCGATTTGATGATCTCCAGCCACGAGGGCACTTCCCTGTCCGGCGTATGCACGACGATATCCCATCGCCCAAGCACCGGCGGCGCAAATTCCTGTCCCTGCGCTCGGATGCCTGTAACCAATCCCGATATAAAAAGACACAACAAAGTAGATTTCATAGCCTTATTTTTTGAACAAGATGAATGTACGCAATTTTCCTACTTTTATGTATGAAAAAATAGGGTATATGAATCTTTCCAACAACAAGATCCTGATCACCGGCGGTGCATCCGGTATCGGCAAGGGAATGGCGGAGCGTTTCCTCAAAGAAGGCAATACGGTGATCGTCTGTGGGAGAAGGCCGGGTCCGTTGCAAGAGATGGCCGCGCAATACCCCGGCATCATTACGAAACAGTGCGATCTTGAACTGGAATCCGAACGGGCAGCGCTTTATGATTGGATCGCAAAACAACATCCGGACCTCAACGTCCTGGTCAACAACGCCGGCATCCAAAACTGGATGTCCGTTCTCGATAAAGATTTTTTTGCGCGCGCGCAACAGGAGATCGCCATCAACATCGAAGCGCCGCTACACCTGACGTCGCTCTTCCTCGGTCTTCCGTCGCTGACGGTTGTCATGAACGTTACTTCCGGCCTCTCCTTCGCCCCGCTGACAAAGGTGCCTGTCTACTCGGCAACCAAGGCCTTCTTTCATTCCTTTACGTTGTCTCTGCGCCATCTGCTGAAGCCCCGGAACATCGAAGTGATCGAAGTAGTGCCCCCGGCCCTCAATACCGATCTTGGCGGAATAGGGATACACAATGAATTCCCCCCGGTCAGCGATTTCATCGAGGCGATTTTCGCACAACTCGCCAGGGGCCAGCAACAGCTCACTTTCGGATTCAGCGAGGCAATGACGAAAGCCGGCGCCGACCAGCTCAACCAGACCTTCGCCCGCATGAACCCCTAGCCGCCGCACAGCCGGGTCGTTGCATCCTCCGGCCACTCGAACACCTCCTTGTACAGCGAGATCCGGTGATGATCGGCGACAATGCCCTGCGCGGCCAGTCCAACCAATCCCAGGCATTCCCCGCCACGACAAGCGTATAAACACGCTATTCCGGCATCTTGCGCTCCATCGGCCATTCGAGTTGTCTGTCGTAGCCCTGGAACTCCAGCATCCATCCGGGATACTCTTTCGGCAACCGGCTCACCTGGTCGAGTTTCTTCAACTCATCGTCCGTAAACTTGACATCCGGAGACTTCAAATTGTCTTCCAGCTGCTCCATCTTATTTGCGCCGATGATCACCGAGGTTACCACCGGCTGATGCAGCAACCAGGCCAGCGCCAGCTGCGCGATGGATGCGCCCTTCGCCTTGGCCATCGGGTCCAGGACGTCGATGATGTTATAGCCCCTTTCTTTATCCACCGGCGGAAAATCGAAGGTCGTCCGTCGCGTACCTTCCGAAGGTTTGCTGTCCCTCCTGAACTTGCCGCTTAGAAATCCCCCCGCCAGCGGGCTCCATACCAGCAACCCGATCTTCTGATCCACCAGCAAGGGCACCAGCTCGCGCTCGAGGTCCCTGCCCGCGATCGTATAATACGCCTGCAGCGAAACAAACGGCGCAACCCGGGTGTAGTTCGCAAAGTCCAACGCCTTCATCAACTGCCACGCCGCGAGATTGCTTGCACCGATATACCGAACTTTCCCACTTTTGACCAGGTCATCCATCGCCCACAGCGTCTCCTGCCACGGCGTCAAAGGATCAAAGGAATGAATCTGATAAAGATCGATATAGTCCGTCCCCAATCGCCGCAAACTGGCGTCCACCTGCCACAGGATATGCTTCCGCGTCAGACCGCTGTCATTCGGTCCCGGCCCCATCTGTCCCCTGACCTTGGTCGCAATCACCAGCGAGTCGCGGCTGACGCCCAGGTTCCTGATCGATTGGCCCGTCAGTTCTTCCGACCAGCCCTCCGAATACACATTGGCAGTGTCGATGAAATTGATCCCGGCGTCGAGCGAGCGCTTCACGATCTTGTCGACGGCCTGCTGATCGAGCGTGCCGATCGCCTTGGCCCATCCCTTTCCGCCGAATGTCATGGTCCCCAGACAAAGCTCCGAGACCCTGAGGCCCGTATTACCCAACAATCTGTATTTCATATATGCGTTTTTTAAATTTCCGCCATCCCGAATTTTACTCGGCGATGAACGCCAGCCGCACATTCGAATATGCCGGCTTCTTCAATTGCCGTTTTAGGTTTTCGAAAGATTCCATAGGACCCCTCGTAACGAAAAGATTGAACAACCAGGCAGGTATATCACCCCCGGGGTCCGTTCGCAGCTCGTATTCTACACGGATGCGCCCCTTCCTTATCGGCCTCAGCACCCATTTGCCTTCCGACCTGGCCACCCGGACAATGTCCTTCTTGACCGGCAAATAATCGGCCACGGTAGGACCGTCGATCGTCACGATCCGCGTCGCACTATCCTGCCTCACCTTCAATTGTGCAATAAAATCACGGTTACTGAACGGCCAGGGGAGACTGACCTCGGAATAATAGTACAGCTCGGTCGGCGACACCCGCTTCAATAGTACGGAAGATTTCGTGGCATATACCCAATCGACTCCCGCATTGACATCCAACAGGACCGCCACCATTTGTGATAAACTGGCCTGCAGCTCCAACTCGACGCGGATGGCCTTGAATTTGGAATCCGGAAACGTCCGCGTATACACCCTGATACCTTCCTTTTCGCTTTTCAACGTCCAGCCGTCCTGTCCAAACGCCACATAACCAATCCCTGTAAGCAATAAAATAGAAATTAGCCGGAGCATCCTTCTCTGCCAAACAACCCGGTGTCGCATTGGTTCACGGCGGCCCGTTATTCTTGCTTCCCCGGCGCCTCGGGTCGTAGCTTACCGCAACGCGTGCACCTTATTCTTCCCTTCTGAGCACCTCCAGAGGCGGCTTATTCAATACACCGCGGCTGTTGTACAACCCGATCACCATCGTCAATCCGCAAACAAACCCGAAATAGCTCGATTCCCATTGCGTTCGCGGCTTCCAGATGTCTCCCATAAAAATGATCGTCGTATCATGCGCGCCGGCCACCTTAAGCAACATCGTCGATTGCGATCCATACGTATTCCTTTCGGGAGGCGCAATGTCCCGGAACTCCGCCCTCCATATGTTTCGGGATCAGACACATTTCCTTGTCGGGACTCAGATAATCCGCCGCATTCAACCGCGCTATCCTGAAACCAAAAGGCCTGTCCTCGAATACGAGATAAGCAGTCCCGTCATCATCGATGAACTGACCGATATCCCGGCTTTCGTGATCCAGCGGCCGAAAACTCTTCACATAAACGAACGGGCCCTCCGGGCGATTGCTGGCCGTCCACGTCCGGCCAAAAACCGTCCGGCGAAATTGCGTTCATCCCGCCGATGGCGCCGCTGTCTTTTTGATAAACGCGGATATAGTCGATCTCATAGCGCTTCGGAAATTCCGTACCCGACGGATCGCCGCCGGCATCGCCGCCCACCGCCAGGTTCACAAGCAGGTATTCGGGCTGCCGGAACGGGTTGATCCCCGAACCGTCGCGGTTCTCAAGACTGTCCACGGCTTCCACGAGCATGGTCTTGTCGTCGACCGAAAGCCGGATCTCCTTTTCATCCCAATCCATTCGCCACACATGAAACTCCCGCGCCCAATCTGCCCCGCCCAACGAATCCAGCGGCGCCTTGCGGCTGAACCACAAGGGCGAAGACCGTTTAGCCGTGCCCGTGGCAATATTGGCCAGCAACGTGCGCCGGTAGTATTCCATAACGTCGATCTCCCCGTTCGACGGCCATTCCCCCTTGTCTCCCAGGGTCCAGAACGCGGGCCACAACCCGGGGTCGACATCGATCCGCGCCCGCATTTCAAATCGTCCATACCGCCAGCTATGTAGACCGCGCGTCCGCAAACTCGCAGATGTATATTCGATCGTCGGTGAACGCCGGCGCCAATCCTTGCTCCCCGCTTCATAAAGAGGATTTGGCTTCTGCTCCTTTCTTGCTTCGATGATCAAATGCCCGCCACTGCACCACGCATTGTCCGGCTGATACCATTGCGCTTCGTGATTGCGCACAAAACCGCGCTCGAAGTCCCAATTCTTTGGATCCGGCCGCCCGTCCTCGTTGAACTCATCCGCCCACACCAGCTTGTACCCATAGGGCGCCGTTTGCATTTCCGCTCCTCCGCCAGAACGCCGCACATCTTCCGCCGCATTCCGAGCGCCACCCACTCCACCCGAGCCACCCGCTCCTCTCGCCCCACGAGCGCCACCCACTCCGGCCGCCACGGTCAGCTCCAACGCGTGATCGACCCGCACGCTATCCCCGCCGCCCCACACTTTTACCGCCGTCCACGGCTGCGCCGGCGCCGACCAAAACGCATCCGAGGGCTCCAACCCCAAAGGCTGAAAAACTTCCGAACACAAATATTCGCTCCCACCCGTGATATACACATCAGCCAGCCCTTCCTGGTGACCCGCAAGTCCGATCGTCAGCCAGCCGCCGGCAGTAAACGTTCCCGCAGCGCCCAATGTCCGCCGGATCACCGCCGTCAACGCCGACCGCACCTGTCCCGGCGACAACGCACCAGGCAGCCATCCGCGGGCCGCGACATCCGCCAGCGCATGAAAAGCGCCCGAGCGGTAGGTGATGCTCCGCCCGGTTACCGGGAAACTTCCATCCACCCCGATCATCCGCTCCTGCAATTCCGCATATCGCTCCGCGATCCGGCGCATCCGGACGTCGAATTCCGCATAGCTTCGCCCCCGCGAACCGACGACATCGAGCACGGCGAGCAAAAAAGGTTGGATCACATAGCTGTTATAATAATCCTGGTGAAAAGCGGGCCCGTCTGAAAAAAGTCCATCCCCGACATACCAGTGCTGCGAGAACTCGCGGAGAGCGTATTCGATGCGCACGGGATCATAGTCGAGCCCGTACTTGCAAAAAAATGCTTCGATGACGGCGGGGAACAGGATCCAGTTGCTGTATCCCGGCACCGTAGGGCGGGTCTCCAACAACGCCGCGACCACCCTTCGGCGAACGACGCTATCCAGGTGCTCCCAAAGCCAGGGACAACGGATCAGCCCCAACGCAAAAAAGGAGGCATCCACTAACGGCTGTCCTCCCTTCCATACCATATAGTCGGCTGACGATGGGTCCACCGAGTTAGCAACGGCTTTCAATGCCCATTCCCGGTATTGTCGTCTCAGGGCGATCTCCGACGAAGATCCGCCTTCGGCATTCAACCAGCGCCCGATCCCGCTGAGCGTCCGGCCCCATGCCTCCAGGTAAGTCACTTTGGAACGCGATGCCGCATTATCGATCCGCTGCGAAAGCGCCACCGGCATGGAAGCGTGCAGCTTACCCTCCGCCAGGGCCGACACGACAGGACGCGCTACCCTGTCCATATAATTCAACCAAACGGTCCGGTCATCCCGTTGCCCCACTGCCACGCTACCCAACAACAAAACGCCCGCCAGCGCCGCCAGCGGCCGGGTTATAAACGATTTCTTCATATCCGCAAGTTATCGATTACTGAAGTTCGTTCAATATCGGGTGATCGATCCCCTGCAACTTGCGCTGCCCCGGCTTCAGCAATTCGAACACGACGATGTCATTCTTCCCTTTTTTCAGCCACTCCGCAGGCACATAGATCGTTTGCTGCGGCCCGATCCGCCAGTACCTACCCAAATGATGCCCATTTACCCAAACACAACCCTTTCCCCACTCGCGCATATCGAGGTACGTATCCGCGGGCGCCTCCATACTGAACACGCCCCGCCGCAACACCGGCACGCCCTCGGGGTCATCCGCCGTCTTGACCTCCATCTTGTCCGGATGGCGGAAAGGCAGCCGGTACTGTTCCCATCCTTTGAGAGGCCGGCCGGCCCAAACGACATCGCCGACGATTCCTTTCTTGTTCTTCAACAGGTAAGGACCGAAATTGATCCTACCGAGATTTTCAACCAATATATCCAACCGGATCCTTCCGGACGGCAGCGACAAGTTCAGACTGTCTTGCCCCAGCCGCCTGTCGAGCACGCCGACCCGCGACCCGTTCACGAACACGATCCCATAATCGCGCAGCCCCGGAATGCGCAAGACACCAGCCCCCGCCCCAACGGCGCCGCGTCCCCCAGCCGCAACATCCCCGCCTTTGCCTCCGCCCCCGCCGCCGGCATTCCCTCCCGCGCGTCCCCCGGCCCCGGCCCGCCCCACGTCTATCCAGGTCCTGTACAGGACATACCCATAAGCCTGACTCAGGTCTTCGAAACTCAGCGGCGCGAGACTTTTCTCCGGCGCCGGCAACAGGTGGAACAACGACGACTCGCCGACCCAGCGGATATCCGGCACCGTTACCGCCGGCTTCGCCGGCGGCACCTTCGGCAACACCACCCCGGGAGGCAGATGCCGTTGTATGACGCTACGAAACGCCCAGTACTTGGCAGTCGCATTCCCCGCTTCGTCCAGCGGCGCATCGTAATCATAACTGCTGATCTGCGGCTCGTAAGGCTTTTTGTCGTTATAATTCGCGCCATTCATGAAGCCGCGCGTCGTTCCCCCATGGAACATATACATGTTGATCGAGATGCCGGCGGCCAATACGGTATCCAGCCGTCCCGCATAAGCCGGCGCCGCGACGGTATGATGCGGCGTACCCCACCAATCGAACCAGGCGGGATACCATTCGGCGATATAATACGGCCCCCTCCCTCCATGATTGGCATCCACCGTTCGCCGCACCCGCTCCGGGTTATCGGTGCCATTCACCGCCGGCAACAGACCCGGCAAATGCCCGCGGGCGACGTCCTGCGCCGGATCGCAGGTGTACAGCAGCCCGTCGAACCCGGCCTCGACGAACAGGCGACGGTTGACCTCGAGATAGTCCTTGTCGCTGCCATAGGACCCATATTCATTCTCGATCTGCACCATGAGGATATTTCCTCCATGGTTCACTTGCAAGGGGGCCAGTTGTCTGCCGACTTCGTGTATATACCGCCGGTACTCCGCCAGGTACTTCGGCTCCTTGCTGCGCACGATCAACCCGGGCTCCTTCTCCAGCCAGTAAGGATAACCGCCGAACTCCCATTCGGCGCATACATAGGGCGACGGCCTCAGCACCACCCACAAGCCTTCCTCCTGCGCCGTCCGTACAAAAGCGGCTATATCGTTATTACCGCCGAAATCGAACACCCCCTTCTCGGGTTCATGCACATTCCAGAATACATAGGTCCCGATCGTATTCAGACCCATCGCCCTGGCCATCCGCATCCGCTGACGCCACGCCTCACGCGGCACCCGCGTGTAATGTATCTCGCCCGAGATCATCTGGAAAGGCTTGCCGTCGAGTAAGAACGTACTGTCCCCCAACGCAAAGGAGTGTTTCCCGCGCCGCTCCCCGGGCGCGGCGCCATCCCCCCTGCGTTCCTGCGCCCCTGCACAGAGACAACACGCCAGCAACAGCGATAAAAAATAGTACTTAGCCATACATCAGTAAGTGACCGGGCGCCGAAGCCCGGGAAGTAATCCAAACAGGGCCCGGACACTCAGTAGCCCGGGTTCTGCTTCAGCACCGCATCCTTATTCAGATAGATCTCGTTCTGCGGGATGGGCAGCAACAGGTTCGTTTTCGAGATACCCGTCACAGGATTCACCACCGATGTGGAATTCAATCGGGTCACCCGATCCACCAGCGTACCAGTCCGCATCAGCGTCATCCGGCGGTTCTCCTCACCGATCAGCTCGCGCGCACGTTCGTCGAGGACGAAGTCGAGCGACATCTGCCCGGCCGTTACCTGCGGCGCATGCGCGCGCGTCCGCAATACATTGATCGATGCCGCTGCCCCGGCCATATCCCCCTGTTCCACCTGCGCTTCGGCCTGCAAGAGGTATGTCTCTCCCAACCGCATCATAATGATATCCTTGATCGTGGCATAACCAAACACGTCGTTCGGATCGAAGCAATACCACTTCGTCGTGTGCGGACAGATGATATAGATGGTATCCGAGTTGTTATACGGCACCGGCTGCCCATATTTCGATGGCACGGTAGGATCATTGTACCAGTAATGTCTCCGGATATTGTTCTCCGAGTTGCGCATATCGCCGGAGTCATAGAGGTTGTACAACAGCCAGTTGCTGAGACGCAACCTGCCGATACCTCTTCCGCCCAGCGAGTCACAGATCGCAAGCCCGGTCTCTTTATAATACGCCGCCCCCCAATTCCTCCGCTGCTGACCGCTGCCCGAAGTCCCTCCCGGTGTAGTGCTCGGGTTCTGTTGCTCGAGCACCCAGATCGCTTCCGTGTTGCCCTGGCTCCTGCGCTGGTTGCCATAAACGAACATATCGGAGAACGCGTCGCCGGGCAGGCTCGCATGCACACCATAACGGTTGGTGATAAGACTGAAACGCCCACTGCTGATGATCGCCTGCGTCTGCGCCTGCGCATCCGCTCCCCGGTTCATCCGCAGATAGCATTCGGCCAGCAGTTGCATCGCCATGAACTTATTGGCGCGGCCATACATACGCCCCGCGGAGTTCGACTTCACATTCGTGATGTCCGGCAGGTTCGCCGACGCGTACTGCAGATCCGATACGATCAACGCATTCACCGAGTCAAGCGGGGCGCGCACGAAATCCGTTTTCGGTGCCGTCAGCGGTTTGGTGAGGATCGGTACTCCTCCGAAACAGATGGCCAGCTGCTCGTAAGCATAAGCCCTGAAAAAATGCGCTTCCCCATCTACGTCCGAAATATCCGCCGCACTGATGCCTTTGAGACTCGGGCTTTCGACATTCGCGATGATATTGTTCGCATCATTGACCAGCTTGTACGCCCAGGTCCATTCATAGGCGGCGGCCACGTCGGTGGAGATCAGGTTCTGGTAGTTGTAATAAGGCACTTCTACGCCTTCCGGCTGCGTGGCGAATGCCACGTCCGTACCCACCTGCCATACACTAGGCCAACCCTGGTGGTCGGAATAGGTGTAATACAGGCTCAACTGGTAGTACATCCCATTGATCGCCGCCTCGAAACCCAGCGAGTCGGCCAGCGTCTGCGGCGAATACGAGGAGAACGGCTTCTCCGTCACAAAGCTCTTCTTACAGCCGGCCAGGGTTCCCAACAAACCCGCCGACACGATCAGTATGATGATATTCTTTTTCATTTTCTTGGTTTTGACAGGTTAACGAAGCGATACATTGACGCCGAATACGATGCTCCGAACTTCGGGATAGTTGCTGGTCCAGGTGCCCGTTCCACGCATCGCATAGTTATTTTCCGGATCCCATCCGATCCACTTCGACCACGTATACAAATTCGTGCAGGTAGCATAGACTGTCAGCGCGCCCAGATGAGCGGCCTCCAATACCTTCTCGGGGAACGTATAGCTAAAGGTCACATCCTTGATCCGGGTAAAGCTGGCGTTCATCGGATACCCATAGCCGCGCGTGTTGAAATACGACAGCGCCGGCCAGTAATTACTTTTATTCGTCGGTGTCCAGTACCCGATCGCCGCCGGAGTGTTTCGTCGTCCCGATTCATCCACATAGTTCAGGTCGGCATTGTTCTTCGTAATGCCCTGCACCGTCTGGATGAATACGCTCAAACGGAAGTTCTTGTAGGTAAAGGTATTCGTCATTCCACCGGTCCACTTAGGCGCCGTCTGACCGAGGATGGTCTTGTCTGCCGCGGTTATCTTGCCGTCGTGCGTGATATCCGCAAATTTCAGATCGCCGGGTTGCGCCGTCGGGTCCTGTTTCGAAGGATCCTCTCCCACCTGCCAGACGCCCTGACGGACATAATCATAGATAACGCCGATGGGATGACCGATGAACCACCGGTTGCCGGTATCGCTCTTCTGATCGCCATACAGATCGACGACCCTGTTCCGGTTGACTGAATAGTCCAGCATCGTTTCCCATTGGAAATCCTTCCACGTGATGTTGCGGCTCGTCACATTCACTTCCAGCCCTTCATTGCTCGTCTTGCCGATATTGTACAATACACTCGAGTAACCGGTGATCGAAGGTATCTGCCGGCTTAGGATCAACCCGTCGGTGTGCGAGTGATACAGATCGACCGTACCCGAGATCCGGTTCTGCAATACGCCGAAGTCGATGCCGACGTCCGCCTGCGTCGTGCTTTCCCAATGCAGATCCGCGTTTCCGAGGTTGCCCGCGATGACGCCGATCGTGGTCACGCCGTTGAACGTAGTCTGGACGGTATTGTCCGTGGTGATCGTTCCATAAGGGTTGATCGCTTCATTGCCCGTCTTCCCATAGGATCCGCGTATTTTCAGGTTGGACACGAATCGCGCGTTGTCCATGAAATTTTCTTTCGAGATATTCCAGCCGACAGCGGCCGACGGGAACAAACCGTATTTGCTCGTGTTCGCCCCGAAGACCGACGACCTGTCCCCCCGCGCGGTCAGGGTGAACAGATAGCGATCGTTATACGAATAATTGATCCGGGCCATTTCCGAGGTCAGGTTGTACCGCGATTGATAGGATCCGTTGGTCCCACTGTTGGTATTGCCTGGCGTCAGGGTAGAGGCGGCCCCGATATTGTCATACGTGAGCAGGTCGTTCACAAACCCGGTGGCATTGAACGCCTCCGCATAATACCGCCGTTGCTCGGCGCTGTACAGCCCAGTGAAGTCGATGTGATGCTTGCCGAACTCCCTGTTGTAGGTGAGCAGGTTCTCGATGATCCAGTTGTTGCTCTCGGTATTGTAAGTCGTTGCCTGGCCGAGGAGGTTATTCGCATCACGCCCAGTGTAGGTGTAATGCGCCGACGGATTGGAGGTCGTGCCCGCGTTCAGCCGGTATTTCAACCCTTTCAGGACTCCCCCGAATTTCACTTCCGCAAACGCGTTGCCGTTCAGGTTCGAATTGTGATTATTATTCGTCGTATAAAGCCCCAGCAGCGGGTTGGTGTACAGCAGTTCGGGGTACATCGGGTAGATCGTATAGGTCCCGTCCGCATTGTATTCATTTCCATATGGGCTCATCGCGCCGGCGAACAGGAAATTCGCCTGGCCGCCGTCATAATTATTATACGTATAATAGGCGGAAGTACCGACGGTCAGGAAATCCGTCACATCCACGTCCAGGTTCGCCCGCACGCTCGCACGATGGTATTGATACCCTTTGACGGCGCCCTTTTGTTTCATATACTCGCCGGAGATAAAATAGTGCACATCCTTCGTGCCGCCCGACAACGACAGGTTGTTGTCATTCGTAAATCCTTGCTGGAACACCTGTTTCATCCAATCGATCGTCTTCCCTGACTGGTAATTCGGTAATTCGCTCGAATTCGGCACCGGGCCTGTTTGGACCTGCTTGGTTTCGGTCATGAAATCTTTGTACTTCTGTACGTAGGAAGGGCCGTCCCTGGGCGCCAATTCGTGCGCGACATTGTCGAGCCCGCTGTAGGCATTGAAACGCAGGACCGGTTTGCCCGTCCTCCCGCGCTTGGTGGTGATCAGGATTACGCCGTTGGATCCGTTCGTTCCATAAATGGCGGTGGCCGACGCATCCTTCAGGATCTCGATCGAGGCAATATCATTGGGATTAATGTCGTTCAACGAGCCATTCGTCTTGGACAGCGGGAATCCATCTACTACGATATAGGGACCCGAGTTGGCGCTGATCGAGTTCTGTCCCCGGACCAAAATGCTCGGCTGTGCGCCCGGCACCGAAGAAGTATTCGTGATGGTCACCCCCGGGACCGATCCCTCGACCGCCTGCATGACATTGGTCATCGGCAACTGCGTGAGCCTGTCCTTGGGTACAGAGGATACCGCGCCTGTCACATCGACGCGTTTCTGCGTACCATATCCGACCACGACCACATCCGACAGCTGCTGGGTCGTCAACGCCAGACGAACGTCCAACGTCTTTCTACCATGCAATGCAATTTCCTGCGTTCCATAACCGACCCGGCTGAAGATCAGCGTGCCATTCGAAGGAGCCTGCACGGTGAAATGGCCTTCCATATCGGTCAGCACCGTTCTGTTCATCCCCTTGACCGCCACGGTGACGTTGTCGAGTGCGGAATCACCGGAGCTGACCCGGCCCTTGACGGTGATATCCTGCGCCCAAAGATCAGAGCCAAACGTTAGGCAAAGCAGCAGCGCCAGAAACCGGGCAGCCACCAGGAACGTTTTTTTGCTTGGCAAGCAATTTTTCATAACCAGTTGTTTTAGACTGGCAATTTAGCCAAGCTCGGGGCAAATGATCAGGGGGGTAATCTCAGAAAAACGGGGGTAATTTCACAATTTTCAACCGGGGACACCCTTCGGACGCGCGCAATTCACAATTTTCAACCGGGGACCCCCTTCGACCGCGCGCAATTCACAATTTCAGCGAGTCTTTGTCCAAATGATACTTGCCGGAAAACACCTTCCGGTATTTTTTAATATAGTCCGAAGGATTTACGCCGTATAGCTTATTAAACTGCTCGCGGAAATACCTGCCATCCCAAAAACCGACCTGCTGCGCTACCTCATTCACATTAAGGTTGGTTGTCATAAATAGTTCCGCAGCCTTCCGCAACCGGATCCACCGGATAAACCCGTTCACCGATTGCCCGGACAGCTCTTTCAGCTTCTGGTAGATCGTCGAATGACTCATCCCCACCTCCACCGACAGCTTTTTGATTGAGAATTTCTCGTCGTCGAGGTTATTTTCCACTACCGCCGTGAGCCTGTCCAGGAATTCCTTGTCCTCCTCGGAGATACGCTCTGCCGCGTCGCCTTTGGTGATCATATTATATATAGACTGCTGTACCCGGTCCCTGCTCGCCAGTAACGCCCAGACCCGGGCCTTCAACAGATCGCGGTCAAACGGCTTCACGACATAATCGTCCGCCCCATGTTTTACCCCTTCGAGCTTATTGATGGCCGATGCGGAAGCCGTCAGCAGGATCACCGGCGTCTGTCCCAATACCGGGTCGTTCTTCACCGTTTCACAGACTTCGATACCTGTAATACCCGGCATGTGCACATCGGAGATGATCAGGTCCGGCCGGTGCGCCTGGGCCAGCCGGAGCCCCTCCTCGCCATTCAAAGCCTTGTAGACAATGAATTGATCTTCGAAGATCTGCGCCATATAGGACAATATCTGGGGGTCGTCATCGATGACCAGCAAATGACGCCGGTCGCTGACCAGCTCCGTCCATTTCTCTTCCGACGCGTTCGCGTTCTCCTCGCTTTCCGGCGCTTCCGCCATCTCGCGCACCAACGGCGATAGCCCGGGTTCTTCGCTTCCGGCAGGCACAGCTTCATCGACGATGCTCAGACCGGCCAGATGCGCCCGCCCTTTTGACAACTCGAGACGGAAACAGGTCCCTTTCCCAGTCTCGCTCTTGAATTCGATCTTCCCCCGGTGTGCCTCGACAAACTTCTTCACGAGGTAAAGGCCGATCCCAAAACCCGAGATCGACGTCATCTCGCTTCGCCGGATCTGGTAGAACTTATCGAATACCTGGTCGCCCACCTCCTCCGGAATTCCCATGCCCGTGTCGCTGATGACGATCTCCACCTTCCCGTCGCGCTCTCCCAGGGACAACAGCACCTCTCCGCCCTCCGGCGTGTACTTCAGCGCATTCGAAAGCAGGTTGTACAAGGCTATTTCCACTTTTTCCTTATCCAGGTATAGCCGGATGTCTTCATCCGGCGCCTCCAGCCGGTAGTGCACCTTCCTGGCCCTGGCAGCCTCCATAAAACACAAATACACCTCGCGCGAAAGCGCAACGATGTTCACCGGCGCAAGCTTCAATTCGTCCGACCCGCTTTCCGCCTTACGGAACAACAACAACTGGTCCACGAGGCTCAGCAAACGCTGCGCATTCCGGTGGACGAAGGGCAGACATTCGAGCTCGTCCTCCCGTGTCCGGCGGGCCAGCAATTCTTTTACCGGATTGATGATCAAGGTCAGGGGATTTCGGAATTCATGCGTGATATGCGTGAAAAAGGACAGCTTCCGCTCGATCAGCTCTTTTTCTTTTTCGGTTTCCAACTGCGCCAGCCTGATCTCGTATTTCAACCGGAGCCTGGTGCGCGTATACCATACATAGAGAAAAACCATCCCGCCCGCCAGCAATGCATACACCAGGTAGGCCCACCACGTCCGGTACCAGGGCGGCAAGACGACGACCCGGAGCAATTCCTTTTCGTTGCTCCAGACACCATCCGCATGACTTACCCGCAGCAGGAACAAATAGCTGCCCTCTCTGAGACTGGAATAATTGGCCGTCCGGCTTCCGTTCGCATAGTTCCAACCCTTGTCCCAACCGGACAGACAATAAGAGTAATTGATCTTATCCGTCCCGTCGTATTCCAGCGCCGTAAAATCCAGCGACAAAGTGGCCTTATTGAAAGGGACCGTCACCTCCCGGATCTCGCCGCCGGAAAGATCGGTCACATACCGCGAATCACCCTGCACCGCATTATTCTGGATCCGCACCTGGGTCATATACACGGCCGGCATGGGCGCGCGCTGGATGACGCTGTCCGGGAAGAAGATATTGAACCCCTTTATTCCGCCGAACAGGAACTCGCCCGTTGACAAAGCGATCGCCGCGTTAAAGCTGAACTGCGTACTCTGAAGTCCGTCGGAAGAAGAAAAATTCCTGAATTTCCCACTCGTTCGCAACCATTCCGATATCCCGTTGTACGTGCTCATCCACAAATTCCCATGGTCGTCTTCGAGGATGCGCAGGATCGTATTGCTCGGCAACCCGTCCGTTGTCGTAAATCGCTTATACCGACCCGTTGCCCGGTCAAAAAGCAGCAAACCGCCCTCCTGCGTCCCCACCCATAAACGCCCCGACCAGTCTTCATGGATGGTGCGCACTGTATACCCCAGCGGATAGCTGCGGTGCTGCCGGTGCTCGGGGTCGATCCGGATCAGCGAACTGTAGTTGCCGCCCCAGAGCTTCCCTTCCCTGTCTTCTACCAGCGCCTGCAGGTTCTGTACCCGGTTATCGAACAGCCCGAATCGTCCTGTTTTCCGGTCCAGTTGGTACAAAGCGCCGTCATTGGTGGCGCTTGCCCAGATCCTGCCCGCGTGATCTTCGACGATCGTCCAGATATGTTTCTCTTCCTCACCCGTTTGCGAATTATAGCAGACGAAATGCTCGAATTTTCCCGTCTTGCGGTCCAGGCGGTTGATACCCCCGAACCAGGTGGATACCCAGAGCCTGTCCTGGTCATCGCGCAGGATACCGGTGATGAAATTGCTGTTGATCGAACCTTTGTCCGACGGATCGTTCACAAACTCCCGGAACGTATTCGTCTTGCGGTTCCAGCAACGCAAACCCGCGCCATCCGTACCGATCCAGATGTTGTGGTCCGCGTCCTCGCAAAAAGAAAGGATGAAATTGTTGACGATATTCTTGCGGCCCGGCGGGTCATAGGTGATCGTACGGAACGAACTCGTCCTCGGCTCGATGACATTGATGCCGCCTCGAAGCGTCCCGATCCATTTCCGGCCGTCCTCGTCCTCGTACACCGCATAGACGGCATTGCTGTTCACCAGCGGTATGCCGCCCGGGCCGACCAGGGGAACAGCCACCTTTCCACCCGACGGCAAACGCCATACACCCGCGCCGTCTGTACCGATACACAGGTCGTTGTTCCGGTTGGCATCGATGCTGACGACACGGCCCTTCTGCGGCAGATAGTTGTCGGAATAGACATTACGCGATCGGTCCAGCCATACCAGGCCGTCATCCGTGCCCACCCACAGTCTGCCCAGCCTGTCGACTTTCAGACAAAATCCCTGCTTGATCATTCCATTGACAAAGGACAGTTGTCCCGCGGCCGGATCGAGACTGTACAACCCCCTGCCCTCGATGAATACCCATACGCGGTTCGAAAGGGGATCGTTCTCGATGTAAAACACATCATAGCTGCCTCCGGCGCCTTTTAACGGGATTTGCCTGCCGGTCCTCGACCCGCCTTCGAATACGATGAGGCCGCTGTTATGCGACCCGGCGAGGATGTATCTTCCGGCGACCGATCGTACGATATGGATATTTTCCCGCGCTTTGACGACACCCCGTCCGTCGCAGGACAGATACGAGGGGACCGAGAATTTCCCCGTTACGACATCCAGGATACTGATGCCTTTCTGACCGCTGACCCACAGATTATTGCGGCCGTCCGCCTCGATGCTGGCGATATTGTTGCAGGAAAGCGAGTTCGAATCGCCGATGATATTCCGGTAAACGGTGAACCCATATCCGTCCCAGCGGTTCAGCCCGTCATAGGTGCCGAACCACATGAAACCCTTGCCATCCCGGCACATGCACGTCACCGCATTGTTGGATAACCCTTGTTCGATGCCCAGGTACTTCACGCGCGGATTGTCTCCCGCACGCGTCGTCGAACAAAGGCACAGTAGGAGGAAGAAAAAGAAGTCCCGTTTACTCATATAGCAGCAATCGTAATATAAAATTAAGCGATTACTGTCATTCTTACATTAAATATTAACTATAACGTTTTCGTACGCGCCCCTCGAAGCCGCGGGTCCGCCCCGCCCTCCCATCCCGCACAGCCGCCTGAACTCCTTCGGGTCCATGCGACCTCCGTCGCCTTCCAATTCGGTAAACCCCAGCATTCTTGTCGTATCCAACGTCCGCCCGACACCCCTCGGCCAACTGTTCCGGTAAGTGTAAGCCTCTACACCCAATGCAGCGGTGCACAAGGGTTTACCCTGAGAAAATCCGGCGCTGCCCGACATTTTATATCCCCCGCCTACTAATATTTGCTAAAATCCATATTTTGCTAAAAATTCATCGGCGCGCAAAATGAAATTCCTGCTGCTTCTTCTCCCGATCCTTTCTTTCACCGCATCCAGGCAAGGTGATATACGACCGCAACCGGGTTTCAAATACTACGAGACCCTGGTCAATTTTCCGAAACCGGAATTCGACGTTCGATTGAACCCCGAAGACTCGGCCTACCGTCTCCTCCGCTTCACCTCCACGCACAACTGTTTCCCCGATACTGCCCGCGACGGCGGGCACCTCGACGGCGACCATATCTTCCAGCCGCGTAAGGACCATTACGACGATAGCTCCGTACTCCTCGTAGTCCCGCGTTCATACAAGCCGAAACAAAAGATCGATCTCGTCTTCTGGTACCACGGCTGGCACAACAATATCGACACCGCCCTACGTTTCTATGGCCTCGCCCGCCAATTTGCCGCCTCGCAGGTGAATGCCGTCCTGGTCCTCCCGGAAGCGGGAAAGAATGTCGCCGACAGTTATGGCGGTAAGATGAACCAAAAAGGCATGTTCCGCCTGCTGGTTGCAGACGTCATGGCACAATTGAAGAAACGTCACCTCGCTCCGGCAAACGCCGAGCCCGGACACATCCTGCTCGCCGGACACAGCGGCGCGTTCCTCGTTATCGCCAATATCCTCGACAATGGCGAACAACCCATCAGCGAAGTATATCTCTTTGACGCATTATACAGCCACGTGCCCAGTTTCATGAATTGGATCGGAAAAGACACGGCAAACCGCCATTTCGTCCACTGGTTTACCAACAAGGGCGGTGGGACCGATGAGGTCAGCGACACGATGATGCTCCGTCTGAAAGAAAAAAGCTGGCCCTTCCGGCTAGTGGACGAATCGGCTGTAACCCCGGCGGTCCTGCAAACAAACAAGATACTCTTCATCCACAGCCCGCGCGAACACAACGTCATCATCAACGACCCCGACGATTTTCAACGCTTGCTCGAAAGTTCCATGTATCTCGGAAAATAACGACCAGCCGAACCCGCGGTTCGCTTCGACGGCGCCGGCCCGCAGGATCCGACAGCGCCGCAGGCGGCATTCGCCACTCGTACACAAATAATGTGTAGGTGCCGCCTTTCCTGCATAGCTTTACATCCTAAACTCAACCATATGTTCCTCCTGATCTTCGGTATTCTCCTTTTCATTGCCGGCATCGTGACGGCTCGCAGGACCGATTCACTAAAACGTTACGGCTCGCCCCTGCGCTGGGTGGGTCTCCTCATCGCGCTTCTTGGCTTATCCGCCGCATCGCTCGTGCAGATCGGCGCGGGCGAGGTAGGCGTCCAGATCTTGTTCGGCAAAGTACAAAACGACGTCCAGAACAGCGGCCTGCACTTTATCGATCCGTTGGTAAATGTCGAGAAGATGGACGTCAAAACGCAGAACTATACGATGAGCGCTGTTCGCGACGAAGGCGCTAAAGAAGGCGACGATGCGATCCGCGTCCTTTCGTCCGATGGCCTCGAAGTCGTCATCGATATAACGGTGTTGTACAGGGTCATGGCGAACGACGCCCCGCGTATTTTACGCGAGACGGGTATCGACTACACCGATAAGATCGTCCGCCCCATTTCGCGCACCAGTATCAGGGACAACGCCGTCTATTACGACGCCGTTTCGCTCTACAGCAACAAAAGGGATGAATTCCAGAGCCGCATCTTCCAGTCCATCGCAGGGGCCTTCCAGAAACGCGGCCTTCTCCTGGAACAGCTGCTTGTTCGCAATATCTCCCTGCCGCAAGCGGTAAAAACCAGCATCGAACAAAAAATGACCGCCGAACAGGATGCCCAGAAAATGCAATATGTCCTGCAGAAAGAACAACAGGAGGCGCAACGCAAACGTATCGAGGCGCAGGGCATCGCCGACTATCAGCGTATCATCAGCGAGAGCCTGACCGACCGCCAGCTGCAGTATGAAAGCATAAAGGCCCAGCTCGAGATCGCCCGGTCCGCCAATACCAAGGTGATCATCATGGGAAAGGGCTCCGCGCCCGTGATGCTGGACACGAAAAATTAGAACATTAATAATCAATGGGATACAAAACGATTGGCCGATGGCACAGGATTAGCATTTATGTCCATTATTCACCATGAAAATTGTAGATTATGTTACGCTGGACTGTAATTTTTCTGATCATCGCGATCATCGCAGGGGTCTTCGGATTCTTCGGCATCGCGGCAGGGGCGGCAGGCATTGCCAAGGTCCTCTTCTTTATTTTCATCGTGCTCTTCCTGTTATCGTTCATCGGTGGTAGAAGAAGCGTATAACATCAAATCAAAAAAACCACGAGCCGGACTCCGTCCGGCTCGTTTTCATTTCATATCGTACCTTGCCAAATATCCGGCGCCGATGCCATCCGTTCATCTCATCATAAAAGGAAAAGTTCAGGGGGTGTACTACCGTGCAAGCGCCCGGGATGTGGCGCTCGGGCTGTCCGTCACCGGTTGGATAAAAAATACGATGCAAGGTCACGTCGAGGCCTTTGTCACCGGCCCGCAGGACGCCCTCCAACAATTCACCGACTGGTGCCGCCAGGGTCCCGCGGGTGCTGCGGTCACCGATATCGTCATTGAATCCATGCCCGAAATCGCCTTCCCCGACTTTGCCATCCGCCGCGGATAACCCTTCGCTTACCGAGCCCCCGGCCCGCTCGCCGCCCCCCGGCCGGCTCCCACCGGCCCCCGCTTGTGCAACCTGGTAATTTTTTGTATTTTTATTACATGTTTTTCCATCATCACATCCTCTTCCCTTTTTTTCCGGGTGTTTTCGGTTGGATCGTCATGGCCTTCCTGCTGATCCCCTATTTTCTACCTACCATCGTCGCCTTCATGCGCGGCAAGAGCAATGCCGGTGGCGTATTTGCGCTCAACTTTTTGCTCGGCTGGACCGTGATCGGCTGGGTCGGCTCGCTGATCTGGGCGCTCTCTTCGGATGGACGCCCAACCGTCATCGTCAACAACCCGCCGCCGCCTTACAACCCCGGCTATGCCGGACAGCAGACCAACCCTACTATCCGGCCGAATACCGGCTCGTCCCAGACGCCCGACAAGTTCGATCAGCTGCGCAAGCTCAAACAGCTGCATGACGAAGGCGTGCTGACCGACGATGAATTCAACCGGCAAAAAGCTGCCATCCTCGGTTAAGCCCCACCCGCGCACCGCAGCCCCGTCCAGGAAACATGGTAGCTCATCGCGAGATCCAGCAATTCTTTGAGGTTGTTCGTCCCCGTTTTATCGAGGATCCTGCTTTTCAGCGTGCTCACCGTATTTTGCTTGATGTTCAGCGCATCCGCGATCTCATTGCTGCCGACGCCCTTCAGCACATAATGCAGGATCTCCCGAAGCCCCTTCGAAAGAATCTATGATCGTCAGCCAGTAGGATTACAGGAGTCATGTACCAAATACGCACGGACCACATCTTCTAACCAGCGAACGTCTTGATCAGGATCAGGATTTTCGGAAAAAATCGCTTGATTTCTTCAGGATACACTGATTTTGAAATGTTTAAGCTGTCGACTTTTATCTACAATTTCTGGATCGGAAAACTCTATTTTCGATTTCAAATAGGATAAGGTTTAATGGTTATGGGATTTGATTAGTCCGGGCGGCTCCTCCAACAGGTGGGAGCCGTCGCTATTTTCTACATTCTTGCTTCGCACGACCCCGGTTCGGGTTCGCGTCTCGAACAACGGCTCACATTTCCTGCTCGATCGGATTGATCATCGCTTCGCGGTCTCGACAATTGTGTTTAAATTGCTGATTGCCGGCTTTTCCGTATGAAACGAAAAGAATTCATCTTCCTGACCGTTGCAGGTGCTGCCGCCATCGTTATTCCGAACGCAGGTTGCCGCCAATACAGCGACGCCACCGTCGACGCCCTCAGCCGGCCCCTGTTCCTCGGGCAGGTCTGCGATGCGAAAACGATCGGTGAGATTGGCGCAGCCTATCGCACTGCAAATCCCGAAGAATCGCATCGGAACCGCCTGATCGGACTGCTGCTCAAAGACATGCCGGCTGCACAGGATGACCACCGTCTTGCCCGTTTGGTGGACGCCCGCGTACGCAGCGATTTTGCGACCGACAATATCGTCACTGTAAAGGGCTGGGTGCTCTCCCGGACCGAAGCGCGCCAATGCGCCCTCTACTCCATTAGCCTGCAATAGACCCAAACATGCACATAGATGCCCGACAACTACCCGACAATACGCTGATAGAAGGCGATCTGTGTATCATCGGTACGGGGCCGGCAGGGCTCAGCATCGCTCTTGAATGGAACAACACTCCATGCAAGGTCATTCTGCTGGAAGGAGGCGGCTTCGATTATGACGACAGGATACAGGATCTTTACGCGGGTCAAACCACCGGGCAAAAATACTATCCGCTGAAATCGACGCGCCTTCACTACTTCGGCGGCACCAGCAACCACTGGTCGGGCTATTGCTCCCCTTTCGATCCCATCGACTTCGAAAAAAGAGATTGGATTCCGCATAGCGGCTGGCCGATCAAACGGGAGGACCTCGATCCCTTTTATGCAAGGGCCCAGCCTATCCTCGACCTCGGCCCCTACAAGTACGACTGCACCTGGTGGCAACAACGCGACCCGGCCCTGCGCTCCCTGCTACCCGACAATCCAGCCGTCTGGAATAAAGTGTGGCAATTCAGCCCGCCCACAAGGCTGAACGGCAAATATGCCGGCACGATAAAGAAGTCGAAGAACATCCATCTGTATACTTACGCCAACCTCGTTGACATCACGGCCAACGAGACGGTCACCGCCATCCAAACCCTGACAGTAAAAAATTTGCAAGGCAAACACCACACGGTAAAGGCACGTCGCTTTGTGCTCGCCTGCAACACCATTCAAAACGCCCGTATCCTGCTGTCCTGTAACAAACAGGCGCCAAAAGGCCTCGGGAATGACCACGACCTCGTCGGCCGGTTTTTCATGGAGCATATGCAGATCAAATCCGCGTGGCTGCATCTTCCCGCGCCCGCCCCGCTGAAACTCTACGATATCCAGCCGGGCATTACCAAAATGAGATGCGAGCTTGCCATTACCGGCGCGATGCAGCGAAAACACCGCATCCTCAACGGCACCGCCTCGTTCATGCCCCTGGCCATCGCCAGAAATGCGAGAGCCTCGATCGAAACCTGGAGCGACCAGGATCCCCGCAAAAGCCTCAACACCTTTCACAACTCCTCGATCGCCGCCCGCCGAAACGCCGGAGTACCCACCACCGGCGGCGCCAACACCTGGATGCTGTCCACGCGCATTGAACAAGCGCCCAATCCCGATTCGCGCGTGACCCTCGATTCCCAACGGGATGCCCTCGGAATGCCTCGCGCCATGCTCCACTGGCAGCTTACCCCATTGGAAAAACACAGCACGCGAATGATCTACGAGCTCATCGGTCAACAGGTGGGCGCGGCAGGGATCGGCCGTCTGCAACTGATGGAACACCTCCAGGACCCGAACGACGACTCCTGGCCCGATTTCACCAGCGGCGGCTGGCACCACATGGGCACCACGCGCATGAGCGACCACCCGTCCACCGGCGTCGTGGACGCGCATAATAAGATGCATGGCATCGATAACCTCTATGTTGCCGGCGCAAGCGTGTTCCCGACGGCCGCGGCCCCAAACCCAACGCTCACCATTACCGCCCTCAGCCTCCGTCTTTCCGACCACCTGAAGACGTTGGAGCACCCCACACTGCCATAAAGCCCCGGCCCCTCCGATGGCTCAAAAATTGCTAATTTCATCCCGTATGTCTCCCCGGTCTTACTGGCTCACCAGATGGCTCATCCTTCGCCTGCTGGGCGTTGTGTATGCCGTGGCCTTTCTGGTAGCGATCCAACAGGTCATTCCGCTGATCGGGTCGAATGGCCTGACGCCTGTCGGCATCTACCTGCATCGGGTACACGACGCACTGGGTTCCACCGGCGCCGGCTTCCTCAGACTGCCATCCGTATTTTGGTTCGGCCATTCCGACTCCGCACTTCTTACGGTCGCCTGGCTCGGCTTCATCCTTTCATGCATGGTGGTAGCCGGTTACGCCAATTCGATCCTTCTGACGATCCTGTGGCTGCTGTACATGTCCTTTGTCAACGCCGGCCAGGAATGGTATGGCTACGGCTGGGAGATCCAATTGCTGGAGACGGGATTCCTGGCGATCTTCCTGTGCCCCCTGGTAGACCCAAGGCCGTTCCCGAAACGCGCGGCGCCCTTCCTCATCATCGTCCTGTTCCGATGGCTCATCTTCCGTATCATGCTGGGAGCGGGCCTGATCAAGATACGCGGCGACGTCATCTGGCGCAATTCGACGGCGCTGTACTATCATTTTGAAACGCAGCCGATGCCGGGGCCGCTGAGCCGCTGGTTCCATTTTTTGCCGCGCTTCGTCTTGCGACAGGGGGTCTGGTTCAACTGGCTGGCCGAACTGGTCGCGCCCTTTTTCGTTTTCTGGCCCCGTATCGCGCGGCACATCGCCGGCGTGATCATGGTCCTGCTCCAGCTGATCCTGATCCTTAGTGGCAATCTCTCCTTTCTCAACTGGCTGACCATTATTCCGGCCCTGGCCTGTTTCGACGACGACTTTTGGAAACGCCTGCTCCCACGCCGGCTCGTACAAAAGGCTGGCGCCGCCGAAGCAAACGCAGCGCCCTCCCGTCCAATGAATATCACCGCCTGGATCGTCACCGTGATCGTTGGCCTCCTCAGCATTCAGCCGGTTTTCAATATGCTTTCGCCAAATCAGATCATGAACACCTCCTACGACCCGCTGGGTCTCGTGAATACCTATGGCGCCTTCGGATCCGTAGGCACCGAAAGACTGAACATCGTTTTCGAAGGCACATCGGATTCAGTGGCCGATGACCACGCGAATTGGAAAGAATATCCGTATAAAGGCCTGCCCGTCGCTCTCGACAAACGGCCTCCGCAGGTAGCCCCATATCATCTGCGGTTCGACTGGCAAATGTGGTTTGCCTCCATGTCGACACCCGACGAGTATCCCTGGACCCTGAGGCTGATCTCCAGGCTGCTGCACAACGACCGCGACGCGCTGAGTCTTTTCGCCGCCAACCCGTTCCCCGGCAAACCACCCCGTTATATCCGCGCAGTGCTCTACCGCTACAAATTTGCACCGCCCGGTAATCCGCATCGCCTCTGGTGGACCCGCACCCGCATCGGCGATACCTGGCTTCCCGCCATGTCGGCAACCGACCCGCGCCTCTCAACTGCAGCGCCGGCAGGACCCGGGGAAGGGATTTTTTCATATCGGCAGTTTCTAACCTTTTTCCATCTTCGCGCTGCTCTCACCATCCAAAAACAATACGGCATTGGGATGTCTCCTCAGTATGGTCGAAGGATGACGAGCATCGATCTCGTCATACAAGGTATGCCTCACCGCATCCGCCTTCCGGGCGCCCGGGACGATCCCAAACACGAAGTGCGCGCGAAATAAGGCAGGTACGGTCAGTGTCAGCGCATGCGTAGGCACCTCTTCGATCGTTGCAAAACATCCGTCATTCACCTGCTGCCTCCTGCAATCGGCATCGAGATCGACGACCTTTACAGACAAAGGGTCGTCAAAATTCGCCACATGCGGATCATTGAATGCCAGGTGTGTATTTTCACCGATACCCAACGCGACTATATCGGTCGGGCAATCTTCCAGCAGACCGGCATATCGGGCGCATTCCGCCGCAACGTCCTTCGCTTTACCATCCAGGTAGTGCACCGCACGCAACGGCACCCGCGAAAACAACCGCTCGTTTAGAAAATTACCGAACCCCTGCGCGGCATCGCGGCCCAGACCCACATATTCATCCATATGGAACGCATTCACGCGGCGCCAGTCGATTTGCTGCTCTGCCAGCTCGGCCAAAAACTCATTTTGCGACGGCGCGGCGGCAAATACCATGTTGACGGTTTCCTGCTGACTCAACAACGCGTTGACCCTTTCAGCCACCGCCTCCGCTGCGGCCCGGCCCATCGCCACGCGGGTCTCATAGACAACGACCTTCAGCCGGTCTGCCTTACGACTTCTCATAAACGACCCTCCCGCCGATGATCGTCATGCCGATCTCGATTTGGTCATCGAACAATACAATGTCCGCATCCATTCCGGCATCCAGCGCACCTTTCCGGTCCCCCGCCCCGACGATCCTCGCAGGTGTCGCGGTGGCCATCCGGACCGCGTCGACCAACGGGACGCCCGACTTTACCATGACGCGTACCAGCCGGTCCGCGGTCGCCACACTACCCGCAAAAGCGCTTCGATCGGGCAGCTTGGCTACACCATCCTCCACGATGACAGGTTGCCCGTCGCGCACCGAACCAAGGATACTTTCGCCTTCCGGCATCCCCGCGGCCCGCATGGCATCCGTGATCAGGGCGGTATGCCCGGCTCCTTTCGTCTGGTAGACGAGCCGCAAAAGCTCCTCGGGCAAATGGACGCCATCTGCAATCACTTCCACGTCCATCCCTTCGGTCAAATAGGCAAATTCCACCGCTCCGGCATACCGGTGAATGCCGCGTCGCGTTACCCCGTTCATGCAAGAATAGAAATGCGTGGCCAGCGTGAAACCTTCCCGAAAGCCCGCGAGCGCCTCCGCATACAAGGCATCCGTGTGCGCCAGCGCCACGACGACTCCCCTCGATCGCAGCTCGCGCGCAAATTCCAGCGCACCTTTCAGCTCTGGCGCTGCACTCCATCGCTTGATATGCGCCGAACGAGCCAATATCTCCAGGTATTCCTCCGGATCCGGATTGCGTATATACCGGGCGTCCTGCGCTCCACGCTGGCACATGGCCAGGTATGGGCCCTCCAGGTGCAGACCGAGGAATTGCGCTCCGGCCACATTTCGACGGCGCGCTTCCTCATAGACATCGATGATTTCGAAAAGCGTTTCCTTGCTGCAGGTGAGCGTGGTAGGCAGCATCGAAGTAGTGCCATACCGGGCGTGCGTTTCCGCCGCGCCCAAAAACGCTTCCACCGTCGCGTCCATGAAATCGTGCCCGCCGCCGCCGTGAACATGAATGTCGATAAAGCCCGGCGCTAGGTACCTTCCGCCCGCATCGATCTCCACCGTGTCTCCCTCGGCCCGCACGCCGCCGCCCGTGGGTTGAGCGTCGCCACCTGCCACCCGCACGATCTTTCCCTGCTCGACGACTACCGTGCCGTTACGAATGACGCCGGCCGGGGTCAGCACGCGTCCATTGTATATGATCAGGCTGTCCATGGATTACCCGCGCGGCCGCCAGCGCGCATGCCGCCGCATCACGTTTTTACACGCTAAAATTAAAGGATTGATTATTAGAATGTTAATTTTGCCATGTAAAATCTGATGCAAAAAGAAACACAGACCCCACCCCCCCTCACGCCTCCCGGCACGGATTCCCGAAATCTTCCTATATTCGATACTACACACTCAAACTACCTGCATGTATCGCACTACACTTTCCATCGTCATCTGTCTTGGTCTCGCGGGCAGCAGCCTGGCCCAAAATCGGTCCGCTTCCGGCACAACGCCCCAGTCACGATCCACCGAACGATCGGGCGAAGCTCCGGCGCCCCCTTCCGCAAAGACCGAACGCCCCGAACGCCCCGAGCGCCCCGCCCCCGGCAGCCGCACGCTGAACATCGACTCCTCGGTCACCACATCGGCCGAAGTGACCATCAAAGGCCAGCGCGTCCCATATACGGCAACCGCAGGCACTATCCCCGTGTGGGACGATGACGGAAAACCCATTGCAGGCGTTTTCTACACCTACTACGAACGTACCGACGTAAAAGACCGTGACGCGCGTCCGCTCGTCATTTCCTTCAACGGCGGACCCGGCACCCCCTCCGTATGGATGGAGATCGGTTACACCGGCCCCCGGCGCCTGAAGCTCGATGATGAAGGCTATCCGGTCGAGCCCTACGGCATCACCGAAAATCCGCAATCCATCCTCGACATCGCGGACATCGTCTATATCGACCCGGTCAATACCGGTTTCTCGCGCCCGGTAAGCAAAGACATTCCGGCCAGCAAATTTTATGGGGTCAATGAGGACATCAAATACCTCGGAGAGTGGATCTCCACCTTCGTATCCCGCAAGAACCGCTGGGCATCGCCCAAATTCCTCATCGGGGAGAGCTACGGCACGACCCGCGTTTCGGGTCTTGCCCTCGAACTGCAGAACACCGAATGGATGTATCTCGACGGCGTGATCCTCGTTTCACCCACCGACCTCGGCATCGTCCGCAGCGATTATGTCAGGATGTCGCTGCTCGTCCCGTACTACGCCGCTACGGCCTGGTACCACAAGGCGCTCGCGCCCGAGCTGCAAAGCAAAGACCTCACGGCCTATCTTCCCGAAGTCGAAGACTTTACCATCAACGAACTCATCCCCGCACTCGCCAAAGGCGGGTTTCTCGAAGACGCCAAACGCCAATCGCTGGCAGCCAAACTCTCGCGTTATACCGGGTTGTCCCAAAAGGCCGTCCTCGAAAACAACCTCGAGATCCCTACCCAGTTCTTTTGGAAAGAGCTATTAAGAGACAAGGGTTTTACCGTCGGAAGGCTCGACTCGCGTTATAGAGGCATTGACCGCGAAGATGCCGGCGACCGGCCCGACTACAACGCCGAGCTGACATCCTGGCTTCATGAATTCACGCCAGCCATCAACATCTATCTCCGCGAAGATTTGCATTATAAGACGGACCTCCGGTATCTCATGTTCGGCCCGACTTTCCCCTGGGATAACCAAAACAACCATGTCGGCGAAAATCTACGCCAGGCGATCGCCATGAATCCCAATCTGCACCTGCTCATCCAGTCCGGCTACTACGACGGCGCTTGCGATTTCTTCAACGCCGAATACAGCCTCTGGCAACTCGACCCCAGCGGCAAACTGAAAGACCGGCTGCACTGGGAAGGCTATCGCAGCGGACACATGCTCTATCTCCGCAAACCCGATCTGGCCGAAGCCAACGAGAACCTTAGGAAATTCATTCGCGAATCCATGCCCAAACCCGGTCAGCCCGCGAAATACTGACCCATATAGATGATCGGGCGCCCGCAATAACGGGCCCCTATTTTGACGCCGCTGCGCCGAAGTTCGGATAGGGCTGCTCCCCTTTCGCCGCGAACCACAGGATCCTGTTCATCAATTCGTCGTTGCCTCCATCCACATCCTTGAACGCCTCATCGGCGGATGCGCGCGCATAAGTCGCAGCCTTGCCTTTCAGCGCAGCCATAGGCTTGTTCATCCGGTCGAGCGGCACCACGTTCGACAAATGTGTGAACGTATAAGAGGATTTCGCGTCCGAGAAACAATCGAACAAAGGTAAGGCGGTCGCATCCATCACATTCATGGGCGGTATTCCCAGGATCTGCTCGATCGTCCGCACCATCCCCGTTTGATTGTAATTCGTATGGATCGCGTGACCCACCACGGAATAAGGACTGATCACCAGGCCGGTCGTCCGGTAAGCCGAGACGTGATCCCATCCCGACTGCGAGTCGTCTTCGGTGATAAACACCACCGTGCTGTCCCAGAATCGGCTGTGCGTGATCGCTTCGATGATCCGCCCGACGGCCAGATCGTTGTCTGCCACCATCGCCTGGGGCATGGGCATATTCGGCGAGATGCCCGCGGTATGGTCGTCCGGTAACGACAACACCATCAGATCCGGGAGGCTGTCACCGGGTTCTTGTTCCGCCCGCTGCCAATCGTGGATAAAAATGTCCGCCCGCAATTGATCGGTAAAGATCAGGTTTTCGCAATCCGGATAGTGCGGCGAAATGATCGGCCGCAACCGCCCGATGGTAGTGGTATTCGTGAAGCCCTGGTCGCGGTGCTCCTGCCACCCCTTATAGATATCCTCCCATTTCAGCGAATGCGCGTATTTCGTCGTACAGGCTTCACCATAAACCCGAACCTTCTTCCCATGATCGAGCGCGTTGTTCCAGATGAACCCGTTCCGGTTGTATACCAAAGCGTCATCCTGGCGGTGCGGATAACTCCTGAACCAGGCGCGCACCATCTTTTCGATATAGTCCGATGTCATCGCGGCATCCGCCCATTGATGCCCCTCCGCCGAACATTTGCCCGACGCATAGTAGTTATCCAGCAGCGAGAAATCATGCACCAGCCGGTGCTGATTCGGCGTTACGCTATCGCCATAGACACACAATTCCGGCATACCCCGGCCCTCCGGTACATCGCCATACACCTGGTCGTAGGTCTTGTTCTCTTTGATGATATAGACAACGTGTTTGAACACCGAGGGCTCGCCGATCCGTTCGGGAAGGGGCCGTGGCGCCACATGCCGGCGGGGACTGCGATTGGTCAGCGCCAGCCGGAATACGAGGCTTTGGTCGCGGACAGCGTCGGAATATTTTTTCAACTCCTTCTTCGACGGCACAGGGATAATGCTGATCGACGCCAGATCCTGGTGAATGGTATAGGCGCGCTCCGTTTGCCCACCGCTGGCCGACCTTCCTTCTCTCGCCCCATTGGCCGGCGCCAGGACCCGCGAGCCTTTCGCCTCGATATTGGCCACGTACAGCGTATTGTTCACCAACGCGATCCCACCCGGGTAGGCTTCCGTTGGAATATATCCCTCCACTTCACTGCGACCGGTTCCCCGCGTCGCATCGGCGCTACCCAGCCTGACCACGCACACCGCATTGTCAAAACCGTTGGTGACATAGAGCCTGCTACCGCTTTCGTCGGTAACCAGCGCGTTCGGACTGCTTCCATAGTAAGTGACATTGCCCGAGAAAAGCCCTACGGGTATGGAATCGATCACCGCGCCCCTGCGGACGTCGACCACGCTGACATTGTCGCTGTTGCCGTTACAGATATACAGGTACAGACTGTCCGGGCTCTGGACGATCGCATTCGGGTGAAGACCGAGCGGTAGTTCCCCCAACCGCCGGCCATTGTCTGCATCGATGATCGACAGGCTCCCTCTCGCCGTGGCGCCCGTAGCCGGATCCGTGTAAGCGCTCCCCCAGGGTGTCCCCGCATGTTCCAGGCTGCTGTCTGTGACCACCGGTCCGGCCCAGTTGGTGACATAGGCCTTGCCTCCGATAACACGCAGACCATAAGGCGCTACGCCGGTTGGCACGGCCCAAACGACCTGCCGGTCCGCGAATCGCATCTTCACCAGTTGATCATTCCCGTTCAGGACAATATACAGGTAGGGCGCTCCCGCTTCGAATTCCACGGCGATATCGTTTGGCAGCGCCGTTGCGGCAGGTGCTATTGCATTCATGGGCATCGCCGATACCTTCTTGATTCCCGAGGTATCCCATTCGGCGATCATCAGCGCCGACTGACGCGTATTGCCCGCGCCCCAGACGATATAAGTGCGGCCGTCGTAATCAAATGCCTTGATTCCCGAATAGGTGCTCATCAGGCTCCGCGTATCCGAACCATCGTGCATGTTCCAGCGGTGAACGATCTGCTGGCTGGCCATGTCCACCACCGCGATACCGTAGCGGTCCTCGACGACGATATATTTGTTATCCGGCAGGACCGCAAAATCCAACGCATGGTTCTCCAGTCGCGGATCGCCAAAGCTGATCACCTTTCCCGCCGATTGTACGAGCCGGTTGAAAGGCATCAGCGTGAACGGTCCTTTTGGTTCCAGGGTACCGTCATCGTACGGGGTCCGGTAAGTATCATGTTTTTGAGCGAGCAGGGCGCCCGTCGCGAGCCAGAAGAGTAAGCATACCAGGGCCTTTTTTTGCATATTCCGGGATTTTCGCGCCCAAGGTAAGACAGAAAATCCATTCACCCGTGATGGTGGACATCATTTGGCTTTAATGGTTAACTTTGTCGCTCACCATTTTCCCGATTGATGAAATACAAACTCCTCGGCCGCAGCGGTCTGAAAGTATCTGAACTCTGTCTCGGCACCATGGGCTTTGGCACCGAGGCCGGATGGGGCGCCGACAAGACCGCCAGTTTTGGCATCATGGAGGCGTTCGCCAACGCCGGCGGTAATTTCCTCGACACCGCCAATATATACAAGACGGGCACCAGCGAAAAGATCATCGGCGAGTTCATCAACCCGCGCGACCGCGATTTTTTCGTCATCGCAACCAAATACTCGCTGAAGGACAATACCACCAACCCCAACGCCAGCGGCAACAACCGGAAGAACATGATGCGCAGCGTCGAGAATAGCCTCCGCAGGTTGCAAACGGGTTTCATCGACCTGTTGTATCTGCATATCTGGGACGATCTCACCCCTATCGACGAAGTGCTGAGAGGCATCGATGATCTGATCCGCCAGGGCAAGGTCAACTACGCCGCGATCAGCGACACGCCGGCCTGGGTCGTCAGCAAAGGCAACACGCTCGCCGAACTCAAAGGCTGGAGCCCGTTCATCGCGCTACAGATCGAATACAGTCTGCTCCAGCGCACACCCGAACGCGAACTGATACCGATGGCCCGGCATTTTGGCATGACCGTCACACCGTGGGCCCCGCTGGCCGGCGGCGCCCTCACAGGCAAATATCTGCGCGGCGGACAGGGTCGCGTCAAACCGGAGAGCAATCGGCGGGATGAGAACAGCACCCGTATTACAAAAGAGGTGATGGCCATCGCTGAAAAGCTCGGCGTAGAACCCAGCCACGTGGCCTTGCAATGGACGCGCCAGCAGGGCTTCGATTGTATCCCAATAGTCGGCGCCACCCGTATCGATCAGTTGCAGGAAAACCTCCGGGCCATCGACCTGACCCTTCCGGAATCCGACCTTCAGCAACTGGACAAAGCCAGCGCCATCGACCTGGGTTTCCCCGGCAAATTCTTCCGCGAAGAAGGCGTCCGTCAAAACAATTTCGGCGGCTTCTACGACCGCATCATTCGGCGATCCTAACGGCACCGCGCCGCCTCAGGTCACTTCTCCCGATGTTGTTTAACATCATCGATTTACCGCTTTATATCCGGCTCGGGTTTCGTTTTCAAAAACATCGTAATTTTCCGATCATTCAGCTCATCATGAAACGATCGATTCTTGTTTCCCTCTTCTTCCTGGCGCTAGGTTGCACGTATGGCCGGCAGCCGGTGGCGTGGATCCGCATCGACCAACTCGGCTACTCCCCTTCGAGCATTAAAGTCGCCGTTCTCGCGAGCAAATCGCCCATCACGACCCGCACCTTCGAACTCATCGACTCCGCCACGGGCAGGATTGTTTTCACAGGCCATGCAAGCCGCTCATTCGGCGCCTATGGCCCCTTCGCCGACACGCGCCGCCTCGACTTTTCGACATACAAAACGCCGGGCTCTTACTTCCTTAAAGCGGGGCCGGTGACCTCTCCGGTCTTTCCCATCGGCAAACACGTCTATGACGGCGCGGCGGATTTCTGTCTTCGCTATCTGCGCCAGCAGCGCAGCGGCTTCAATCCCTTCCTGAAGGACTCCTGTCACACACACGATGGCTATACGCTCTATGCGCCGGTCCCCGACAGCACGCATATCGATGTGGTCGGCGGCTGGCACGATGCCAGCGATTACCTGCAATATTCCGCGACCTCCGCGAACGCTACCTACCATTTGCTGGCTGCGTGGCGCGACTTCCCCGGCGTCTTTGGCGACACCCGCCTATCCAGCGGTCTCGAAGGGTCAGACCATATACCCGATGTTCTCGATGAGGCGAAATGGGGCCTCGACTGGATGCTGAAGATGCATCCCCGGCCCGACTGGCTATTCAACCAAATCGGCGACGACCGCGATCATCGCGGTATGCGGATTCCAAAAGAAGACACGAATTACTACGGTCGCGGGCTCGAACGGCCCGTTTATTTCTGCTCGGGTCAGCCGCAAGTGCGCGGCAAATACATGAACAATACGACAGGCGTGGCATCCACTGCAGGAAAATTTGCCGCCGCGTTCGCGCTCGGCGCGCGGCTCTTCGCCCGGTTCGATTCCGGATATGCCAGGCGGCTTCACGAAAATTCGCTCACCGCGTTCCGGCTCGGTCTCGATAAACCAGGTGTCTGCCAGACTGCCTCCGTACTTTCGCCTTACATATATGCCGAAGACAATTGGACCGACGACATGGAACTGGCCGCCGCTGCGCTTGGCGACACCCTCCGCGCCGACCGGTACGCAAGCCTCGAACCCGTCACGCCCTGGCTGGGCAGGGACACGGCCAACCATTACCAATGGTACCCGTTTATCAACCTGGGACACTACGAGCTGGCAAAACAACTGCGCGGCAGGCAACGCGGGAAGATAGTCGCGGACTACCGGCTGGGCATCCAACGGGTTTGGCAAAAGGCCGGCGCAAACGCATTCTATCGCGGCATCCCTTTTATTTGGTGCAGCAACAACCTCACCGTCAGCTTTGCGATCCAATGCTTCTGGTACAGGAAACTCACCGGTGACGACACCTATCTGCCATTGGAACAGGCCTGTTTCGATTGGCTCTTCGGATGCAATCCCTGGGGGAAAAGCATGGTATACGGTCTGCCGGCAAGCGGCGACACGCCAAAAGACCCCCATTCCGCATTTACCCATATCGGTCACTATCCCATCGACGGTGGCCTGGTAGACGGACCGGTGTATACCAGTATCTACAGCCACCTCATCGGTATCCGGCTCTCCCACGAGGACGCTTATGCGGCATTTCAAAGCAGTCTCGCGGTTTACCACGACGACTATGGCGACTACAGCACCAACGAGCCCACGATGGACGGCACCGCATCCCTCGTCTATTTGCTGGCCGCGCGCCAGGCCGAAACCCAACATGCCGCGAGCCATGCACCCCGCGTTCGCTGACGCCGGCCGGCTCACTTAGTGCCGGTTGTAATAGTGCCGCTCATGACCGTTCTCGTCGTAATACGAAGTCCTGATTTTGCCATGGACACGAGCCCGAACCTCGAAATAGTCCCCGCGCGTAGGATGCTCGACCCTGGTGAACTCCATACGATCGTCATGATACCTTTTCCGGGCGCTGCTATACACCGGCTGGGGGACATCCTGTTGGGCATAGGGGATATGTGAATCGATGTGACGGCCATTCCCGTCATAATATGCTACCATCTCTCCGCGATCCTCGGGGCTGCGGTCCGTGAAATTCGCATGCCACTGATTGCCGCTCTGGCTCCAACGGGTATCACTGGCGCCGGGAAAGTCTCTTTGAAAGGATTGCCTCACCCGCGTGGGTGGCGCCTGATGCCGGCCTTGCGCAAGCGCAAACTCCCCTGTTGCCAACAACAGGATGGCCAATAACGTGTTTTTCATGTTTGATTGTTTTAATCTTCCTAAACTCAAATGTCCTGCCATAAAGGTTAGCCCCCGCGCCTCCTCACAATTCCCTCCCCCCGCGCCTCCGCACAATCCCCGACGCGCCCCCGCACCTCCGCACCCTCCCCCGCGCCGCACCCCACGGACAAAAAAAACCTCCGGGCAATCTGCCCGGAGGTCTGAATTCGGCTGCTACAGCCCGGCTTACAGGGTTGCGCTATAGGTTTTTTTCGGGAGACGGATCAAATAATTATATCATTTGATCAGCTTGTTTGACGTTTTCCCGTCGGATAGGTACCGTTGCCCGTGGACGCGTTAGTATAGGAACGGATCAGCATGTTTGACACGGACAGCGACTCGCCATATCACGGTTTAACCATATGGCCTCGATTTAAAGAAACGAAAACTATGCCATAAAATTATCGGCTGTCGCGAAAAGAAAAGGTGAATAGTCTGAAACAAGTATTGTTTTGTCGGGTACGGGCACAATACATTTCGGCATTCCGGTGCTCCGGGAACGATACACCGGCCGGTACGATCCTCTTTTTAAAACGTTTTAAAACGCCTCGTTCAGATTCAAAAAGAAGCCTTTATTGCCAAATCTCCCGAACGCATAGTCCAACGCCAGGTTGGTACGCGTCACCTTGTTGAACAACACACGCAGGCCCGCGCCATACCCCGGCTGAAATACCTCGAATATCCGCGTACCCTGTTCGTCATTCCCGGTTTGCAGATTTCCGAAAACGACACCACTGATGAATTTATTCGTCAATATCGGGAAGCGTAGCTCCGCCTCCGTATCGTTGAATTGCGTTCCCTTGAAATATTGCGCCGTATATCCCCTGCCGCTTCGGAACGTCCCATCCCTGGCCGTACCCGGCAGCTCCCAGTACGGTATCGTGCCGCTTACCAGGTACGAACCCCAGTTCCATAAGGCCAGCACCGTCTCGGGGTTCACCGGCGACAACGAAATATATTTCCGGAGATCCGTCGTCACCTGCACCGCGTTCTTTGTGCTCCCCAGCCATTCCGAGTTGATGCGCAGACCGATGTCGGAATAAAAACCCTTGTAAGCACGGTTCGGATTATCCCGGGTAATATATTCCACATTGAACAGAAATCCATTCGATGAATAACGCGTTTGCGGGAACCCATGCCGGTTATTGTAAACGCTGGAAGGAGTGGCGTTGCTGACAGTGTCCGCCTGCGAGATCTGCCTCCGGATCTCGAACGTCAGCCCGGCTCCGAGAAACAGATCCCTGGCGATATTCTTGTACACTTTTTCCCTGAAATTGTAGTAATAAGAACGGATGCCATACGGGTGCCGCGTCGGATCCGCCAGGACGGAGTCCGCTCCATCTTCTCCATGGAATTTCGAACCGATGCCTAACCCAAAATCAGGCGTTACCGTCCGCGCCGCGATCAGGTTGCCCTGCAGGTTAAACCGGTTGCCGGCGGTGAAAACGTTGTGATTGATATAAAAATAAACGATGCCCTTCGTGGTGATGGACGCCGATGTCGCCCCGATCGACATCAATGTCGCCGGATCATTGCCCAACCTCCTCCCCGCGACCGCTTTGATCCCCAGTTGCTCGCCGATCGTGGGATTGGCGGATATATTCGGCACTACCGTGATCCCCGACCGCGAATGAACGACCGTCCCCTTTTTCTTAGGGTGGATCACCGCCTTCAGTAGATCGCCAAAATCATATTGATGCAGCGTATCGCTTGGAGGCGCCGTTTCCCTGAACTTGCGGACCCGCAAAGAATCCGACCTAAGCGAATCGGCAGGCTGCGTCACCTGGCCGTAACCGGTCGCGGAAATATAAATAAGAAAAAAGCATAATATAAATCTCACCAACGACCGCCGTTTCCATACCCCGTCCAAAATACCGTACCACGCGACCCGCCGCCGCCTTTGAAACCTAACCTCCCTCGATACAGGCCGCAACAGTGACCCCGGTTCGATCGACCGCGCTCTATGCCGGCATACCCGCATGATCCGTCAATAGCCTGAGCAGGCTCTCGCCGAAATGCTCGTTCCAGCCGTTCTCGCAATCCTGGTAACACTCCGCCTGCGGCACCAGCCCGATATGCGTCATCGTGACCCGCGTTTGCTTCCCATCATTGGAGATGTCGAACCGGACACTGGTGCCGTTCCACTCCTTTTTATCATTGATCCAATGCAGATAACAATCGATCACCTTCCATACTACCCGCTTGTTGGGAACGAATTCCGACACCTGGAAGGTCACAAACGTCTTCCCGAATGTCACCGTGAAAACGTCATTCAGACCGTGGCTGCTGCCTTCGAAGTTCTTCGCCCACCACCCGCGAACATCGTTGATCGCGTCGAACGCTTCCTCCGCCGTAACGTTTGCAGTAAAACTGCCTTGAAAATCTTGCTGTTTCATTTTGATAGATTGAGTTTGTTGAATAATTGATAGGTGTCTCCGGCCGTATCGCCCCGCCCCTCAATGCGTAATCACGTTCTTGATCTCGACATTCCGGTTGCGCAGATCGAGCCCCCCTTCCAGCACCGATTTCAAATTGACGAGATAAAAGATCCAGCCCTTCGAGTCGCTGACATATTGCCTGACCACGACATCCTCCTCATTCGGCACATTGCTCTCGATCAGTTCGACGATCGTCTCCCCATGCTCCGAGTAGATCGAGATCGTCACCGGGCAGTTCTTGGAGAAGGAGAGGCTGAACAGGTCCCTCCCGTTCGCCTTCAGGACCTTCCCTTTTATCAACACGTTTTCAGGGGTGGTTGCAAACGAGCAGGTATAGTCGTCGCCCGCCTGCACGGGAGCGTCGTCCGGCCGGACAACCCCGTTCCCGTCGGTGAAGATCATTTTCCCAATGAACCAGGAATTGAGTCCCGCTGCCGTCGTCCACGCCCTGTAGGCGTCTTCGATGCTCGCTTTGATATTGACCCTCAGTTTGAACTGGCTGAAATCGATAGGTGCTAATTTTGCCATTGTCTTCTCTTTTGATGTTTGATAAGACAAAGCTAATGCGGGAACCCCGCCACGGGTTTATCGAAAATGGATAAATTTTCCCAACCGGCTACTTTGCACCCCTCGCCTGCGAGGGCGCCATTCCGAACCGCCTCTTGAACAGTATGCTGAATGAAAACACGCTTTCCAACCCTATCTCCTGGCAGATCTCATTGATGGTCATACCCGTTGACTCCAGCATTTGCCTGGCCGTTTTGAGCTTTCGGTCGATCAGGAACTGGTGCGGCGTGATCTGGTACACCTGTCTGAACATCCGCAGGAAATGCTGACTGTTCATGGCCGCCTGACCGGCTATGTCCTCGAGCGTAATATGGGTGTTGTAGTTTGCCTCCATCCAGTCCTTCGCTTGCGACACCCGCCGGAAGATCTCCAGCCGAGTCGAGGCCTTGGCCGCCTGTATGTTCCGGCTACGCTTGTAAGCATCCCTGTTCGCCTTCAGGAGGTCCTCGAACAGTTGCCTGATCAGCAGATCGGCCTCCAGCGAAGAGAAGGACGAACAACTTCCGCCCAGTTCGATCAGTGCGGCAATCGTTTGATGCAGACGCGGGTCCAGGTGTACCCGCTCCAGGTAAGAAAAGTCATAGGGAAGGTTGTCGAAAGGCTCATCCAGTAACACCTCGGTCCCATAATTCAGACTGTGCTGCACGAGGTCGGGAAACCCCCGCCGAAAAAACAACAACGCCGGCGTGGAATGCTTCAGCCTGATCGCCAGCTGACTGCCCCGGTTGATAAAAAAAACGCTTCCTCCGTCCACCTGCTGTCGGATTCCATTTATAGTATAGTCGCAACTTCCTTTCATCGCCGCCAATAACCCGATGCCCGCCGGGAATTCCGCGCATTCATACGCGTCCCGGACATCTTCCGCGTACAGGTAATGATCCCTATGATCGCGCGGCGTGATCTCGTTGTCGGGATTGAATGATTTTGGCAAAGGCTGAACTACCATGATACCGCCAAATGTACGAAAGAGCGATTACCCTCTGTCTGCGGACCGTCGCCCGACGACCCGTCGTTTTGATCCCCGGCCCCTCACCGGCTTCGCCGCTGCATCAGTTCCCTCCAGGTAGTAAGGATGATGTGCTCGTCCCGTAATGCCTTCCTGAACGCGGGGTCCAGCATGGCAAGCATGTCGCCCCGGCGGAGCGGACCGCTGTCGCTGATGTGCGTGAAATGCTCGCCCGCATCCGAGCAATGCATGATCATCATCGTAACGCCGGGTTGCAGCCCGTGCAACGCATCGATATATTCGGCCGCCCGGTACCGTTGCAATCTGCGGTCGCTGTGCGCGACGCTGTCCGGCACCTTCCAGTCATAACTGAAATTATGAAGATCGTCGAGGACGGGCAGACCGGCCGCCCAGATCATTTTGCCAATCGAGCGCAGCTGTCCGACAAGCGCATCCGGCGCCTTCATTTCTTCCTGGATCAGACGGTCGGCGCCGCCCGGCAGCATGACGGGAATATGATTCCTGATCCCTGCCTGGATATATTGCTGGAGGAAGGCCGGCGTCGCATAAACGGTGCCCATATGCGTATCCAGGTGCGTGGGCACAAAACCCATCGACCGGGCACGATGCAATTGCGCTTCGATCTCCGTCGCCACTTCCTCGGGCTTCGCGTGCATCACCACCTGCGGCACCGACGCCCAAAGACAACCACTCGAGTCGGTTAACCCTGGCACCGCCCCGCGACCGGCCAGCGGCGCCCACCTGTAATCCGCCCATTCGGACGTGAGGGTAAGATGCAGACCGGCGTCGATATCCGGATGCGCCTTCAGCCATTTGACAAAACCCGGAACCCAGGGACACGGCATCATGACACTGACGGAGGTCGCCGCCCCCCGCGTGAGCGCGGTAATAGCGCCCTCGTTGGATTCGAGGCTCATACCGGCATCGTCGACATGAATGATCAATACCCGCGCGCCCTTAGGCCATCCCAGCCGTTCGGCATACGTCGAGTCCATCGGTTGCGCCGCCACCCTCAATCCCATCAGCAGCGCCGCCGTGGCGCCGGCAAACAATCCTTTTCTCATACGATAAATTTTTTGAATGAACCCATACCCCTCAGTTTCTTGCCGTGCCCTTCAGCCGCAATGCATACACCCATCCGTCCGCCGATGCAAAGTAGACGACCCCATTGGCGATCGCCGGCCTCCCTACGATCGGGCCAAGTGTATACAACCGCTTCATCCCTTCCACCGTGGTCGCGTAGTTCGCAAGGTCCATCCCCTTCGTGGCGTAGCCGAAATCGAGCGTATCGTTTTTCAACAGCTCCGGCCCATTGGCCTTTCTCCCGGGCGTTTGCCACTTATCGACGATGGCGCCCGAACGCTTGTCGACGGCCAGCAGCTGCCCCGAAAAATCGCCAAAGTAAACAGTATTGCCGTAAAGTACCGGGGAAGAATAAACGTAACCGTTTGCCTTTGTCCGGAACTTCTCCTGCCCTGTTTTGGCGTCCAGCGCAAGCAGCAAATACGTGTCCGACGTGCCGGTGTATACGATCCCGTCCGCCGCCGTTGCCGTCGTCAGGATCCAGGAATTATTCGCCGGGTAGGTCCACTGTGGCTGTCCGGTCTCCGCGGCCAGCGCGTAAAAAAATCCATCCCTCGCGCCAAAATAGACGCGACCGTCGTACACCAGCGGAGAGGCCTGAATGCCCTCCAGCAAATGGTACGAGCTGTCCGCCCGGGTCTGGAACTTCCACTTCAGTTTGCCCGTCCGGCTGTCCACAGCATAAAGATTCCTGTCCCAGCTGCCGATATATACCGTGTTTCCGTTGAGCACCGGGCTCGTATGGATAATACCGCCCGTCTGGAAACGCCATTTCAACGCTCCGTCCGCAGCCTTCAGCGCATACAGATTACCGTCACCACTCCCGATATAGACCAGCCCGCTGCCAGGGTCGGTCGCCGGCGAGGAAAGAAAGAAGTCGAATGGGTCATCCATGTATTCATCCAACGGTTTCATGGTCCAAAGCCCCTTTCCCCCAACCCGCTTTTCGCCGCGCGTCCGGAACATCCACCGGAGCCGGCCGGTCTTTGCAGCGAGTGCATACACGTTTCCATCGTAGCTTCCGAAATAAACATTATCCCCCATTGCGGCCACCGATCCGTCGATCGCGCCCTCCGCGGCAAACTCCCAGACGACTCTTCCGGTCGACGCACTCAGCGCATACAACGTCTTGTCATCGCCGCCGACGAATACCAAACTCCGGTACACGAGGGGCGACGAAAACACCTTTCCGCCGGTCCGGTATTTCCACACGACCGGTCCGAACCCCGGCCCGGCGGGGGGCCGAAGCCCGTCGGGCGGCTGCCACGCCGCACAAACGATCGAAAAGACCAACAGTACTCGTTTCATAACGTTATTTGACCCGCTTTGCCGGAATAGTCCTTCCGCCCTGGTGCAGGATGATGGCTCCTGGCTAACCGGTAACCGGGTCACCGCAACAGATGGACGAGCAGGTCCACCGGCAAGAACCAGATTACATACGTGAACGCCATTGCCAACGGAATACAGACAAGCACCCCCTTCCAATCCGTTTGCTCGTTTTGCGCCGCCGGTTTTGGATCATAAACCACGAGCCGTGTACCGGCAAGATGGTCGCCCATCCTCCTGTTGACATTGACCATCGAAACGATCACCTCTACCGGCCATAAGAGCAGCGTAAAGTTCCTGACCAGGCATCTCACCGGCCCCGCCGGCAGACCGGTCGCGTGGTTGACCACCTGGAATCCCAGGATCCGCTTCGCGACACTCCTCCCCGAAAAGACATCCTTGCAGAAATACAACGAGAACGCGAAGACATCGTAGACCCCGAAATCAAACAACTCGAACGGTGGCCGGGAGTGTTGCAATCTGACAATATGGACCATGATCGCCGGCGCCTCCACTACGCACAGGATGATACACATGACCACATGGTCGAGGAACATCGTGACGAGCCGGTTCTTTTTATCCAGGTTTGCGAGGACCATTCGAATGCGTTTGAGCGTGCCGGTTTCAAGATACCCGATTAATCGAATAATTGCAAATATCCCGGCATTTGGCCGCTCCTCCAGTCCCGCTTCCGCATTCAAAGAAGGAAGTTGATCTTTGGGCAGACCATGACGAAGATCGCTCACCTGTTCCTCTTATTGCTGGCATGTCCTGCGGCAGCCTTCTGCCAGGTCGCCGACCCGGCCAAAGACACCACGCGCCCCCAACCCAAAACAACGACTTTGCAGGAGGCGACCGTGACCGGTCATGCCCCCCCGGTTCAACACAAAAAAGACCGGACTATCATCAACGTCGAAGCCTCTCCAGCCAATACAGGCTCCACCGTCCTCGAAGTGCTCGAACGCTCGCCGGGCGTCACGGTCGACCGCAACGGCGGCATCAGCCTGAACGGCAAACCGGGGGTCCTGGTCATGATCGACGACAAACCGACTTACCTCAACGGTGATGACCTGAACAATCTGCTGAGTAGTATGAACGCCGCCCAGGTCGCCAGGATCGAGCTGATCCCCAACCCGCCTGCGCGATACGACGCCACCGGCAACGCGGGCATCATCAACATCCGGACAAAAAAGAGCGACAACGCCGGTCTCAACGGCAGCATCACGACTTCCTTCGCGCAGGGCGTATATCCCAAAAGCACCAATAGCCTGGTGCTGAACTATAAAAAAGGACGCGTCAATTCTTTTCTCAACTACAGCATCAATGCGGTCGACTACCTGACCAATTTGTATGCCTACCGCAAATACTACGATCAAAACAACAACGCCACCGCCATCCTTCAGCAACCCGCCTATTTCAAGGGAAACGTGGTAAACAATACCGTCAGGACAGGTCTCGACTATGCGCCATCGGTCAATACCACCCTGGGATTCGGGCTGACCGGGACCTACATCCATCGCAGCGGCAGCAACACGGGCCACGCCGATTGGCTCGACCCGGCAGGGAATGTCGACTCTTCGCTGATCACGAAGACGATACCCTTGAATACCTTTCGCAACGGCGCGGTGAACCTAAATGCCCGGCAAACGCTCTCAAAAAGTACCGTGCTGCGGATGGACCTCGACTACCTGCATTACCACATGCTGGGCAAACAGGATTTCGATAACCAATCGCTGGAGACCGGCGGCTATGACTCGGTTTTTAAAAGCGAGATCCCGACGACCATCGACATTTACTCCGCCAAACTGGACGCGACCACCTCGCTCGGCAAGTCGACGACGTTACAGACAGGCCTAAAGGTTTCCTCCAGCCACACCGACAACGCCGCCACGTATCAGGATTTCGAAAACCAGCAATGGTCGGTGGACGAAACGCGAAGCAACCATTTCGTGTACCAGGAAAACATCCGCGCAGCCTATGGCTCTGTCGAAGGTAAATTTCGCCGCCTGGGCTATCAGGCGGGCGTACGGTACGAACAGACCGCGTACACCGCAAAACAGTTCGGCAACAGCCTGCAAAAAGACTCGTCCTTTTCCAGGGACTATGGCAGCTTCTTCCCGGGCGGCTACCTTTCCTGGACCATCGACTCGCTGCAGAACCTGACACTGACGATAGGACGGAGACTCGATCGCCCCCCCTTCCAAACCCTCAATCCCTTTCTCTACATCATCAACAAATACACCTACGAAACAGGCAATCCTTATCTGCTGCCGCAATACAGCTGGAACTTCGAGCTCGCGCACCAGTATGCTGAACGGTTCACGACAACCCTGTCCTACAGCCGGCTTTCCAATTATTTCTCCCAACTCTTCCTGTCCGACGCCACCGGCGCGATCCTCTTCTATACCCAGGGCAACGTCGGGACGGTTGACAACGTCGGCATCGCTGAAAACCTCGACATCAAACCGGCCCGATGGTGGGCCCTCCAGCTGGGCGCGTTCTTTAATCACAAACATTTCCGCGGCTTCAATGGCAACGATTACTCATCGAAGATCGACCAGCTGACGCTTAACATCAACAATCAATTGACCTTCGCGGACGGCTATGCGGCCGAATTGTCCGGCTTCTATACCACCCGTGCACGCAACGATATCCAGGAATTGCTGTATCCCACCGGCCAGGCATCCATAGGTGCCAGCAAAGCCGTCCTAAAGAAAAAAGGCACCATCAGGCTCAGCTTCCGCGACATTTTCTATACGAACGCCATGGAAGGCCTCACCTCCTTTCCCGACGCGACCGAATATTTCAAGATCAAACGCGACAGCCGCGTCGTCGCGCTCTCCTTCACCTGGCGCTTCGGCAAATCCTACAAACCCGCGCGCCGTCACGAGGGTCCCACAGAAGAGGAAGAAAGAGTGCAGAACGGCTGAGTGCCGCTACTTTGCTGGTAGTAAGACCACCTGTCCGCAAAAATAACGCGCACGAAATTCAATCGAATTACAAGTGACAAATTTTTGTGCCTCCCGCAAGCCGATGGTATGGAATTGTGCACCCTCGTCTTTAAGCATTCAAAACAGTCTTGGAAGCTTTTTCCAACGACTTGCGTTGCTTTTTTTGGTTCTCACGCATAGCGGCCTGCATGGCAGCGCTTAATCGGGCATTGGCAGACGCCACCCTGGCGGCGGGAATAGCCTTGGTACCGGCGGGAAGATCTCGTTTGGACGATATTTTGAATCGGATGGTCGCCATTACTGCAAGTTACTAACAAATTTGGTATAACCTCGAAATTTGCTTGGCAAAGGTATAAATTCTTTCTGTAACTGCACAACACACCTGTCCGGATAACCGGCAAAAATCAAGCTATCCATAGAGCCATTGTTTGCCTCAGTCGCGTCGACCAGGATCAGTGCCGCCACTTTGCCGTTTAGAAAGCTGCCTTTAGTGGAAAACTCGCCGCACCAGATAAATTTGGGCATCTTACATGCCACGATATAGTCTTTTAGTTTGACGGGTAGCCCGGGCAAACAGGCTACATGATATTTGAAACTTCGGCTCGATGCTAGAAAAAACCGAAAGACAAAATCCGATGCTAGTTCATATCCAAAATCGATATCTACCAGAATTTGCAAAATCAGACCCTTGGCATCCAGTACATCCAGGTACACCTTCTTATATAAGGGAACCACAATCTCAGCAATCGTGCAACCCATAAACCCACTTGTAGGTTCATAGTGTTCCACCGGGTCGCTGAGTGAAATCGAGCGGTAAGGAGTGAGGTTGTCATCATTAACGATAAACCGCTTTGGAAGATCACTATAGTCGATGTATTTTTTTACCTTGCCGAGGTAATGATATTCGATCTCCCGCCTGGAAGCATCCGAAAAATGTCTAAGATGGTCTTTCTCATGTCCAATGAGCAGCACTGCATGTCCGGTCGACTCATTCTCCAAGGCGGCGATGATCGGTATCCCGGACTCGATGTACACCGAAATGATATTCATCAATTCCAGTCCGTATGCATCTTCCGCAGCGTAGATCTGGGTGCCAAAACCAAATTCTTTCAACGCAAGCGATATTTGGTCGACGGTTAACCCTGCGGAGGGGATGAGCCGCTTTTTCGAATGCTGATTCAGCACCTGGATAATCTTGGATGGCGCCGCGGGTTGGTAGTCGGCATACTTATTGCCAAAGTATTCCATGATGCCCCAGATCGTGGTCTCAGCACACGAGATGGACTCGCCATCTTGAGAGCTAAACGGGAAGCCGGAGACTTGCAATTTGATGCCGTTAACCGATACTGCTGCAGAATACTGGCAGATGCGGAAGTTGCCTTTTTTGAATGCCCTGGGATCGATCAGGGTTCTACCGATAATATGAGGGAAAGTAGGCCGGATGATGACATATCCGCGAAAAGCTGCCTCAAGCCGCGGAATCGACTTGCGCGACCGAAAATCGCTGTCTTTCAGCTTGATATCAAACAGCGAAATCCGGATGCAATCCCGATAGTATTCGTTGTGCTTGGACGAAAAATAACTATAATAGCTGTCGCGATATATCCTGTCCACATATGGATACTCAATGAGACAATGTAATTCATCTTTCAGAAAGTCAAGGCAACCTGCCAGGTTCGACTCGATTTCCTGGTCCCGTTTCTCATACACCTCTTCGATGAGACCGACTGTATTGTCTATGGCATCGGCAAGCGGACAAATGAAATATTCAATGAAACTCATAGGATCAGCTGTTTGCACTTCTAATAGAATGAGACTTGGAGCCCCGAAAGTAATACAAAGCTACGAAATTCGAAAGATTGCGAGAGCCAGCTTCTCCTTTTGGTCGCCTTACATATCGTGGTCTCCACCGATTCGACAACCGCCGTGGGCAAGCGGGTCAAGCGAAATATCCATCGAACATTACCCGAAGGTCTCCAGCATCTCCAATTTGAAGTTCCGCCGGATCACCCGCATCGTCCGCCAAACCACGATGGGTGCAATAAGATTGCAGATAGAAGCAAGACCCTGGGCAATTATCCATGCGTTCAATGTAGAGAAATGATGCCCGGCTGCGTGGTCATGAAAATCGCCCGGTGTCCGGCCGAAAAGCATATAAATCCAGAAAGCATTTACAAAGAGCGCGACGATCAACTACCTCGTGATTACGTAAATCCACGTCCCTAACACGGCCAGGTTCCATCCCCAGGCGATACCGAAGAAAAATCGTGATCCTTCTCAGCATGTCTACCCTTTTTGCCCGCCCAATTGCTCCACCACCCACGCCTCCAGGCCTCCGTTTTCGTCGACCTTGATCAGCCTGTCCATCTCTTTGTCCTTTTTCAACCCGTTGGCCGCCTTATAGACCTTGATCGCGCTCCTGATACCGGCTACATTTCCTTGCACCGGATCTTTTGAATAGCCATTTTGCAATACGTACCTTGTCCAACCTGCCATAAAAACGAACAGCAGCTCCGGATTCTTTTTGATGAACGGCGTGGTCCTGGCGTTAATGTCGATCGTGACTTCCGGCGCATTCGTCAGCCAGTCCGTTAACAGCTTGGCCTGCGCCCTCCATTCGTCGCCCTGCTTGTCGATAGGGGTTGTTTCAAGAAAGTTGATCGTATTGAGCACCCTGGGCTCGCTTGCCGTAAAAGCTTCTTTGGTGGTCGGCAGCGGATTCCCGAGAAGGCTATCGGCCTGGGCTGTTGCGGCGATCGACAAGCTCAGTGCTACCGTCAACAACGATGGAATTTTCATGTCTGGCAGGTTTGTCCGGGTAAGATAAAATAATCGATCAAATAATGCAAATAGCAGGCTGCTTGCTCCGGCTTGCTGAGCAGCGTGCTTTTCAAAGGTTTGCCAAATGAATGCCGGCGCAACGGAAGTCTATTAAAATTAATATTTATATTTATTGTATGCATTCGGCCCCCGTCAGCCCCGGACCAGCCCGCGGAGATTCCTACCGCAACTACGTTCTCACCATGCTCACGCTGGTTTACGTCTTCAATTTCGTCGACCGCCAGGTCCTCGTTATCCTGCAGGAATCGATCAAAAGGGAGCTGCATCTTTCCGACACGCAACTGGGCCTCCTTTCCGGTTTCACCTTCGCCATTTTCTACGTCACGATGGGCATCCCGATCGCGCGTCTCGCGGACAAAGGCAACCGCAGGAACATCGTCACCATGTCGCTCGGATTGTGGAGCATCATGACGGCCCTGTCGGGAACGGCGAAGAATTTTATCCAGTTGCTTCTCGCGCGAATTGGCGTCGGCGTTGGAGAGGCGGGAGGGAGTCCGCCGGCGCATGCCATGATCTCCGATTACTTTCCGCCCGGCAAACGGTCCACGGCGCTGTCCATCTATTCGACGGGCATTTACTTCGGCGTATTGATTGGGTTCCTGATGGGCGGCTATCTCAACCAGCGACTCGGTTGGCGTATCGCATTTTTTACCGTCGGTCTGCCAGGAGTGGTCTTTGCGCTGTTGTTTTACCTGACAGTGCGCGAGCCGGCACGCGGAGCCAGCGACACGACGGTCGGGCAATCCCACCCAACGCAAACCTTATGGGATGTCGTCAGGCTCCTATCCTCGAAAAAAAGCTTCGTCTATCTCTGTCTGGCGACAGGTCTCCATGTCTTCTGCATTTACGGTCTGATCAATTGGGCGCCTTCTTTCTTGTCGAGACTTCATGGCTTGAAAAATACCGAAATAGGCGCTTTACTCGGACCTATCTTCGGGTTTGGCGGGGCGCTCGGTTCATTCGCCGGCGGATGGCTGACCGACCGGTTCGGCAAAAGCGACCGCAGGCTCTATCTCAGGATACCCGCGTATGCCATCCTTGTCTCGATCGTATTTGCAGCCGGCGCGCTTTTCTTGCGCAATACAGCCCTCTCGGTGATCTGTCTCGGTTGTTGCGCTTCGCTCCATAGCATGTACCTTGGCCCCGCGATTGCGGTAGCCCACAGCCTCGTACCGGCTTCCATGAGAGCGCTCACGTCCGCCATCCTGTTCCTCGCCATCAATTTTATCGGCCTGGGATTCGGTCCATTGACCGTAGGCGCCGTCAGCGATGCGCTGGCTCCGTTCCTCGGCGTGCAATCGCTTCGGTGGGGCATGTCGATCATACTGCTCGTCAGCGTCGGGTCGACCTTGCTTTTCCTTCATACCGCCCGTTACCTCGACGCGCCGCCGTCGATGGTCAGACAGATGCCGCTCACAAAAGAGGCTTCATCCGAAGCCAGGTAAAGATAACCGTTGGCGATATCCTCCGGCATTCCCCATTTGCCGAGCGGGATCAACGGCAGACTTTGTTGACGGACCTCTTCCGGCATCAGATCCGTCATCGCGGTATGGATAAAGCCGGGCGCAATGCAGTTCGCCGTGATCCCATAACGCCCGAGTTCCATTGCCCACACCTTCGTCATGCCGATGATAGCCGACTTCGTAGCCACATAATTGGTCTGTCCATAATTCCCGCGGATGGCTACGTTCGAGGAGGCAGAAACGATCCTGCCATAGTGCTGCTCTTTCATGATCGGCGCTACCGCCTGCGTGCAGTTGAAAACACCCGTAAGGTTCACCGCGATCACATCGTCCCACTCCTGTCTTGACATTTTCAGCAGCGTCCTGTCCTTCGTGATGCCGGCATTGTTGATCAGGATATCGATGCGGCCAAAATGTTCGCGTGCGGCAACAACTGCCTGACGCACCGCCTCCTCATCCGTCACCGAGACTTTTTGAAAGATCGCTTCATACCCGTCTTCGTTCAATCGCGCGACCACCTCCTTTCCGCTTTCCGATACATCCCATAAGATGACCCGCGCCCCTTCCCGTGCAAACCGTTCGGTAGTGGCAAGACCGATTCCATTGGCGCCGCCCGTGATCAGCGCGATCTTTCCTTTTAGTCGCATTGCGTTAGTTGATTCTTCTAAAGATAACAAAAAAAGGTTCGATTAATTCTTTATATTTATAACAATCCAACTACTGCTTATGCGCCGCCATGTGTTGACCCTGCTCCTGCTGTTTGCAACTATCGTCGATGCCTATCCCCAGACAGAACGATCCGGGCGATTGACAATGGCCCTGCCCGAGGTGGCCGGATTTTCCTCCGCCCGTCTGACACGGCTCGACACGGCGATGAACGATTGGGTAAAAAAGAAATGGGTCAATGGCTCGGTAGCCCTCATCGCCCGAAAGGGAAAGGTCGTCTTCTACAAGGCCTGCGGGTACAACGATCCCGCGACGAAAGCGCCGCTTCCCAAAGACGGCATCTTCCGCATCGCCTCCCAAACAAAGGCCATCACCACCGTGGCGGTCATGATGTTGTGGGAAGAAGGGAAATTCTCGCTCGACGACCCCGTTTCGCTTTACATCCCCGCATTCGCCAATCAAAAAGTCCTCGCCTCGTTCGATGCCCATGACACCACATTCACCACCGTGCCGGCCAAACGACCCGTTACGATCCGCGACCTCCTGACCCATACATCCGGCATCGGCTACCCTGCTATCGGTACGCCCGCGGAGAATGCCATCTATGCGAAGTACAAAGTGACCGGAGGAGTCGGCATAAAAGACCAGCGGCTCTCCGACGCCATGAATACCCTCGGCGGTCTTCCGCTTTTTTTTCAGCCCGGCACCGACTGGAAATACGGATTGAACATGGACGTGCTGGGTGACCTCGTGGAGATATGGTCGGGCATGACGCTCGAAGAATTTTTTACGAAACGCATCTTCAAACCGCTCGGCATGAACGACACGTACTTCAACGTGCCCGCCGCAAAGGGTTCGAGAGTGGTCAATTTCTTCCTCGGCGACTCCACCGGCGCAATGACGAAACCGCAGACGCTGTTCGGCGGAGGACTCGACATGAACTATCCGCTGCAAAAAACGGGTTATTTCTCGGGCGGCGGCGGTTTATGCTCGACGATATACGACTACGCCGTTTTCCTGCAGATGTTGTTGAACGGCGGGGAGTACAATGGCGTTCGCCTCCTCGCCCGTAACACGGTTCGGCTCATGACGATGAACCAGATCGGCGACCTGCACCCCACCATCGGCGCCCACGCCGGCGACAACGGATTCGGCTTCGGCTTTTTCATCGTCTCGGAAAAGGGAAGCAAATTTACCCCCATACAGGCAGGCGCTTATTCCTGGGGCGGCGTCTTTTCGACCGGTTACTGGGTGGATCCCAAAGAGGATATGCTCGTGCTCATCTACCGCCAGATGTGGGGACCGCACGTCGCCGACACCGACAAAGCATTCGCACCATTGGTCTATCAGGCGATCGATGACTAATCACCCCCCTCATCGATCAGTCCCTGGGCGGATGCTCGTTTATATATTGGGCGCGCAACGCTGATTTCAGGAATTTACCTACCGAGGTCTTGGGTATCGCGTCGACGATGGCATACCCGTCCGGCATCCAGAATTTAGCAAACTGACCCCTAAGAAAGGCTTGCAACTCGGCCGGCGAAACCGCCATCCCCGCTTTCGGCACAACATACGCGAAAGGACGCTCCACCCATTTCGGATCGGGAATGGCGATCACCGCTGCTTCATGCACCGACGGATGCCCCATCAACGCATTTTCAAGCGCGATCGAGCTGATCCATTCTCCACCCGATTTGATCACATCCTTGCTGCGGTCCTTGATATCGATCCATCCGTCTTCGGTGATCGATACGATGTCCCCCGTTCTCAGCCAGCCGTCCGAAGTAAACCTGCCGTCCGACTCGGCGCCGCGATAATAGGATGAACAAACCCAGGGACCCCTCACCTCCAGTTCGCCCGTGCGCACACCGTCCCACGGAATGAAACCATGCTCATCCCTCGCACGGATCTCCACGAAAGGCGCGGGCAAACCAGGTTTGATCGCATAGTCCAATTGCTCTTCCTTCGAGGCTTTCTGGAGTCTGCTGCTGACCACCGCAGTGCTGCCCGTGGGCGACATTTCGGTCATTCCCCAGGAACTGACCACCCTGATACCATACCGGTCCGCAAATGACGCTACCAGGTGCCGCGACACCCCCGAGCCCCCGACCAGGAAGACACGCAGGCAAAGCCCGTATTTCTGCGGATCGGCATCGAGCGCGACCAGGATATTCCGCAATACGGTCGGCACAGCCGCGGTAACCGTCACCCGCTCGCCCTCGAACAACTCCAACAGGCTCTCCGCATCCAAATAGGGCCCCGGGAAAACCTGCGTCGCCCCCGCGAGCGTACAATTGTAAGGGAATCCCCACGCGCCCGCATGGAACATAGGCACGATCGGCAGCACAACATCCGTTTCCGTTACCCCAATTCCGCAACAACTGAACAACGAGGTCATCGAATGAAGCAGGATCGATCGGTGCGAATACAAAACCCCTTTGGGTCTTCCCGTCGTACCCGATGTGTAGCATAGAAAAGCAGCCGCATATTCGTCCGCCTCGAATGGCTCGAACAGCGAAGCGTCACCGCTCGCAACGACATCCTCATAATCGAGATATCCCGCAGCCACCCGGCTCTCCCCGAACCCGCTGCCCGCACCGAACCCGGCATCCGTCCAGGCGCGGCCCCCGCTGCCCGCACCGAACCCGGCATCCGTCCCAGCCTGCGGTATCACGATCACCCGCGATGGGTTCACCCTGTCCTTGAATTGTTCGAATAGAGGCAGCAACACCTGGTCGACGATCAGCACCTTGTCTTCGGCGTGATTGACGATATAGCTCAGATCGTCGGCGCTGAAACGGATGTTCAGGGGGTGAAGGACCGCCCCCATGCACGGCACCGCAAAATAAGCCTCGAGATGCTGAGAATGGTTCCAACTCAGCGTGGCCACCCGGTCTCCCTGACGGACGCCCAGCCGGTGAAGCGCCGCCGCCAGTTTTTTTACCCTGACCGCCAGCTCCCCGTACGTACAGCGGTGTATCGATCGATCCGGCAGCCTCGTCACGATCTCCTTGTGAGCAAACAGCGATTCCGCCCGCCGCAATAGGGTGGGCAGCGTCAATTGGTAATCCATCATCAGACCTCTCATGTTTTTGCTTCTTCGGTGATGCCTTCGAAGATAACTTTTTCCGCGCAAATCCGCCCGAACCCCGGGCCGGCGGGCCGCCAGACCGCCGAAGTCATCCGCCTGACTGATCCTGCTCATACCCTCCCGGCGCCACCCAGCCTATATTTAGCAGCACAAAACCAAGCGCATGGCTTCCGCAACACAGCTCGCCGGCACCCCGGACGCAAAAACGAAAAAACCCGGCCTCACCATCATGGATGGCAACGAGGCTGCCGCCTACATCGCGTATAAGACCAACGAAGTCTGTGCGATCTATCCCATTACACCCTCCTCCGCGATGGGCGAGTGGGCTGACGAATGGAGCGCAAAGGGCATCACGAACATCTTCGGCCAGACACCACGCGTCATCGAAATGCAAAGCGAGGCAGGCGCCGCAGGGGCCGTGCACGGAGCCCTGCAGGGTGGCAGCCTGTCCACCACCTTTACGGCTTCCCAGGGACTGCTGCTCATGATACCGAATATGTACAAGATCGCGGGCGAGTTGATCCCGACCGTCTTTCACATTGCAGCGAGGTCGCTTGCCACCCATGCCCTGTCGATCTTCGGCGACCACAGCGACGTCATGGCAGTCCGCTCTACCGGTTTCAGCATGCTCTTCGGCAACTCGTCGCAGGAGGCAATGGATATGGCGCTGATCGCCCAGTCGGCTACCCTTAGCTCGCGCATTCCCTTTTTGAATATCTTCGACGGATTCCGCACATCGCACGAACTCACCGAAGTCGAAAAGATCCCGGATGAAGTTATCACAGCCATGATCGACATGGACGAAGTCGACGCTCACCGCGCCAGGGCCTTGTCACCCGATCATCCTTCCATCCGCGGCACCGCGCAAAATCCGGACGTCTTCTTTCAAAACCGGGAAGCTGCCAATTGGTACCACGCCAGCGTAGCCGACATCGTCAAAAGGAAATTCCAGCGATTCGAAGAACTCACGGGCAGAAGATACAGGCCGTTTGAGTACTACGGTCACGACCAGGCCGACCGCCTGATCGTCATCATGGGCTCGGGCGCAGGCGCCGTGAAGGAAACCGTTGACTACCTGAACGGACAGGGCGAAAAGACCGGCGTCGTTATCGTCCGCTTGTTCAGACCCTTCCCGATCGCCGATTTCCTGTCGGTCATTCCCGCCACCGTTAAGAATATTGCCGCACTCGACCGCTGCAAGGAGCCGAACAGCATCGGCGAGCCCTTGTTCATGGATGTCGTGGGCGCTTTTACCAACGCAGACCGCCACCCGCATATCATCGGCGGCCGCTATGGCCTGTCGTCAAAAGAATTCACTCCCGCCATGGTGAAGGCCGTCTTCGAAGAACTCGCCAAACCGGACCCCAAACCGCATTTTACCGTTGGCATCGACGATGACGTGACCCTCTTGAGCCTCGCCTATGACCACCATTTCTCGCTCGACAAACAACACCTGTTCCGCGGCCAGTTCTTCGGCCTCGGCGCCGACGGTACGGTCAGCGCCAATAAGAACTCGATCAAGATCATCGGAACACAAACGGACAACTATATTCAGGGCTACTTTGTTTATGACTCGAAAAAATCCGGATCGCTCACCGTCTCGCATCTCCGGTTCGGAAAACATCCCATTCATTCGACCTACCTCATCGATTCCGCGAATTTTATCGCCTGTCATCATTTCAACTACCTCAACAAATACGACATCCTCAAAGATGCCGAGGAAGGCGCCACCTTCCTGCTCAACGCCCCGTATCCCAAAGAACAGCTGTGGGAACACCTGCCCAGGCCGATCCAGGAAGAGATCGTAAAGAAAAAACTGAAATTCTACGCCATCAACGCTCACGCCGTCGCAAAAGAGGCCGATATGGGCGGCCGCGTCAATACCGTCCTGCAGACCTGCTTTTTTGCCATCAGCAACATCCTGCCCCGCGACGAGGCCATCCGCAAGATCAAATCGGCGATCTATGACACCTATTGGAAAAAAGGGGAAGCGATACTGCAAAAAAATTATGCCGCGGTCGACACTACCCTCGCCAATCTGTACGAGGTAGACTACTCCGGGTACACTCTCGGAAACATCCCCCTGAGCAATACCGTTCCCGACGCGGCCCCCGAGTTTGTAAAACAGGTGCTCGGCAAGATCATCGCGGGCAACGGCGACGATTTACCCGTCAGCGTCTTCCCCGTGGACGGCAGCTATCCGTCCGGCACCACCAAATGGGAAAAACGGAACATCGCCGATGCCGTCCCCGTATGGGACACCAGTCTCTGCACCCAGTGCAACAAATGCGTGCTCATCTGCCCGCATGCCGCCATCCGCGCCAAGGTGTATGACAAGACGCTGCTCGAACACGCGCCGCAAACTTTCAAACACATGGACCCCATCGGTAAGGAATGGGACAAGACGAAAGAAGCCTATACCCTGCAGGTTTCCACCGAAGACTGCACCGGCTGCACGCTTTGCACAGAATACTGTCCGATCACCAGCAAGACCGATCCTGCGCACAAGGCGGTGAACATGGTGGACAAGACCGCTATCCAGGAAGCCGAGCGGCTCAATTGGGAATATTTCCTCGACATTCCCGAAGTCGACCGCCAGCGCGTCAACCGGAATACGGTAAAGGGTTCGCAATTCTTTCAGCCCTTGTTCGAATTCTCCGGCGCCTGCGCCGGCTGCGGCGAAACGCCCTATCTGAAATTATTGACCCAGCTCTATGGCGAACGCATGATCGTAGCCAATGCCACCGGATGTTCGTCCATATTTGGTGGCAATCTGCCCACGACACCCTGGTCAAAGAACAACGAAGGCCGCGGCCCCGCATGGGCCAACTCGCTGTTCGAGGACAACGCCGAATTCGGGCTCGGCGTCAAACTCGCCAACGAAAAGAAACGCGAAGCCGCCGTCACCCTGCTCCGCCGGCTCAGCCCGACAGTCGGCGAAGACCTCGCCCGTTCCATTATCGATGCCCCCGAATCCAACGAGACCGAAATAAAAGCAAAGGATCACCTGATCGGGCAACTCAAAACCCGCCTGGCAGGCATACCGACGGCCGAAGCAAAGAACCTTTTGCATCTTGCCGATTTCCTGGCGGAAAAATCCATGTGGATCGTGGGTGGTGACGGGTGGGCATACGACATCGGCTACGGCGGGCTCGACCATGTGCTCTCCACCGGTGAAAACGTGAACATATTTGTTATGGATACCGAAGTCTACTCCAACACCGGCGGTCAAAAATCGAAGTCTACCCCGCTCGGTGCGAGCGCGAAATTCTCCGTCAATGGGAAGACCAGCGGAAAAAAGGACCTCGCCCTCCAGGCCATCGCCCACGGCACCGCCTATGTGGCCCAGATCGCCATGGGCGCCAACGACGCGCACACCCTGCGGACCATCCTCGAAGCCGAAAGCTTCCCCGGACCGTCTCTCATCATCGCCTATGCGCATTGCATAGCCCACGGCATCGAAATGAGCAAAGGGGCGGAAGACCAGGAACTCGCCGTCAAGACCGGCTACTGGCCGCTGTTTCATTACAATCCGTCGAAGCCCCAGGGACAGCGCTTCGTCATCGATTCGAAAGAACCTTCGCTGCCGCTCGCCGACTTCATGTACCGTGAAAACCGTTTCAACCTGATCAAGGCTAAAGACCCGGCGCTGGCCGAAAAATTCCTCGCCGAAGCCGAGGTAGCCACAAAAGACAGATGGGCGAGGCTCAGGACGCTGACGGGCTTATAACCGCCACGGCTTACCAGATCTTCACCCGCTGGTCCTCCGGCAGGTAATTCTTATCACCCGGCTGCACGTTGAACGCTTTATAGAAAGGCGCAAAACTCATCAGGGGCCCATTGACCCTCCACATGGCCGGCGAATGCGGGTTCGTATTCACATAATTGCGCAGGAACGCATCCCGCGTTTTCACCCTCCATATCCGCGCAATCGAAAGACAAAACCGCTGATCCGGCGTAAAGCCGTCGATCTTCGTGGAGTCATGCCCCTGTTCGGTCATCTTGAACGCATCGTACGCGATCGCGATACCGCCGTTGTCGGCGGTGTTTTCGCCCAGCGTCAGCGCCCCTTTGACATGGACCGTGTCCAACACCGTAAACGTATTGTACAGGTCCACGACCCGCTTCGTCTTCTCCCGGAACTTTGCATAGTCTTCCTTGGTCCACCAGTTCTTGACATTACCCTCTTTATCGAACTGGGCGCCCTGGTCATCGAAAGCGTGCGTCATCTCGTGACCGATGACCATCCCGATGCCGCCATAGTTGATCGCGTCGTCCGCGCCAAAATCGAAATAAGGCATCTGCAGGATGCCGGCCGGGAAAACGATCTCGTTGAAAGACGGGTTATAATAAGCGGTAACCGTGGACGGCGTCGTTCCCCATTCGGTACGGTCCACCGGTTTATCCAGCTTGGCCAACTGAAATTGATAGTCATTTTGATACAGCGACAGCAGGTTCTCGAAATATTTGGTTCGATCGATCTTCACCTGGCCGTAATCCCGCCATTTATCCGGGTACCCGATCTTCTTCGTGATCGCGTACAGCTTTTCTATCGCTTTTTGTTTGGTGCTGTCGCTCATCCAATCCAGATGCCTGATCCTGTTTTCGAAAGCCTTTTGCAAATTGTTCACCAGCGCCAGCACCCGCTTTTTCGCATCCTCGTTAAAATACCGCTTGACATACAGCTGTCCCAGCGCCTCGCCCAAAAGACCGTCCACTTCCTCGGTCATGATCTTTCCCCGAGGCTTCTGAACGGCTTGACCCGATAATACTTTGCCGAACTCGAACGAGGCATCTACGAACGGCTTGCTCAAAGCGTAGGCATAGTTTCGAAGCGTAGCGGCCTTCAGATAGACCTTCCAGTCATTCAGCGGCGTCCCGGCAAGCAACGCGTTCAGGCGGTCATAGTAACCGGGCTGTGCGACGTCGACGCTGTCGGTCTTCGCACCCAGCGCATCGAAGACGGCTGCCCAGTGCAGATTTGGTTGTGATTTGGCGATGGAGGCAACCGGCATCTTATGATAATTGGCATTGACGTCCCTTCGCTCGATATTCGTTTTATGCGCAGCAGCCAGCTGCTTTTCCAGACTGTAAACGATCTCCGCATTCTTATCCGCCACGACGGGTTCGGTCCCGGTCAACTGGAACAGCGTGCTGAGATATTTTACATACGCCTGCTGAATGCGTACCGATGGCGAGTCGGTCTTGAAATAATAATCCCGGTCCGGCAGCCCGAGACCGGTCTGGTAAAGATGTGCAATATTGATACTGCTGTTCTTGTTGTCCGGCGAGACGCCGAAACCGATCAGCGAACCGTCGCCCGATTTCGATTCGGTCGCCACGAAGGTCATCACCGCCGCCTCATCGGCGAGCGAGTCGATCCGCGCAAGCGTCGGTTTGATAGGGTCGAAACCGCGGCCGTTGACCGTCACCGTATCCATACCCGAAGCGTAAAAATCCCCTACCTTCTGTTCGATACTGCCTGCGGGCTGTTGCGTTTGCGAAACGCTGTCGAGGATATGCTGCAACAGCTGTTTTTGCGGGATATTCAGGAAACTGTACGAGCCCACGCCCGATTGATCGTCCGCGATCTTTACCGTATCGTACCACCGGCCGTCGACATAGCGGAAAAAATTATCGCCGGGCTTCACCGATGAATCGATCCCGGTAATCCGGACAATGTTCGGCTCCGTCGCCTCGGGTTGATTACAGGCGGTCAAAGACAACGCCGCCAAAGACAAATAGAGAATTTTAGACATAAGCGGGGAATATGCTTAAAGATAATACTCTTTCCCCCGCTCAACCAATTATATATCGGGCCGTCTTGCTACCGGCCGCCTTGGCTATCTGCGCCGGCGTACCCGCCGCGACGATCCTGCCCCCTTCATCGCCGGCCCCGGGACCGATATCGATCACCCAATCGCTCCGGCGGATGACATCCATATCGTGTTCCACGATGATCACCGTATTACCCGCGTCCACGAGGCGGTTCAGCTGCCCGACCAGCTTCCTGACATCCCACGGGTGCAACCCCGTGGTCGGCTCGTCGAGGATATACAACGTCTGACCGCGACCCATCCGTTGCAGTTCGGTCGCCAGTTTTATGCGCTGCGCCTCTCCGCCCGAAAGCTCGGTTGCAGGCTGCCCGAGCCGAAGATAACCCAAACCCACCTCGCGAAGGGTCATCAATCCCCTGCTGATGGTCGTGTCCTCGCTGAAGAACCCCGATGCCTCGTCGACAGTCATGCGGAGGATAGCTGCGATATTCTTGTCTTTATATTTCACCTCCAGGGTGGCCGCGTTGTACCGCGTACCGCCGCACACCGCGCAGGGCGCATACACACTCGGCAGGAACAACAACTCCACCATCACACACCCCTCGCCCTGGCAATTTTCGCAGCGACCCTTTCCCACATTGAATGAAAAACGTCCCGCATCATAATGCCGTGACCGCGCCATCTTTGTTTCGGCAAACAGCTTGCGAACCCCGTCGAAAAGCCCGGTATAGGTGGCAAGATTCGATCGCGGCGTCCTGCCGATAGGTTTTTGATCGACCACTACCAGCCTCCTGACCGATTCCATGCCCGCCACGATCT
>DASZYU010000329.1:0-15734 GCA_035545215.1 Puia sp.
CCGCGCCCGCACCCCAAATCCTTTACCGAGAAAACCCCGCCGTTGACCGCTCCTGGGACCAATACGGCCTAGGCGCCCTTGTCCGGCCCCCCGATACCCCTTAGATTTGATTAAAATTTAGTAGCAACATGGATGACGACAGACGCATACAAAGAAGACCGGGGGGCGGGCGCATTTGGGCAGGTCTTTTCCTGCTCGGAGTGGGCGGGGTTCTTCTCCTGGATCAGATGGGCTTTCCTCTTCCGGACTGGCTGTTCAGTTGGCACGTCCTGCTCGTGGCGATAGGCATATTCATCGGCCTGCGCCACAATTTCCGGGGCGGCGCCTGGCTCATACTCATAGCGATTGGCGGTATCTATCTGATCCAGGACTTCAACCCCGAAATGAACCTCCACCGGTTTATATGGCCGGGGATCCTGATCCTCATCGGGCTCATCTTCATCCTCCGGCCCCGTCACTGCTGGGACGAGGACGACGCGTGGAAATACCGGTGGAAACAGGAGATGAAGGATAAATGGCGCCAGCAAGGCTGGCAAAGAGGCCGCCACTGGCACCGGTACATGCAGCAGGACCCTTCCAATCCGGCCAATCCCACCGGCCCCTCCGATCCGAACAACCCGAACAACCCCGCCGGTCCTGGCGGTTCTGCCGGCTCAACGGGCGCGGCAGGCTTCACGGCTGCTTCCGGCCCCGCGGGCGCTGGCGACCAAACTTCGGGTCAAAACTATCGGTCGGGTGCGACCTACGCCGGCTCTACCGGACCCACCTGGTCCTCGGAAGACTGGGTAGACACGACCTCCGTTTTCGGCGGCGTCCACAAAAAGATCGTATCGAAGAACTTCAAGGGCGGCGACATCACCACTTTCCTCGGCGGCACCGAGCTCGACCTCACGCAGGCCGATTTCACCGGGGTGATCCGGCTCGACGTAACACAGGTGATGGGCGGTACCAAGATCATCGTCCCCGCGCACTGGGAAGTCCGCTCCCAGGTCACGGCGATCTTCGCGGGTTTCGAGGACAAACGTCAACAGCCCGCCGTTCACAATCCGGAAAAGGTCCTTATCCTTGAAGGCACGTCCATCTTCGGCGGCATCGAACTGAAGAATTATTAAAGCCACCCTTCGGGCAAATACTTCAATCTTATGAACTGGTATCTCAGCAAGATTATTTTCAGGATCATTTGCGGCGACGGTAAACACACCCCGCAATTCGACGAACAATTGCGTCTCATCTCCGCCCGCGACGAAGAAGAGGCGTTCGAAAAGGCCATGTCCATCGGCAAGCGCGAACAGGATGATTTCTATAACCACGAGCAACAGCTTGTACAGTGGAAATTCGTCAATGTCGCCGAACTCTACCGGTTGACCGGCCTGCTCGACGGCGCGGAGATGTACTCGCGCATACAGGAGACCGACGATCCGGAAGCGTATATCGACCACGCCAACCGCCTGGCCGAACACATCCGGGCCGGCGGCACACACAAAATGCTAAGACTCCTCTGACCCACCGTCGGGGCTGCATCGCCCCGGTCATGGACTGCCATTCGGTCCCTGACACCTTATTCACGGAGGCGCCCACCGGCCTGCGAAACCAACACGACACTATGGCGCGAGCCCCGCTTTCGACCGGCAAATTTCTCCTGATCTTCCTATCCTGGTGGGCTATCTGGGCCTTCCTGCAGATTTCGCTGCTCATCGGGTTCGGGTTATCCTCGGGCACCGCCGTCACCGACAGCCTCGTGTCCAATACCCTCGTCGCCGTCAGCTGCGCCTTTCTTAGCAACGGCATGCAGTACTATCTCCCGAAAAAAGAGCGCTACTGGTACATCCTCTTCATAAGCCTCGGACTCAGCGCCATCATCCTGCTCATTTGCAAGGCGATCCTCGTCCCGCTGCTCAACGACAAGACGGACCCGACGAACTATTCCGTCTTCTTCAACCGCAGCTGGGCCGTCCGTTTCGACATCGTCTTTCTGCAGGTGGCCTGCATGTCCATTCTCAGCGTGCTCTGGTATTCCTCCGAGGAAGAACAGGAGAACCGCCAGCGCCGCAACGACGCCGAGCGCCTCGCCAAGGAAGCCGAGCTGTTCAAGCTCCGCCAGCAACTGGCCCCCCACTTCCTCTTCAATAGTCTCAACTCCATCAGCGCCCTTATCGTCAGCCGGCCCGAGCAGGCAAGGAAAATGATCCAACAATTGTCCGACTTCCTCCGTGGCAATCTGAAAAAGGAAGAACAGCAATGGGTCCCCCTTTCCGAAGAACTGCAATACCTCGAGCTCTATCTCGACATCGAAAAGGTGCGGTTCGGCCACCGCCTGTCCACCGATATCCGCTGCGAGGACGGCTGCCTGGGCATGCGACTGCCGCCGATGCTGCTCCAGCCCATCGTGGAGAACGCGATAAAATTCGGATTGTACGATACCACCGAACCGGTGACCATTGCGATCCGCGCCCGTCTCGACGGCAACTACGTTCGGATAGAGGTCGAGAACCCCTTCGACCCCGAAACGTCCCGGCCAAAAAAAGGCACGGGCTTCGGCCTCACTTCGATCCAGCGGAGACTCTATTTGCTCTTCGCGCGGCCCGACCTGCTCGAAACCCGCGTCGACAACCATCTTTTCACGACCATTGTTAGAATCCCACAACAAATATGACCATGAGCACGAATACCAGCGCGGCTGCGCCCATCAAAACCATCATCATCGACGACGAACCGCTCGCCCGATCTATCGTACGCGAGTACCTGCAGTCCTACCCGCAGATTGATATACTGCAGGAATGCAACGATGGCTTCGAAGGGATCAAGGCGATCCAGCAACACCACCCCGACCTCATCTTCCTGGATATCCAGATGCCGAAGATCAATGGCTTCGAAATGCTCGAGCTCGTCGATCAACCGCCCGCCGTCATCTTCACCACCGCCTTTGACGAATACGCGATCAAAGCCTTCGAGACCCACGCCGTGGACTATTTGCTGAAGCCCTTCAGCAAAGAGCGCTTCGACAAGGCCATGCAAAAATGGCTCGATCAGCACGCGCTCGCCGCCTCCGCGACCTCCGGCAACAACGCAACCGCGACCTCCGGCAACAACGCAACCCCGAAGGCCGGCAACTCCGCAACCGCCTCCTCTGTCCCCGGCTCGCCCGCAGCCCCCGGCAACCCCGCATCCGGCTCACCCGCGGCCCCCGGCAACCCCGCATCCGGCGCACCCGCCTCCCCCGGCAACTCCACGGCCGCCTCCTCCGCCGCCAACGCCTCGACCAACACCGAACAACTCCTCGAGACTGCCGCCCAATCCCCGTCCCAGCAACAACGCGTCGTGGTCAAGACGGGCGGAAAGATCAAGATCATCCCGCTCGAGGACATTCATTTTCTCGAGGCCGCCGACGACTATGTCAAGATCCACACGCACAACGGCGCCTTCCTGAAGAACCGCACCATGTCCTGGTTCGAAAAAGCGCTCGACCCTTCGCAATTCGTGCGCACCCACCGTTCCTACATCCTCAACGTGCAACAGGTGACCCGCATCGACCCCTACGAAAAAGACTCGCACCTCTGCATCCTCCAGTCTGGCGCCCAGGTGCCCGTCAGCAAAGCCGGCTACGTCAAGCTGAAGGCCGTGTTAGGTTTATAGTCTGCCGCGGCAACCCCGGTCAGCGTCGTCGTTTTACTCCTTACGGACGCACCTCGATATCGTAGGCATGACCATCCGGATTCAGGTCGGTGGGCTGCCCATTCTTCCAATAGGCGGCGTGAGAGGATCCGCCTTTTTGCTCGAGATCCCCGGCCAGATACACGTTGCCCCCCGATATACACATCGCATTGACCAGGGTCGAATTCGGAAGTTGCATTGGAGACCCATTCTTCCAATAGACGCCTCCGTCATTATAGATGCTGTCCGTGTACCTCCATCCCGAGACATACACATCTCCGTTCCAAACGTCCAGCGAATTAACGGAAATAACGGGACCCAGGGTCGTTGGCGTCCCATTTTTCCAGTATACACCGGTCTGCCGGTTGTTGATCTGAAGAACACCCGCAACATACATGTCGGTCCCAGAGAAAGCGATCGACACCGCCGCGCCGCCCGTGTCGTGCGCAAGGTGCATCGCAATGCCGTTTTTCCAAATGGTGGGGTACGAAACGCCCTTGATCCTTTCTGACCCCGCGATATACAGATCGCTGCCATTCATGAACATTCCGGCGGCGCCCGACGTATCCTGTGACAGAACGGTAACGTTCCCATTCTTCCAGTAGGCAGCAAAGCCGAATTCGGCATCATAGGAGAACACGTCCCCCGATACATATACATCATTCCCTGATAAAAGGATATAGCCGGCCTGGCTCTGCATCGTGGAAGGCAGCCTGGTCATGACGCCGTTCTTCCAGTACACCGCCGTCATATTGAAGTTTGGCGAAGTCGCCATGGTGCCGGCCATGTACATATCGCTTCCCGAAAAGCCGATATGTCCCGCATACGACCATTGGCCGATGGTGGTATCCGTGAGATAATGAATTTTGCCGTTCTGCCAGTAGACCGCCCGGCTGACAGCGGAGCCGGCCACAAAGACATCGGGTTGCGCAGGACCCGCCGAATTTTTTTTGCAGGAAAGATTGAACAGAAGCAACACACCTGTCACGACAATGGTGGAACATACAGATACGCTTCGCATCGATGAGGTTTGCATAAAGATAGCAATAACCCGCCGCCCTACACCTCCTGTCCGATCCAAACCGCGCCGCCCACGCTGTCGCGTACCGCGCCCGTCACCGACGCCAGCACATTCCTTTCCTCCCTCCACCGCAACACCCCGATCAGTGCCATCACCAACGCCTCTTTATAATCGATCAGTTCCTTATGAGGAACCATCACTTCGGCATCCACCCGCTCGCGCAACCGGCCCACCAGGAAATCGTTGTGCGCCCCTCCGCCCGTCACCAGCATCCGCGCCGCACCGATCCCTGCCGCCTCATCCCTCCGGCCGCCGACACCGAGCCCGGCCACCGCCCGCTCTACCTGACCCGCAATATGCTCTACATAGGTCCGCATCGCATCGGCGACCGATAGCCTGCCGTTGCTGAAATCCAGCGACTCCTGCAGCATCGGAACAATGGTATGCGTCCCAAACTCATTGGCCAGTGACTTCGGATAGGGCTGCTGATAGTAAGGCAACGCATCCAGCCGGCGCAGCAACTCGGGATCGACCCGCCCGCTCGCCGCTATCGCTCCGCCCTCGTCATAGGCCTTCCCCTGCATTTCCGCCAGCGCATTGAGCACGCGGTTCGCGGGACAAACGTCATAGGCGACAAACTCCCTCCCGTCCCCCGGGCCTTTCTCCCTCCCCTCCCCCGGGCCTTTCCCCCCGCCGACTCCCGCAGCCCCTTCCGCCCCCTCTGCGCCTTCCGTCGCACCGGCGGCCGCACCCTGTCCGCCATGTCTTGAAATATTCGCGATCCCTCCTAAATTCAAAAAAAGGTCATATCCCGGCAACAATAACAATTCCCCGATCGGGACGATCGGCGCACCCTGCCCGCCCAATGCCATATCCATCGCCCGCAGATCGCTCACCACATTGATGCCCGTGGTAGCCGCGATCGCAGCCCCATCCCCGAGCTGAGCAGTCAGCTTCCGTTCCGGCCAGTGCAAGGCCGTATGCCCGTGACTGACGACCAGCTGCACCTGGAAATCCAACCCGAACGCTTCGATAAACCGCAACACCTGCGCGCCGAGATAATGGCCATACTCGACATGCAACAGTTGATAATCCAACGCGGAAAGGGCCGGCGCGCCCGCCAGCCTCTCCCTCCATTCGTCACTATAAGGATAAGTAACGGTATTCAGCAGCTGAAAACCCCAGGCCCGTGGCCCCTGGAGCGAACTGCCCACCTGCTCCTGCAGATGGACATAGGCGATGTCCAATCCGTCGAGCGAACTGCCGCTCATCATTCCGATAACCTTGTAAACCATGGGCGAAAGATAAGTCCTTTCCCTTCATCTCCAAAGCCTGCGTCACCCGCCCGCCTCGCCGCCCGCCGCCTCATCGTGCCGCACCCGCGCATTCCAGCGCCGGGACTTACTGTTCCTCATCCGGTCGCGGTCTTCCCTGGTGACAGGTCGTACAGGTGATCACCAGACCGGCTCCCCCCAGTACCGGCCGGTGCACCTGGAAATAACGGGCGTTCAACTTCAAGGTCATTCGCATCATATTCCGCGCGATAGCCTTCTCCGGCTTTGCGTCGCTGGCATAGTCGAGCTTATCCGACCCCGCTGGCCCGGCATGACAGAACGCGCATCGCACCCCGAGCCCGTCCTCGAATTCATCGATCATGATATGTTGCAGATCTTTCGACGAGATACCCTTCGGCAGCACTTTAAGATTCGTGAACTGCCGCGCGGACGCCCCCCGCGGGCCCGCCGACAACAACGCCACCGCCGCGGCCAACCCCATTGCCAAAATGACTTGTTTCTTCATGACGCTAGTTGACGGTTATATCGAGATTGACTTGTGTATCGTCCGAGATCGTGCTAAAGCCGCCGACCCCGAAATCTCTCCTGTTTACAGTAAAAGCTGCCTTAAACCGGTACCCGCCTTCCACCTTCGCGGCAGCAAACGGAAATCTGCTGGCCTTCGTATGGCCCTTGATCGTGAGTTGGCCGTTGAACAGGTAGGCTCCATTCCGGTGAAAGGCTATCCTGTCGGAGACAAGCCTGATTTTCGGAAAATGCTCCGCGTCAAAGAACGACTCCTTCCGCAAGTGGTCGTCCCGCATCGAATTATCCGTGTTGACGCTGGCGGCTTCGACCGTGACATCGAACGACGCATTGCCCGGCTCGGCAGGATCGAAGATCACCTTGCCCGCAACACCGCTGAACGAGCCGGTCACATTGAACCCGAGATTTTTGATCGTGAACTGCACAGTGGAACGCTTGTCCACGGGCTGGTAGACACCTTGCGCAAACAGCCCGCTTCCAATAAGACAACCCGTCGCGAGCAAAATCGATCGGATCATGACTGGCTGGTTAAAGGCATGTCGGTGATGGCCAGCGAATGCGCATGCTCCACATAGTTGACGCTCGTCAACCCGAGCAGACCACGCAATTTTTCCGCTGGCACTTTCATCGCACCGGGCGCTGGCGCGCTACCCGGTTGCGGCTGCGGAAACGCGGTCGAGGTCGCCGTATGAAATGTGATATTTCCTTCGACCTTTAACATGGTCTGATGGATGTGCCCGTTCAGCACCGACACCGATCCAAAACGCCGTAGCAACGACAGCGCCTGTTCACTGTCTCTCGTTCCCCAACCCCACTGCGGATAAACCGCCCACAACGGAATATGCGCGAATACGACCACGGGCGTACTCGACGACAAACCCTGCAGGTCATCCGCCAGCCATTTCAGTTGATCCGCGCCCAGCACGCCCAGACCACCCTCCGAAGTGTCGACCACATTCACCAGCCCGACAAAATGGACCCCACCTTTGTCCATGCTGTACCAGCCCTGTCCCTTCGTCCCCTTGCCATAACGCTCGAGATACGATTTACCGCCATCGTTCAGGACGTCATGTTCACCCGGTACATAAAATATCCGGTCCGTCTTGACCTTTTTCAACGCCTGATCGAGCGTGTCGAACTCATCCGGCTGCGCGAGATGAGACAGATCGCCCGTGTGTAGCACGAACGAAGGAGCCGTGGACAACCCGTTGATCTTATCGATCGCCGCCATCAGCGTCCCGATGACATCCGTGTTCGCCGGTTTGCTGAAACCGATATGACTGTCGCTGATCTGTACAAAGCTGAAGTCTGCCGCAGGTATCACCACCCCCTTTTTCAAACGCCCTGTACCCTTGTCGATCAGTTGACTCATCCCATACGAACGGAGGACGCCGCCGCTCATCATCCAGAGGACGCCCGTGCCGGCCCAGGCCATACATTTGATAAAACCGGCCCTGTCGATGCCGTCTTCGGAAACGTCTTGTTTTGTCTTTTCCATATTCGAAGATTGATTATGGGGCAAATAGAGCCGTTCCCCGCGCAGGACGGAAATTATTTACGCAAGACAGCGGGAATACTTGATGAAATGAGGGTTTGATGGATCGTCTTCAGTGGCCCGCAGGCCAGTGTTGGGAGCCCCTTGGGGAATTCATACCCCAAACGACTGCAAAAACGAGCCGGTTTGAACGAATCCGGCACTGGCAGAAGTTTTGTCCTGCTATCTACAAATCTCTTAACTAAAAAACACCATTATGGGAGGCCTACTCTACACCATCGCCGTGATCCTGATCATTTGCTGGGCCATTGGCTTTTTCGGCTACCACGCCGGCGGCATCATTCACGTATTGCTGGTCATCGCGATCATCGCCATTTTGCTGAGGGTCATCCGCAGCGCCGACTAGCGTGCGTGGTCCCAACCGCCACCCGATAGCGCCGGCTGAACCTTACCCTAACAGACCGTACGGCTCCGCTACCCTTTTTAACCCGACACTGAACCGTTTCACCCGACCGTATCCTGTCTCGCCCGAGCTTACCCGAACCGCCGAACCGCCCCCTTCACTCGCACCCGACCTTATCCTGTCTCGCTCGAGCTTACCCGAACCGCCGAACCGCCCCCCTCACCCGCACCGACCGTACCCCGCATCGCATCCGCACCCCAGGCCGCCGATTTTTGCACCGTGCCCTTCACTTTGTCGTAAATTGGCATAACGCACCAACCATTGCCTTATGCCTGCTGCTCACTTTGCAACGATCCTGAAGTTTTGGCGTTCCGTCGAAACGTTCACGCTGCCCGATATACCGGGTGGAAAAAGATCCGATCACCTTGCCCTTCTAAGGCCGGGCATTCCCTTACCCTGGGAACCCGGCCGGCTGCCTGCTCCAAGGGAAAACCGCCAGTGGCGCCACACGCTCTATTTCCATGTCGTAGCAAAAGAGACCGTCATCGATTTGCTGGCGCGTCTTACGAATTCCAACGACTTCCGTGAACCGGTCGGTGGAAATACCTGCCTTTCGGCCCTTACACTCGGCCCCTTCGGCAAGCCGTCCGCCAGGAGCTACTCCCCCGCATCTTTCTTGTATGGGATAAAACTGATCCGCGAAAAACGCAACCCCGAGGTACTCGCCGACTGGCTCAAAAAAGCGCACGAAGCGTACCTGACCCGTTTCGGAATATCGGTCGAACAGCCCGAGCCGCCGCCGCTCACCTGGCCGCAACTCTGCAAAGAACTCGACCACCTGCAAAAAATAGCCGGCGATGCACTTCAAACGAACACGCCTGTCTGCTGTATTTCCGAACAGGTCTCGCTGACCACTGCCGCCGACGCCCCTTTTCTCAACAGTTATTTTGTGAATGACCTCGATAACCTCATCCGCCATCCGCACGACATCGGCGCCCCGCTTCGCCGGTTCCTTTCAGCCGAACCACCACTGTCCGAAAGGATCGATCTCCTCCAACCGGCTAATTTGCTACAGTACATCCAGCACCCCCCTCCTCCCGGCAGATGGCCCTCCGATCCCCGCCACAGTCTCTACAGCGCCCAATATGCCGCCCTGGGCATCGCGCTCGGCTGCCTCGGCCCATCCGCGCACAGCCGACAACCCCAAGTCCCTCACCCCAGCCCATCCGCACTCCACCGACAAGCCCAAGTCCCTCACCCCAGCCCATCCTTACTCCTCGCCATCAATGGTCCGCCCGGCACGGGCAAGAGCACGCTTCTCCGCGAGATCATCGCCAATGCGGTCGTCACCCGCGCCCGCCGTCTGCTAGCCGGCCGCCAAACCATCCTTTTCGAAACCAAACGCCGACCCATCTCCGACCGCTGCGGCTACTATCGCCCCGACCCGTCGATCATCGCCAATGACGGTATCGTCATCTCCGGGAATAACAACGGAGCCATCGAAAACATTTCCAGACAACTGCCACTGGCGCAAACGATCCACCGCGATTCGTTTCCCGATGCGGAATACTTCTCTCCCTTCGCCACGAACGTACTCGGAGAACCCAGTTGGGGACTGATCAGCGCCGCGCTCGGACGATCGCAAAAGCGCAGCGATTTCGTGGACAAATTCTGGTTCAAAGGGTTCGGCAGATGGCTAAAAGAGCAATACGAGGACGAGACGCAAGCCGTCGCCAACACAAAATATTTCCAAACGACCGCCGAAAAGCTCCGGTCGTTATTACAACGATACGATCGCTTCACCGCAATCGCGCTCGCCTGGAGCAAGGACCCTTCCGCCCAAAACACCGCGCTTCTCGCCGACGAATTCGCTCTGCCGCCCGACCGCCTCCCCTCAAAAAGCTACCTTCACCTCTCGCACACCGACAGGCATCGCTTCACGCCATTTGCATCCGAACAGCTGAACACATGGAGGAGCGACATCTTCCTCTGCAGCCTCCGGCTCCACGAATGGGCCATCCGCTGCAACGCACGCTACTTCTATCAGAATCTTGGCGCTTTCATCGACATGCTGGCGGGGAAATGGAGCGATCGGATCGACTCGGCCACAGCCGGCGAGCTTTGGAACAGCTTCTTCTTCTGCGTGCCCGTCATTTCTGTCACACTCGCATCCTTCCACCGTCAGTTTCACAATATGGGCCGGGAATCCATCGGCTGGTTGCTGCTCGACGAGGCCGGCCAGGCCACTCCTGCGTCCGTATGCGGGGCCCTCTGGCGATCCCGGCGATGCATCCTCATTGGCGATACACGGCAAATTCCGCCCGTCGTGACGATTCCACGGACACTCAGCCGGCTGCTGCAGGACGCCTATGGCATCCGCGACGACACCTGGTCGCCCCTTTCCAATTCGGCCCAGTCGCTCGCCGATCGTGTAACGCCGGCGGGCACACGCATTTTTCAGGACAACACCGATCCGGTCTGGACCGGCATCCCCCTTCGTGCACACCGCCGCTGCGAGGAACCCATGTTCTCTATCGCAAACACGATAGCATACGACGGCCAAATGGTCCAGGCCGTCCATCATGTCGCTCCCGGCGCACCCGCGACCACCGTCTCCACAAGCGAGCTTTCCCATGCCTCACTGCCCTTCATTCCCTCCGGCCCCTCCGGCTGGATCGACATCCGCGGTTTCACCGTTCGCGACGGTCACACCATCGCCGAAGAACTCCTGGTCGTTACCGACCTGCTGCGACAGTTGACCACCTACCCCGGCTCCGTCTTTATCATCTCCCCGTTCCGCAGCGTCGCCGACACTTGCCGCGAACAATTCGAGACCGCCCGCGTTACCTGCGGAACCATCCACACCTTCCAGGGAAAAGAGGCCGACATTGTCATCCTTGTCCTGGGCACCCTCGCCCTCAGCACCGGCGCGCGCAACTGGGTCGCGTCGAGTCCTAACATCCTCAATGTCGCCATCACCCGCGCCCGTCACCGCATCTATGTGATCGGCAACCGCGACACATGGTCCGCCCACCACTACTTCGACCACCTCGCCCGCCGTCTTCCCGTCAAACCGCATATCAGCGGCCGCCTGTTCTGACCGGCGACATCCAACCAACGCACCACCTGTCTTACAATCCCCTCGCCCGCCGCCATCTCCTACCGCCCATACTCGGCCAAACCCGCCGGATCCCACCCAAATCGCCGCCCCTACTCATTCTCCCGGCATGCCGCCCGCAACTTTGATAACTTTGCACGTCTATGCGCCGGCCACTATTTCATATTGGCTTTCTTTTGCTTTTATCGATGGGACCCATGCTCCTGCACGCCCAGACACCCCGTCTTGGCTTCGAACACCTCACCATGGAACAGGGACTGCCGTCCAACCATGTTTTCGACATCCTCTTCGACCATAAAGGTTATCTGTGGGCCTGTACCGGGAATGGTCTCAGCCGGTACGACGGGTACAATTTCACGAACTACCAATTCGATCCAAAGGACGCCGGTTCACTCAACGACAATCTCGACTTCACGCTCTTCGAAGACGACGAAGGCAGCATTTGGGTGAGCACCGCCGAAGGCGGAATCAATAAATTCAACCGCAACACCGAAAAATTCACCAACTACCGCCCACCGCAACCGCCCGGACGATTCGAAACGGTGCTGCGCGCAGTCTCCGCCATCGCCGAGGACAAACAAGGCTATCTATGGGTCGGCTCTTACTCCGGCGAGCTCCGTCGTTTCGACAAACGCACCGGTAAGTTCTCGCCTTTCGACTATGACCTCGGCTACCGCGTCCAGCCCGGCGACTACCATCCCTTCGATCGCGTCAACACGATCTATTGCGATAGCCATGGCGACATCTGGGCGGGCAACCTGTCCGGGCTGCACCAACTGACCATATCCCCAGGTAAACCATTCGATCCTGCCAACGTGCGCATCCGCAACTACGTCCACGATCCGCGGGATAGCAACTCCATATCCGGCCGCGAAGTCGTGGGCATCTGCGAAGACCATGCCGGCCGCCTGTGGGTCAGCACCGACAGCGAGCTCGATCTGCTCGACAGGAATACGGGCCATTTTAAACACTACGCGCTCAACCGCCACATGGGCAACGCCCACAACGGCTTCTTCGGAAATATCATCGAAGATCAGGAACACCATCTCTGGCTCGGCTCGGACAACGGCATCGACAGGCTGGACACCGCGCATACACACTTCGACCATTTTGAACACATCCCCGGCGATCCCAACAGTCTCAATAAATTCAATGGGTATCATCTCGCCGCCGACAAGGGTGGCAACATCTGGATCACTGGCGCCGGCATCGACAAACTCGATCCCCGCCAGGTGCCGCTGGCCTGGTACCACCTCGATAGGAACGATCCACGCCACCCGGCAGACAACTATGTCGGTGGAATATGCCAGGACCATACCGGGACGATATGGATCGCCACCGACTCCTGTCTCGAAGCGCAGGATAAGGCGACGGGAAAGACGCGCCGCTACCGGCATGATCCCAACGATCCCAACAGCCTTGCCGATAACATGACCAGCGCCGTCCTCGAGGATCCCGATGGCATGATCTGGGTATCCTGCTGGAAGGGCATGCTCGACCGGCTCGATCCCCGTACGGGTCGCTTTACCCATTACATCGGTCCGCGGGGCAAATTCAGGAACCTCGAGCCGCATTGGTACTACAAGATCTATCAGGACCCGAAAGGCATCATCTGGATTGCCGAATCCAGCAGTGGCGTCACGGAACTGGACTACAAAAACGGCAAACTCACGCATTTCGGCCATGACCCTAACGACCCCGGCGGCATCAGCGACTGGGTGGCGACCGCCATTTGCGCGGACGACGAAGGCTACCTTTGGATCGGCCACGGCAGCGTGGCGACCGACCGCCTCGATCCCCGCACGGGACGCTGTCAGCATTTTCAATTCCACTTCGGTGACAGCGCCGGGATCAGTTCCAATCTGATCAATGCAATATTCAATGACCACCACGGTTCGCTCTGGTTTGGGACGCACGGCGGAGGACTCTGCCGCTATGACGAGGCTACCGGGAAATTCACCACCTACACGGAGAAAAACGGGCTTCTCGACAATAACATCACGTCCATTCTCGCCGGTAAACTGGGCAATCTTTGGCTCGGGACCAACAAGGGCATTTGCCGGTTCTCGCCCAAACAACACCAATTCACAAATTTGGACTACCTCAATCCATCCAGCGACCAGAGCGTCAACCTCTTTTGCATCGGCCGCGACGGTCTCATTTATTTCAAAGACGCGGACGAAGGTTTCAAATCATTCGATCCGGCCAGTCTCCATCCAAATCGTTACATCCCACCCATCGTCATCACCCGTTTCAATCTTTTTGACTGGGCCAGGCCCATCGAAGGAGATTCCGGGACGGTCCGCCTTGGTCATGATCAAAATTTCTTCAGCTTTGAATTCTCGGCATTGAACTACACCGCCTCGCGGCGCAACCAGTATGCCTATATGCTCGAAGGGTTCGACAAGGAATGGAACTACAGTTGCACCCGCCGCATCGCCGCCTATACCAATGTGCCGCCGGGGACCTACACCTTTCGTGTAAAAGGCAGCAACAACGATGGCCGCTGGAATAACGCGGGCATCGCGCTGAAGGTCGTGATCAGCCCTCCCTGGTGGCGGAATATATGGGCTTTGACCCTGTATGGCCTCGTTGCCGTGGCCGCATTCGTGTTCATCGACCGGACGCGCAAACGCAGACTGGTGGAGAAAGAGCGCCAGCGCAGTCTTGCCAACGACCTCGAGATGCAGGCCCTCCGCGCGCAGATGAATCCGCATTTCATCTTTAACTCGCTGACCTCCATCAACCGCTTTATCCTGAAGAGCGATACGCTCGCCGCCTCCGATTACCTCACGCGTTTCTCGCGGCTGATCCGTTTGGTGCTCAACAATTCCAAACGCTCGTTTATTTCTCTCGAGGACGAGCTCGAGATGCTTCGTCTCTATCTGGATATGGAAATGCTGCGGTTTAAAGATGCATTCATTTATTCGATCAGGATTGGAGAGGGCATCGATGCTGCGGCCGCATTTATTCCCCCGATGTTGATCCAGCCATTCGTCGAAAACGCCGTATGGCACGGCCTCATGCACAAACAGGGTCTCGGCAAACTCGACATCCAGATCGAAAACGATAACGACCTGCTGGTCATCACCATCACCGACAACGGTGTCGGGCGCAGCCATGAATGTGTTTCGACCAGCAAATCCGCCCAGAAACGAAAATCGATGGGCATCGATATCACAAAGAAGAGGCTGTCGCTCGTCAACGGCGCCCAGGATACCGATGGCCTCACCATTGTCGACCTTTTCAACCAGCAAGGCAATCCCTGCGGCACCCGCGTGATCATTAAGATCAAAGCCGGGGCGGCGGTCGTTGAGGAGGTCTTAACCTAAAACACCGAAAATATGTTGCGAGCGATCATCGTGGACGACGAGAAGGACTGCACCGAAACACTAAACATATTGTTGGGTCGCTACTGCCCCGACGTGGAAGTCATTGCGACCTGTCACTCGGGCGCCGAAGCCCTCGCGGCCATCCCGACGAAAAAACCCGACCTGGTATTCCTCGACATCGAAATGCCGCACGTCAACGGCTTCGACGTGCTCGAAAGACTGCCGGCTGTCGACTTCGACATCATCTTCACCACCAGCTATGACCAATATGCCATCAAAGCGATCCGGTTCAGCGCGCTCGACTACCTGCTCAAACCCATCGACCGCGAGGAACTGAAAATAGCCGTTCAAAAAGCGCTGCAGCGGCACCACCCGCCACTGCCCCAGCAACTGGAGATCCTCCTGCAGCGTCTTCAGCAACCCACCACCACCAGGATCGCCATCCCGACAATGGAAGGTCTGCAAATGATCGGCGTCGACTCGATCATCGCTTGCCGGTCGGACAGCAATTACACGACGCTTTACCTGAAAGACAAACAGAAGATAACGGCCTCCCGCACGCTCAAAGAGATCGAAGAGATGTTGGAGGGCCTCGCCTTCCTGCGCGTTCACCAATCCTGGCTCGTCAATCTCGATGAGATCATCAAATACGTTCGCGGCGAAGGCGGCTACCTCGTCATGAGCGACGGATCCTCCGTCGACGTCGCCCGCAGCCGGAAAGAGATGCTGTTGAAGAAACTCCAGCCCAACCGCTGCTGAGCGCTACCGCCACGACCCGACAGGCCCCCCGGAAGCGACCCTCCGCACCGCGACGACAGGCATCATCCCTGCCCTGCCGCAATACGCTCATCCTCTCCCCCGCCGCACCCCCCGCCGCACCCCAGGCCGCTCATT
>DASZYU010000330.1:0-4826 GCA_035545215.1 Puia sp.
AACTATAAAGAAACCCGGCCGAAACAATTCGACCAGGAGCCGGACAGCTACTACCGGAAACAGGACGGAGACGCGTGATCGAATGGCGATCGCTCCGCAGAAGGCAGCGTAGCGGGCAACAATCGAATAAAAAAGAGGCCATCTGAACGATATCGGAGTGGCCTCTTTGCTATATGGTGGGGTTAGTACCGCAGTAATAACGTACGAATAAGGCCATTTATTATGAATCCGCGGGTTTCGCGGGCTGTTTCAGCCCGAAGTTCAGCGGAGGCCGGCACCAGCAGCAAAACAACAATGCCAGTTAGACATCGATCCATCGTCATTTTCGGAGAATGACGGTGAAGATGGACCCCGTTCCGGGAACGCTCTCGCAGGATATCTGCCCGTTCAATTCATCGCAGATGCGTTTGACGATGGCGAGGCCCAGCCCGGTGGAAGGTTCGCCCGCGGTCGGCCGGGATGAGAGCTTATTGTATTTCGAGAAAAGATGCGGCAGCTCGTCGGGGGGGATGCCCACTCCTTCGTCGCGTATGCGGATGCTGACGGCGTCTTTTTCTTCATCGACCGTGATCCATACCGTTTTGCCGGCGGGCGAATACTTGATCGCATTGGAGAGCAGGTTTTCCAGCATACGGCCCAGCAGGCGGCGGTCGCTGAGAAAGGAGGTCTGCCGGTCCGGGCAATCGAGATGGATGCGGATGTCTTTTTTTGCCGCCACCGGGTCGAATTCCTCGATCACCGATGCGGTCAAAACGCGCAGATCGATATTTTCCAGTTGGACCTTGTGCTGGTTGGTCTGCGCCTTCTCTACGTCGAGGATATGACGGATCAGGTTCTCGCCATACGTGGTTGCCTGCGCGATCCGGTCGAGCGCCTTTTTCTGAGCAGGGCTGAGGTTCTCCATTTCATTGCGAAGCAACTGGTGGTAAATACCGATGCTTGCGAAGGGGGTACTCAGGTCGTGCGACACGATGCTGATCAGCGAATTCTTTTCATAGTTGAGCTCCGACAGCCGGTCGTTTTGCCGGACAATGAGGTCGTTCGTGCTGCTCAGCTGCCGGTTTGCCCTGCGTTTGATGACGAAGAGCACCGCCGTTACGACGGCGATCAGGAACAGGCTGACGGCCATGATGGTCACGATGCGGTTGTGGAATCGCTGCCGGGCGATCTCCGATCCGAGGATCAGGTTCTCGTTCTCTCTTTTGCGAGCCTCGTACCGCTGTTCCAGGTCCGCGATCGCCTTGTAGGTCTCGCCGTTGACGAGCGACGTGTCGATGGAATACCATTTGGTTTGGTATTCGAAGGCCTTTTTATAGTCCCCGCGGTGACGGGCCAGAGCGGAGAGAACCTGGTAGCTGTCCGCCTCTTTGCTTTTAGAATCCTGTTCTACCGCGAGCCGGAGCGAAAGCTCCCCGTATTTGGCGGCCGAATCGAACGCGCCTTCTTCCGAGTAGGAATCGGCCATGTTGAGCGCATCGATCCAAAGATCGGCAAGGCGCGAAGGCTGGCGGCCGGCGAGGTCTTTCCGGTAATTGATCCGGAACCAGTCGATGGAAGCGGCGTATTTCTTCTGGTAATAGTAGGTGTTGCCGATATTGTTGTAGATCTCCGACAAGCTCTCCTCGCCGCTTTCCTCCAGCGGTTTGCCGATGCGAAGACCCTCCCGTAGAAAGACCAGGGCGCTGTCATAGAGGCCCAGCCGGTTGTAGATGGCGCCCAGGTTGGAGTAAGAACTGATCAGCGAATGCGCATCGCCCAGTTGTTTGTTGAGGCGTACCGATTCCCTATAGATCTCCTTTGCTTTTTGCGGCTGCTTCATATCCTGGGTGTAGACGGCCGCCAGGTCCGCCAGCAGCTCGGTCTCGCGTTTCATGTAGCCGTGTTTGCGGGCCGAATCGAGGGCGCGGTAGTAGCAGGTTACCGCCCGCGTATAATCGCCTTTGTTCTCGTAATACCAGCCGTACAGTCGCAGCGATTCGATGCCCATCCCCGGGTTGCCGGCCGCGTCAGCCAGGCGATCGATGGAATCCGCGTAATACCTGACGGAATCGGTCGTCGTAAGATGCATGGCCCGGTAGTAAAGACGCTGAACGGCCGCCGTATCGACCTGGGCGGAAAGGGTGGTCCCGATCAGCAGGAGAAAAAAAAAGGCTGGCGATTTCACTAATCGATCAGATTGTTCCGAAGGGCGAATTTCACGAGGCCCACGGTATTGTTGACGCCCAATTTTGCAATGAGGTTCTTACGGTGTGTTTCGACGGTACTGACACTGAGGAACAGCTTGTCGGCGATCTCGGCATTGCTGTATTCTTTGCAGATCAGCCGCAGGACCTCGAGTTCGCGCCGGGACAGGATCTCGTCGATCTGTTTGTCTTCGATGGTGATCGTGTTGCGGAAATCTTCGTCCCTGTCTCCGATGTGGATGTCCTTGCTGAAATAGCTGCCGCCGTCGCGAACCGTCCTAAGGGCTTGCAGTAATTCGTCGAGTGAAGCGTTCTTCAATACGTAGCCCTGGATGTTATATTTGGACAACCGGTGGATATACCGCGTGCCGCGCAGAAGTGTCAGGTAGATGATCGGAAGATCCGGTCGAGCGCTTCTGATCTGCTGAAGAATCTCTTCTTCTCCGAGATCGGGCAGGTAGACGTCGAGCAATAAAATGTCCGCTTGCAGGTCTCCCACCTGATCGAGGAGTGCTCTGCCCGATGAGGCTGTGCCGACCACCTCGATGCCTTCCTGCTTACTCAATAACAAGGACAATCCTTCCAGGTAAATCTCATGATCGTCGGTAATAAAAACTCGAATCATGTTGTTTTAGTAGATTCCGTAAGTGTTTCAACTACAAAGCAAGTTAAAACTATTTATGATATGAGTAAATTAAAAAGCCCCTAGAGGTGGGGCTTTTAAAAAAATGAGTGAATTTGATTAATTAAGTTTTTCTATAATACCTGCGATGCCCTGCCCGCCGCCTACGCAGGCTGTCACGATGCCGTATTTTTTCTTCAACCTGTCCAGGTCATGGATGATCTGGACGGTCAGCTTGCAACCGGTGCAGCCGAGCGGGTGACCGAGGGCGATAGCTCCCCCGTTGCTGTTCACGATCGCTGGATCGATGCCGAGACGGCGGATCACGGCGATGGCCTGAGAGGCAAAGGCTTCGTTCAGCTCGACGAGATCGATGTCACCGAGGTTCATCCCGGCCTGTTTCAACGCTTTCGGTACGGCCTCCACGGGTCCGATGCCCATGATGCGCGGATGGACGCCGGCGACGGCACAGGCCACGAGCCGGGCGATCGGTTTGATCCCCAATTCCTTCACCATTTTCTCGCCCATGACGATCACGAAGGCGGCCCCGTCGCTGGTCTGCGAGGAATTGCCCGCCGTGATGCAGCCGCCGGCGGCGAATACCGGTTTGAGTTTGGCCAGTGCTTCGAGCGAGGTGTCGGCGCGCGGTCCCTCATCGGTGTCCAGCGTGAAGCTGCGTCTTTGTCTGCGGCCTTTTTCGTCTACATACACCTCTTCGATGTTCAGGGGCAGGATGCCGCTTTTGAAATAGCCATTTTGGATGGCACGGATCGCCTTTTGGTGCGAATCGTAAGAGAACCTGTCCTGGTCTTCGCGGCTGACCTCGAATTCTTTGGCCACGGCTTCGGCGGTCAGTCCCATGTTCAGGTAATAGTCAGGTTCGTCCGAGGCGATGGAATAGGCTGGAACCGTTTTCCATCCCGCCTGGGGCACCATGGTCATGCTTTCGGTGCCGCCGGCTATGATACAGTCGGCGAAACCCGAACGGATCTTGGCGGTAGCCATTGCGATGGTCTCCAGGCCGCTGGCGCAGTACCGGTTGACGGTAACGCCGGGCGCATGGATGCCCACGGCCCTCGAGGCGATGATACGGCCGACCTGGAGGCCTTGTTCCGCTTCGGGAACGGCATTGCCGACGATGACGTCGTCGACGCGTTTGGGATCGAGTGTGGGCACGGAGGCGAGAAGGCTTTGAATGACCGTGATCGCCAGGTCGTCAGGGCGATAAAAACGGAGCTTGCCTCTTTTCGATTTGGCGACGGCGGTACGATATCCGGCTACAATATAAGCATCCTGCATGGGATCTGTTTTAGGGTCGCCGTCTATGTCTCGGGTGCTGCGGGCGGCTGCGCCCTGGCTCTTTCGGCTAGCCGGCGATGGTTGTTTATGCAACTTTACATCCAAAGATAAGAAAAATCCGTGGAAACATGGCCGCGTCGCAACCGGTTCGCGGAACCCGTATCTTCGCGCCATGTATAAGGCGCTGCGCACCATTTTGTTTTTTTTCCCTACAGAAAGCGTGCATCATTTTTCTATGGAAGCGCTGCGGTTATTGTGTGCGTTTGGTCCAATGAGGCGGCTGGTGGCGTGGGCCTGCCGGCCGGAGAAAGAGGATGCTCCGCCGGGGCCGGATGATTCCCCATTGGGTGCAGCCGGCGCAAAGCATGGCTGTCCGCCGCTTGAATTATTCGGACTGCGGTTCCGGAACCCGGTGGGTCTCGCCGCGGGGTTCGACAAGAATGCCTGCTATCTGCGCGAGCTGGATGCGCTCGGATTCGGATTCGTGGAGATCGGTACGGTGACGCCGCTGGCGCAACAGGGCAATCCGAAGCCGCGGTTGTTCCGGTTGCCCGAGGACCAGGGACTCATCAACCGGATGGGGTTCAATAATGATGGAGTGGAGGCGGTGGCGGCGCGGGTTCGCGCCTGGCGGTCTTCGCGCGCGGGACGTCGTTCATCGCTGATCGTCGGAGGAAATATCGGAAAGAACAAGGTGACGCCGAATGAGGAGGCGTGGAAAG
>DASZYU010000331.1:0-14309 GCA_035545215.1 Puia sp.
CCGCCCGTGGTCCTGGTATGCACGAACACACCGCCCGCGCGATCGATATGCAGATCATCGAAGATGTTCAGCCAGGCATGCCGGTAGATACCCGCCCCTTCATAGAACCAGCCCTCGTACTGGCTCGCGTCGACCCGCACGACCACTGTGTTCTTGCCGCCATAATGCAGAAAGTCCGTGACGTCGTACGAGCTTCCCGTATAGCCACTGAAGTTTCCGCCCAAATAACAATTGTTGATCCAAACTTTGCTGTCACGGAAGATACCATCGAATTGCAACAGTACACGCCGGCCCGAGTCCGCCCTGTCGACGGTGAAGGTCTTACGGTACCAGCCTATGCTGTTTTCGGGAAACAACCCCCCGACGGCATGATACCCGTGCGCATCGACATCGCCGTTGGCGACGTGCGCAAACGGCAGGCCGACCGCCCAATCGTGCGGCAGCTGAACATCCTGCCAATCCTTGTCGTCGAAATCCATCCGGATACAGGTATGGTCGGCTTCACCCGTCTTGGACAGGATATTGCCGATGCCGTAATTGAAATCGCGGTGCGGGTCGGAGGCATTCCCGAGGTGGAATTTCCAGCCTTCATCGAAGTCCAACCGCCGCTGTGCAACGATGGCTGTGGTCGTCAACACGAGCGACGCCGCCACTAGGAATTTTTTCATATCGAAGTGATCTTGATTACATAGGCATATCCGGCGGTCATCCGGTTCGGGTCGAATGCCGGCAGCGTGATCTTGAGGTCCTTGCCCTCCTGCTTCCATTTCAACGGCTGATGGGTTTCCAGCAGCCCGATGGGCGTTCCCGCGGGCAATACGAGGTCCCTGATCACAAAAGGAGCGCCGCCTGCCGGCCACTTCGGCAGGAGCACATACAGGTCCTTGCGCTGCGGATTATACGTAAAAAAGCACTCCTGCACCGCATACCCCGGGTCCGGATCTATCGTCAGCTTGAGCAGCAGATCCCCTCCGCCGCCCTTGGGCGCCTTATAGTCCCGGCGGCCGGGCCCCCATTGGGACGGCCTTTTCCAACGGACGGCGCCGTAGATGGCCTCGTGGTTGACTTTCATCCAGCGCCCGATCTCCAATAGCCGCTCTTCCATGATGGGCGGGATCTTGCCGTGCGCGTCGGGCCCGATATCGAGCAGGAAATTCCCGCCCCGGCTGACCTTATCGATCAGTTGCAGCACCAGCGATTGAGCGGAATTGTAATCCCATGAATCCTCTGCCCGGTTGTATCCGTAAGAGTACCCCATGCCGCGGCTTTCCTCGAAGTAGTGATCCTTGAAATCCATGTCCGGCTGGTATTCCGGCGTATATACGCCACCGTGATGAAACCGGATGCCGCGGCCCCACCGGTCGTTGGTGACAATGCTGCTCTTCACGGGGCTTTCGGTATACAGCCATGCGAGGAACTCGCGGCTCCGGAACGTGGTGTCGCTGTCCTCCCAGTCGCCGTCGGTCCAGAATACGTCCGGCCGGTAGGTATCGATGAGGTCCTTCATCTGCGGCCACATATAATCCCGGACATAACGCGTCCTGTCGTGCAACCACAGAGGGTTGTACCATTCGTACAGCGAATAATACATGCCCGGATGCACGGAGGTCTTGCGCAACGCGGTAAAGAGATCGCCGAGCAGATCGCGATGGGGTCCGGCCACCCCGGCATTCCAGGGAAAACTCCAGGCGATGGACGTGGCAGCGCTCGGCCAGTTGGCCCATCCGTCATGATGTTTGGAGGTGAGCACCACATAGCGCGCACCCGATTGTTCGATAACATGCGCCCATTCATCCGGGTTGTACAGTTCCGCCTTGAAACGATCGGCCAGCTGGTAATACGTCATGTCCCCGAACACTTCTTTCTGATACCGGATCCGCGCCGTGTCGTTATTCCGCAGACCGTTCTGGTACCATTCCGCATACTGCCCCACCTTGCTGTATCCCGGTACCGAGTAGACGCCCCAGTGGATGAAGATTCCGAATTTCGCGTCCTTGTACCATTGCGGCACGGGCCTTTTGTCGAGCGATTCCCAGGTGGGTTGATACTCCTGAGCCCATCCCTGCGCAGCGGCGGCCAGGGCGAACGCCAACAGCAAAACCTTTCTCATTCGGTAGTTTTCGCCGAAGATAGAAGTTCTTTCTTACTGTTCGGAAAAGTATTTCCTGCTAAAATTTTATTTTCTCCGGCAGGTATTTAGCCACCAGCTGCTCATAGTATGGCCTCAGCTTGTTCCATTCCGGCGGCACCGGGTTCTTTGAGTAGAGATCGTAAGGATTGAACAGCCTGACCCATTGGAACAGCTCGCGGTCGTGGTCATCCATCAGGTGATCGTAGGCTTCTTCGCGGTGTTGCGAATAGAAAGAGTGATAACGCAGCATGTACAAAGCCGGCTCGGGCAGATAATCTTTCAGCATATGATATACGTATTCATCGTGTCCCCAGGACAGATGAACGTTCCGGAGCCCGCAGCCATGCGTATAGACGCCGTATTTCGTCTGGTAACGCGCATCGGCGGCATCGGGGTTATCCGAGAAATATTCAGGATAGACGATCTTTTCGCTCCACGCGCAGCCCACGGGGAATGTATCCCCGACAACTGCCCATTGCGGCTCGCCGAACAGGCACAACACCTTTCCCATATCGTGAAAGAGCCCTGCCAGCACCATCCAGTCGGGATGACCGTCCGCACGGATGGCTTCCGCGGTCTGCAACAGGTGCTGAAACTGGTCGAGATCCGTATCCGGGTCGCTGTCATCGACCAGCTGGTTGAGGAATTCGAAAGCATCCCAGACCGACATCTCCTTTCGGTCAAACCGCAGGAACTCATCCTTCTTTTCCAGCACGAACCCGTAAGTCTGATATTTATGGTTCAGCCGGTAGAATTCGCGGACCGAATCGCGGCCCGGCGATTCGAAATTGCGATACTCCTCCGTGGACTTGCCCCTGGCGATCGAGTCGGGGTCCGGGTAGCGTTCCAGGAGATGGTCTTCCCATACGTCGAGGGAAGACAGGGGATTGGCTTCGGCATCGTTGAGTGGTTTCGGCGTCTGATCGGAAGGCATGGTGAGAATTTGAGGCAAAAGTTACGAAAAAGACACGGTCCGCGCAAATCGACCGGTGCATCCGGCTCCGCGCCGGCCCCCGCGATGGCCCTTCGGCCCCTGCGGTTCGCTGCTTTCTTCACGTATCGTTCGCCGGAATAACTACGCTCATTCTTTCCACGGCTCGATGCCGAAACGCAGCAACAACCGCTCGATTTCGGTCTTTAGCCGGTTGCGCGGCTGCCACTGCAGCGTGGCCAGTATGCCCGGACCCACTTCGGCTCCGCCGCTTAGAAGCGCCTCGATGACGCCTACGTTGTCGACCTTTTTTTCCGGCCACGTGTGAACGGGGTCGCGGTGCCGGATCGCCCACAGCGCCATGCCCAGCGGCGTACCGCCATACCTGTTCCGCGCTTCCAAAGGCGCCCCCCGTTTGATCAACAGGCGGATCGTATCCAAATGGCCGCCGAGCAGCGCCATGTGCAGCGCATGCATCCCGTCGATCGATTCGGCCGGATCGGCCCCCCTGTCCATGAGGTAATTGACAACCGCCGAATGCCCGTATTCGCTGGCCCAGTTGAGCGCCGCTCCCATCTGGCTCCTCGTCGCGATCCTTTTCAGCGCGCCGTCGGTTTGAAAATAAGTCTCCACGATGTCGAGCCTCCCAACGCCTGCCGCACCCTCCAGGTCAAGGTACGCCCCCCGGCGCGAAAGATAGGCGGCAGCCTCCGGGCGCCCGTTCGCGAGACAACTGTTGACGATGTATTGCTGGTTTCCGGTGACATCCGGCATGTCGAGCGCCGCACCTGCTGCGATCAGTCGGTCGAGCAACGGGATCAGCACGCCGGCTTTTGCCGGATGGATGCTCGTGGCAACCAGCCCAATAGTCGTGGCCCCGCCGCCATACATATCCGCTGTCGCATCCACATTCGCGCCCGCCGCCAGCAACAGGTCGAGCAATTCCACCGCATTTTTCGGGTATTGTTCCCGGTCATATTCCACGCCGTTCGCTGCGATATAGTGCAGCAGCGTGGCATGATGCCTGCGCATGCTCCGTAGTCGGACCAGCGAGGGATAAAGACGCAGCAGCGCCCCAAGGTTTGCCGTATCGCCGGAAAGGATGGCATCTGCCGCGGCCTCGAAAGAAGATACGCGCGATCCCGGTGAACAGGCCTCCTGCGCCCATTCTTCGAGATGCGGCCAGCTCTCCAGGCAATACCAGTCCGCCATGGCCAGTTGGATGTCGGCAACCGTCACGGCGGCATGATTCTCCTCTCCGGCGGAAAGACGCCGCAATCGCGGATGGTGTTCATCGATCAATACCCGAACGCCCGGATCGCCCGACATATATGCCGCAAAAAGCTCTTCCGCCTGGCGCCGGTATTCCTTAACACCGGCAATCACGGGTAGATGAACGCTTGGCGATTTGACCATACCGAAAAGTTAAGCAATAAATTCCACTTCCCCGCCGCCATGACCGGAAACTGCCAGCCCGGCCATCCCGCCCGTTTTAACGCTTCTTTGGCAATAAACGACATATTACTTTATCGATGTTCTGCGTTTGGATAACAATAACTTTTCCACTCCAGCATGACGTTTTTCTACCCGGGTTTTTAACTACCTTCCCATCATTGTAAAAAAACAAATGTATGTCAGCCCCTGGCGCCCCTAAGATACGGAGCGGGAATTTCCTGCTTGTGGGGATCTTACTGACGATCTCCGTCTTACTGGAGCAGTATTGTTTAGCCCCATTGGTGCCCCAATTGAGCGAATTGGGTGGTCTGCGGCCGATGATCGTCTTCCTGGATATCCCGCTCGCCCTGCCCAACATCGACTGGATCCCCGTCAGCCTTCTTTTCACTTTCCTTTACGGGATGGTCATTTCCCCCGAGCTGGCAAACCGCGGAAAGGCGCCGGGCCCGCTTCGCCGCAAAAAAATTTGGGCCGCGCTCACCGGCTGGTGGCTGCTGTTGCTGCTCATTCTTACCGGCGCCGGCCTGTATTCCCTGGTACAGGATGCCCTGCCCAGACAGGTACGCAATGGCATCGATTCGTTCGGCATCCGCGCCGATATCACCCTTCCGTATCCTTCCGGCGATCTCGTACACCTGCATGGAAGCATGCTCCTGCTGCTGTCTTCCTTCATCGGTTTCCGCCTGTTGCTGAAAAAGACAATGCTGCCGCCCGTAGTGGAACTGGCGCACGCCCCCGCAAACGCGCGTCCAAACGTAGCTGCAACCCCGCCCGCCGCAAGCCTCCCCGCGCGCCCCAGGGTGTCCGCAACGACCGCGATACCGAAACGGTCCCGGCTGCCCGATAGCCCGCCGCCGGCGAAAAAATTTCCGGCGGGTTCATTGTCGGGGTCATCGTCGGCGTCGCCGACGCGGCCACGCGAAGTGCTTACGACCGAGCCACCCCCGGACTGCCGTTTGACCACACCGCCTCCGGTGGCCGTCATCATGCCTCGCCCCACACCCCGCATCGGAACCGCACAGCCCTGCGTCACGTCCGGGTTCATCGAACCCGCGAAGACCTGAGCCCGCGCTGTAAGGCCGCCGATCGGTACTGTTCATCGTGCAATCCCTGCCGAACAGCGAAGAAATAGGACCGCACCTGTCAATTTGCCTACCTTTAGGCAAAACAGGTCCTGCCTTGGCCGAAAGATCCCGATACACGATCCCCGCCGCAGAAAGCGCTTTCATGACCGCCGACATCCGCAATGCCGGCCTTCTCAAACGTCGCTGGCTTTATCACCCTTCGTTCTGGTTGCTGTACTACGGGCTGACCCTCATCCTCTACCTGGCGCTGCACGAGTCGGTATCGCTTGCCTTTTTCATCATGATCCTACTGCTCGTCATCATCCAGGCCGCCTATTCCTACTTCAATATTTATGTCCTCATCCCCCGCCTGGTCTTCACCAGGAGATACGGATACTACGCGCTCGTCATGTTGTTTACCTTGCTGGCCTGCTCAGCCACCATCCTGCTGGCCGAACAGATCGTCGCCGTTTTCGTCCATCCCGGCACCAAAGCGTCCACCTTCTGGAGCATCAAGAACATGGCCATCGGGGCCGTGCAGGGCGTTTATATCTTTGGACTGGTCACCGGCATCAAATTCGTAAAAGATTACATGCTCGATCAGCAAATACGAAAAGAGCGCGAGAAACAATATCTCGAAACCGAACTGAAATTCCTCAAGTCGCAGATCCAGCCGCATTTCTTCTTCAACACGCTCAACAACATCTATTCCCTGACGCTCAAACGGTCCGAACAGGCGCCGGAAGTGATCCTCAAACTGTCCGATCTCATGAGCTATATGTTGTACGAATCCACAGCGCCGTTGGTTCCGCTGTCGAAGGAGATCGGCTACCTCCGGAATTACGTGGATGTCGAACAACTCCGTTTCGGCGACCGGCTCTCAGTTTCCTTTACTACCGAGGGTCCCGTCGATCAGGCCGCCATTCCACCCATGATCCTCATCCTGTTCCTCGAGAACAGCTTTAAACACGGGGTCAGGAACAACATCAGCCACATCCATCTTTCCATCGAACTTCTCGTCGCTGCCGGCTATCTCCATTTCCATATCGAAAACCCGGTTTCCGAGGAAGAAAAGCCCGCGCAAGACAACGGCATCGGGCTGAAGAATGTTCGCAGGAGACTCGACCTGCTGTTCGGCAATGCGTACACGCTCGATATCCGCGAACACGACAGGTTCTTTATCGTTCACCTGAAAATGCCGCTATGCTGAAAGAACTCAACTACATGATCGTAGACGACGAGCCGCTGGCGATCGATGTCCTCGAGAACTACCTCGGCAGGCTCGACGCCGCCAACATCACGCGGTGCCAGAACGCAGTGGATGCCTTCCATGCCTTACAGGGCCGGCGGTATGACCTCATCTTCCTCGATATCGAAATGCCTTTGCTTTCCGGGATCGAATTCTTAAAGACCGTCAAGGACCCGCCCGCCATCATTATCACCACCGCCTACCGCGACTATGCGGTGGAAGGATTCGAGCTGGAAGTCATCGACTACCTCGTCAAACCGATCTCTTTCCCCCGGTTCATGAAAGCGATGGAAAAGATGCTCAAGCTGAATAAAACCGCACCGACCGGCGCCGACGCCACCCATCGACCGCCCGCCGCCGAATATTTGTTCCTGAAAGTGGATAGGAAATTTGTAAAGATCCAACTCAGTGATATCCTGTATATCGAAAGCCTTAAGGACTATGTACGCGTCAAGACAAGGGACCGCTCGTGGATCACGAACCAGTCGCTTACCGAGATCACCGAAAAACTTCCGGCCGATCGGTTCGCACGCGTCCACCGCAGCTTTACCATTGCATTCGATAAGATCAGCACGATCGACGGCAACTGCATCGATATCGCCGGCAACCTCATCCCGATCTCCCGCGAACACCGGCAGGAAGTATTCCGTAAGTTGCATCGCTAGGTTTGTGCAGCCAGCCTCTGGCCGGCGGGTCCGGCAGAAAGGCGCCTCCGGCGCTGCGGCATTTGGCCGCCCCCCACCCCTACCAAATCGACCCGAGCGCGCGATAGTCGACCTTTCGCATCGTCCAGGGTCCCGTGGTATTGACACGCAAGCGCGTCATCGGCTGTTGCGAAAAGAACACGCCCGTCATCACCGTCAGACCGCCGTCTGCAAATACTTCCAGCGAACTGCGGTCCATCACGAATTGAAGCCGGAGGCTATTGCTGTTGGCGAGCCGCGGCGCGATGTAAAGCCCCCCGAACCCAGGATGGAAATCGCTCCGGCCCGCGGCGCTGCGATCCAAATAGTACTGGTCCTTGACCGCATTGTACCCGAATACCAGGTGTTCACCCGACGTATTCGAGAAAACGAAGGCGACACTCCCGTCGGCCGGACCCTCTACGTCAAGGATATAACGGCCCGCCGTATCCTTCAGCATGCCCGTCAGACTCGTACTGCTATCTACGACGATATGGCGCAGTTCGACCTTTCTTTTGGTCAGCGTATATAGTTCCTTCACGGGCTCCGAGGCCAGCAGGATCTTCGATCTGGATTCTTGCAGAGAGAGATTGCGCGGGATCGTCATCGCATTACGCCAAGTGCTGGTCGGCAGCTGGTTGGCGTACTCCCAGTTGCTCATCCAACCGAGGAACACCCGGCGGTGCGCCGTATTGCTCCAGACAGCGCCGGCGTAGTCATCCGGGCCATAATCGATCCACCGCGTAATCGTGTCCACCGCTTTGAAGACGTGCCCGTCCCATTGACCGATGAAATATTGGGTACCCGATCCGCCGTTGGGCCCTCCGGGATTGTTGCTCACGAGCAACACCCAATAGGAACGAACCATCTCCCGCACCTTGAGCGTCATCGGGAAAAGGTTCGGGCATTCCCATACGCCGCCGTGGGCGCCGGCGTCTGCGCCAAACTCGCTCTCCTTGCTCCAGCTCTTCAGATCCGGTGAGGAATAGAACGTGATCCGGTCCCTGACGGCCAATGCCATCACCCACTTCCTGCCCTTCGCATACCAGCTGACGTTAGGATCGCGAAAATCGGCGACGCCCGGATTGGGCAGGACCGGATTGCCCGCATATTTGGTCCAGGTGGCTCCCTCATCCAGGCTATAGGCAAGACTCTGCCGTTGAAAATCGAGTGCATGACGGCGTTCTCCTGCCGTATCGTGCTGCGTAAATACCGCAACCAGCGGAATAGTGCCCGCTGGCTGGCTGCTCCGCTCACGCGCCGGCGATTTGTCCGGCGATCGCGCCACATTCCTTCCAGACGCTGTTTTTCCTTTCGGCGCTTTTATATTCGCCGGTGCAGGCCTGACCTCCGGGCCGCCGGAGGACCCGTTCGCCAAGAGTCCGGCAAAGCCGCTGGTGTTGTTCGAATCTACGACGACGCTTCCCGAAAAGATATAACCGAGGCTGTCGGGATACAACGCGATCGGTTGCTGTTGCCAGTGGACCAGGTCGCGGCTCGTGGCATGGCCCCAGTGCATAGGGCCCCAAACGATGTCGCCCGGATAGTATTGAAAAAAAAGATGGTAAACACCGTCGAAATGAACGAGTCCGTTCGGATCGTTCATCCATTTCTCTTTCGGCGAAAAATGAAACCCGGGGCGGTAGAGCTCATGGTACGTCTGCGCGTCGCCGGCCGCTGACAACAAAAGAAAAACGGCGATAGTCAGGTATTTGCGGGGAATGGGCATAATCGAACCCAAAATACAACTAAATTTGTCCCATCCATGACTTTATTCATCGCTTCCCTGAATTCCGGCAGCAACGGCAATTGTTACTATATTGGTAATGAAGAGGAAGCCGTGCTCATCGATGCAGGTCTTTCCTATCGGGAGACCGAACGCCGCATGCGGCGCCTCGGGCTTGCGCTGTCCCGCGTAAAAGGCATCTTCATCTCCCATGAACACGACGATCATATCCGCGGTCTCGAAGTGCTTTCCCAACGCTATCGGCTGCCGGTGTATATCACCGAACCGACCCTGCGTCAATGCAGGTTTGCGCCCGATCATCAGCTGGTTCAGTTCTTTTGCGCCGGTGAGCCCCAAACCATCGGCTCGCTGACCATCACCGCCTTTTCGAAGACACACGATGCGTCCGACCCCTACAGCTTCACCGTCGCCTCACCTTCGGTATGTATCGGCGTATTCACGGATATCGGCGTCGTCTGCGATAACGTCATCCGTCATTTTACCCAATGCCACGCCGCTTTCCTCGAAGCCAACTATGATGAACAGTTGCTCGAGAACGGCCGCTACCCCTGGCCCCTCAAGAACCGCATCCGGGGCGGTCAGGGCCATCTCTCCAACCAACAGGCGCTCGAGCTGTTCGTAGACTATCGCCCGGCTTTCATGAGCCATCTGCTTCTTTCCCATCTGTCCGAGGATAACAACCGTCCCGAGCTGGTCCAATTGCTTTTCGATGCGCATGCGCAGGGTGCTACCATCGCGATCGCATCCCGGTATAACGAGTCGGAGCTATACGCCATCGATGGCCGGTACGCAGGCGTGGCCGGTTCCGCCTGGACGCCCGAAGGCCGCCCCAAACTCCGGCCGGCCCCCGATCAGCCCTCTCCCGTCGCATTCCGCCGGAATAAAAAAGACCCGGTCGCCGGAAACACGATCCAGATGTCTCTTTTTTAACGGCCCTCCGTTTTTTCCGCCTGGACATCCGCGGGCTTTGGCGCAGCGGTCGCCTCGACCGATTGCAGCTCATTCGTATTGACCTCCTGCGCACGCAGCTTCATCCCCGCAATTTCCGGCATCACCGGTGGAGGCGGCGCTTTTGGTTCCGATTGCGACGGCAGCACTTCCCTGATCATCGTCTGCGGGATGATCAGCCGGGTCGGGTCTTTCTTGAGGTAGACATTGAAGATCGTCATCGCCCGTTGCACGACGAAATACTCGAGCAAGGTCTCGAAATCCGTCGACGAAGCCGGAACCAGCAAAGTACCTGCCGCTTTTTCCTTATAAGCACGCACAAAAAAGCCGCTGACATAGTGCGCCCAGATGGTTGCCATCGGCAACAGACGCTGCGCGTCGCCGGTATGGATCTGCCGGCTGTGGAGAAACCCATCGAAAGCCACCTCGTGAATGCTGGCGATCATCGACGCCAGGTCGACGAATACGCATCGCCGGAGCCGCCGTTCGCTGTAACTCAGCGAGGGATCGCCGCTGTAATCGCTAATGGCGAGGTCCTTGCCCGTAAGCAGTACCTGGCCCAGATGATAATTCCCATGGATGCGGATCTTCGAAATGTCCATCTTGCGGGTATAGATCTTTTTCAGGATGCCGAGTAGTTCGCCGCGGAACGCAATGATACGATCCAATCGCTCCTGCCATCCCGCAGGCAGCGATTGCCGGTGGCGCGAAAGGTTCTCGTAGGTCTCCCGCACCAGCGAGGTGATGGAAGAATATAACGACCGCTGATAATGCAGCGAAAAAGGCTCCGGTTTCATTTCCTTACCCGTACTGTCTGCGAGCGCGAGGTGCATTTCCGCGGTTCGCAGACCGAGCAGACGCGCGTGGTCGGCCGCATGTATGCCCAACAGGGTCTGCAGCTCGGCGGGCAGTTCTTCGAACGCTTTCGGCTCCGCCAGCGTGCCCAGCCGCTCGTAAGGCAACGGTCCGTTCTTCTCCATCGCCAGTATCCGTTCGATATAGTTGTTGATGCGTTCCTGCAGATAACCATACCCGTCGCCATGGTTCTCGATCATTTCCTGCAGCAGCCCCAACACGATACAGCCCTTCTTGTCCTTCCATTCGATACTGCCGATGAACGCCGGCAGATAGGGGAATTTCGCCTCTTTCGAGAGCCACCGGGTCAGTTCCTGGTCGGGATTGACCGACCGGGTCACACTGCGGTACAATTTCAAATAAAAAAGACCGTCATAGGCGACGGATGTATTGTAAAGATCGGAACTGTGTATTTTCGGAAGGATCCCTTCGGCCTTTTGCAGGTATTGCTTCACGCGGGCGCTGCTCTCGAACACGATCAGGTTCGCCGTGGAAGGCCCATGCTTTTGGCCCGACAGCTTGTTCAACAGCGCCATCTGGAACTCGGTGGTGAAGAAGGCATCCACCAGTATCCCGTCCCCTTCCTCCGACCGCACCTGCGCCACCAGCGCTTCCGGATACACTTCGCTCAATTTTTTGGCGGCCTCTTCCCTGACCATCCACAAGGGCAGTTGATACAAACCGGTCACTCCATCGTCCCCGGTGATCTCGAGCAACAGCCAAAACACGGAGTTGTCGCCCGCCGGCAGCACTGAATGATCGGTGATGGTCACCTGGTAGGTGTACCTTTCTTTGGGAATGAACCACTTTGCCCGGACCAGGTACCGGGGCAGGATCGCTGTTTCCAGTTGCTTTCGCGCCGTACCTTCCAGCAGACCGGACCATTTTCGGAGCAAGAGCAAGGGCAAAGGTTTCTCCTCGTCCATTTCGGGATGCGCCTTCTCCAGCACGAACCAATTGAACGTATAAGGGGCCAGCGTGAAGAAATATTGCCCGTCCTCCCTGATCACGGGGAAACGGTTCCTGCTAAAGACGTCCACAGGCACGAATCCCTTATATGCCGCCAGGTCGACCTCCGCCGCCTGTGAAAATTTCGACAGATTGACCACGATCAGCAAGGTTTCATCCTCGTAGGTGCGGGTAAAACTCAGCACCTTTGGATTCTCCACGCTGACGAATTTCAGGTCTCCGCGTCCGAATGTCTTCGACTTCTTGCGCACCGCGATGATCCGTTTCATGAACCAGTACAGCGATGAAGTATTGCTTTGCTGCGTCTCCACGTTCACCGATTCGTAATGGTATTCCGGGTCGAGGATCAGCGGCAGATACAATTTCTGCGGATTGGCTGCCGAAAACCCCGCATTGCGGTCCGGCGACCATTGCATTGGCGTCCGGACGCCATCGCGGTCGCCCAGGTAGAAATTGTCCCCCATCCCGATCTCATCTCCATAATAGATGACGGGTGTTCCGGGCAAGGTGAACAACAAGGAATTCAGCAATTCGATCTTCCGGCGGTTGTTGTCGAGCAGCGGCGCCAGCCGGTGACGGATCCCCAGGTTGATCCTGGCCTTCGGGTCCCGCGCATACACTTTATACATGTAATCGCGCTCTTCATCGGTGACCATCTCCAGCGTCAGTTCGTCATGATTGCGCAAAAAGATAGCCCATTGACAGGTCGGGGGTATGGAAGGCGTCTGTTCGAAAATATCGGTGATCGGATAATGGTCCTCCATCTGCAGCGCCATGAACATCCTGGGCATGACCGGAAAGTGGTAGTTCATATGACATTCGTCGCCGCTGCCGAAATAGGAGGCGGAGTCCTCCGGCCACATATTCGCTTCCGCGAGCAGCACGGTGCCGGGGAATTTTTCATCGAGATGGGTACGCAACTTCTTCAGGAATGCATGCGTTTCCGGGAGGTTTTCCCCGTTGGTCCCCTCCCGTTCGAACAAATAGGGCACGGCATCCAGCCGGAAACCGTCCACCCCCATTTTGCACCAGTAATCGATGATCCGGAACACCTCTTCCTGGACGGCAGGGTTATCATAATTGAGGTCCGGCTGATGATGAAAAAAGCGGTGCCAGTAATACTGCTCCGCCACAGGATCCCACGTCCAGTTGGAATTCTCGAAGTCCTGGAAGATGATGCGGACATCCTTGTACCGGGTCGGATCGTCCGTCCAGACATAATAATTGCGTTCCCGCGACCCCTTTGGGGCATGCCGTGCCCGCTGGAACCAGGCATGCGCATCCGAGGTATGATTGATGACCAACTCGGTGATCACTTTCAGGTTGCGCTGGTGCGCCTCTTTCAGAAAATGCCTGAACCTGGGGATATCACCGTAGGAAGGATTGATGCTGTAATAATCCGATATGTCATACCCGTCGTCCCTCAGCGGCGAGGGATAAAAGGGCAATAGCCAGATAGCCGTCACGCCCAGGTCCTGCAAATAATCCAATTTTTGCAGCAAACCCTGGAAATCGCCGATACCATCCGCATCTCCGTCACAAAAAGCCTTGATATGCAATTCATAGATGATGGCATCTTTGTACCAGTGCAATTCATCATCCAGTGCGGTAGGTTCTGCCATACGGGGAGTCCTTCAAATCCCATGCCTGCGCGTCCGGCCCGCCTAAGCCGTTCATCGGGTTCTCTACCGGATCTCTGCCGAATAACCAGAGAGATCGGTCTGGCGCATTACGGTGAACCGGTCGGCGCGTCGCTGATTGGAAGATTTCGAACACCAAACAAAAAAACTGCGGCAACGACAATAGAAATACACCCAAAACTGTTTTCATTCTGTAATTTATGCAAGGCGCAAATTACGGCCAGCCGATGCCCCAGAATATTCTATCGACATTAAAGAAAATTAGAAAGCCCGTACTATCGAATTTTTGTATTTTTATTCGGATGACCCCTCATTGTCCCTTAAAACCAGCCATTTGGCTATTACCGCTTTTGTTACTCGCATCCCGCACCGCCACGGGAACGCCCCCCCCTCCCACCCTCCCTGCCGGAAAGCCAGTCGTGCTGGCTCCCTGGTTCAGGATGCTCGAAGACCGAACAGGCGCCTACTCCGCAGACTCGCTGGTCATGCACCCGTCCGCCTTCAGGCGGCTGGCCGACGCGCCGAAAGGCCACCCTACCAGCTATTACTGGCTGCTCACTCGTTTTCGCACCGATTCCGGCGGCGACCTATCCCGCGTCCTCTCTTTCAACAACCTCACCTTTGTAGACGTCTATCT
>DASZYU010000332.1:0-18192 GCA_035545215.1 Puia sp.
TGTCGCATGGATATAAACCGGTGGGAGGGCACTATCCTTCCACCAGCATCGGCTGGTATCGGAAACATTTCACCGTGGCACGAGCGGATTCGGGGAATCGCTTCGTCGTTCGCTTCGACGGAATCTATCGCGACAGCAAAGTCTGGATCAATGGTTTTTATCTCTGCGCGAACGCCAGCGGATACAGCGGCTTCTCCTGCGACATCACCGACTACCTCCGCTACGGGCACGACAACGTCATCGTCGTCCGCGTGGACGCCTCGCAATACGAAGGTTGGTACTACGAAGGCGCGGGCATCTACCGCCATGTGTGGCTGAACAAATACAACGCCGTGCATATCGCCGGGGATGGTCTCTTCGTTCATTCGCTGGTCGGGTCCCCGCACCGGACCGCCGGCGCCAATTCCGCCCCGGCTGTGGGTCCCGCTGCCGTAACCGTCGAGACCACGGTGGCGAACGACAAGACGACGCCTGCGACTACCTCGGTATCCTGCTTTGTAACGACCCGCGACGGCGTGCTCATCGGCCGCAGCCCGGCGGAGACCATCACCATCGGACCCAACGGAGAGCGCACCGTCATCCAAACGGTCACCGTCAAAAACCCCCGTCTCTGGTCGCCCGGGACACCGTATTTGTATCGCGCCGGCGCCACCCTTTACTCCGCGGGCAAACACGCGGGCACCAACCCCGTCGTACTCGACGAAGACCGGATCCGCATCGGCATCCGCTCGATCCGCATCGATTCCAGCGGTTGCTATGTCAACGGCGTCTATACAAAGATCAGGGGCGTCAACAATCACCAGGACCATGCCGGTGTCGGAACGGCCATGCCAGACTACCTGCAATATTATCGCGCGCGGCTCCTGAAGGAAATGGGAGCGAACGCCAGCCGCACCAGCCACAACCCGCCGACACCCGAATGGCTCGACGCCTGCGACAGCCTGGGGCTGCTCGTCCTCGATGAGAACCGTCTGCTCAACAGCAGCGAAGAATACCTCGGCCAGTTTCACCGGCTGATCCGTCGCGACAGGAGCAGGGCCTGCGTCTTTCTATGGAGCCTCGGCAACGAAGAAGGCTACGTCCAGACAAGCTCCGTCGGTCGCGCGATCGCCTCCACACTCATCGCACGGCAACGCGAATGGGATCCCACCCGCACCTGCACCTACGCGGCCGATCTCCCCAATGTCTTCCGCGGCATCAACGAAGTGATTCCCGTGCGCGGTTTCAACTACCGCATCGCCGCAGTCGACTCCTACCATGCCGACCATCCCGGCCAGCCGATCATCGGTACCGAAATGGGTAGCACCGTCACCACCCGCGGCATCTACAAAAAAGATACTGTCAACGGATATGTTCCGGACGAAGACATCACCTACCCGTGGTGGGCCAATACCGCCGAACAGTGGTGGTCGCTGGCGGCCGACAGGGCCTGGTGGCTGGGTGGCTTCGTGTGGACGGGATTCGATTACCGCGGCGAACCCACTCCCTACCGGTGGCCGAACATCAATTCGCACTTCGGCGTCATGGACATGTGCGGGTTCCCGAAGAACATCTTTTATTATTATAAATCCTGGTGGACCGACGAAGATGTGCTGCACATTGCTCCGCATTGGAACTGGAAAGGCAGCGAAGGAAAACCCATCCCGGTTTGGGTATATTCGAACGCGGATGAGGTCGAACTCTTCCTGAACGGAAAAAGCCTCGGAAAGAAAACGATGCCGCGAAACGGTCACCTCGAATGGTCGGTCAATTACGAACCCGGCACGCTCTCCGCCGTAGCGCTCAAAAAGGGGCGGCGGCTGACCGCTTCCGTAGAGACGACGGGCGAACCGCGCGAGGTCGTCGTCACTCCTTACAAGACGACGATGCTGGCTGACGGCAGCGAGGCGACAGTAGTGAATATCAGCGTCGCCGATCGACAGGGCAGGACAGTGCCCGACGCGGACAATCTCATCCATTTTCGGACTACCGGCGATTTGCATATTATCGGGACGGGTAATGGAGACCCCAGCAGCCACGAGGAGGACCGCCCCCTGGCCGAAGCCGGTACCAGGCGCATGGAGGCGACGCTCGGGCCGGCCGGAGTACCGCTCGATGCTCCCAATCACCCCATCGCCGACAGCATTGCCGAACGCAGTCTCTTCAACGGCCATTGTCAGGTGATCCTCCGGTCCGGCGCCCATCCCGGCATGACACATTTCGAGGCTACCGCCGACAACCTGCAACCCGGCTCTACCGACATCTCGCTCATCCTGCCTGCCGCACCTCACCGGATCATCGAGGCGCCCGTCTATAAGCACCGGCCTGTTAAAAAAATGCTCGGCGCCGATATCTCGTTTCTTCCCGAACTGGAAAGCCGCGGCGTTCACTTCGCCGATGACAAAGGGGAACGCGACGCGATCGACATCCTCAAAGACCATGGCTTCAATTATATCCGGCTCCGCATCTTCAACAACCCCGGCCGCGACAGCGGATACTCTCCGGGAAAAGGTTTCTGCGATCTCTCCCACACCCTGGCCATGGCGCGCCGCGTACACGCTGCCGGAATGCAACTGCTGCTCGACTTCCATTACAGCGACTACTGGGCGGATCCGGGCAAACAGTTCAAACCCGCGGCCTGGCGGGGCCTCGGCTTCCCGACGCTCGCCGATTCCGTTTATGCGTTTACAAAACGCGTCATCGATGCGCTCCGCAACCAGGGCACGCTTCCCGATATGGTCCAGATCGGCAATGAGATCAATCACGGGATGATCTGGCCCGAAGGCAGTATCCGGCATCCCGATAGCCTGGCCCTGCTCATCTATGCCGGCATCCGCGGCGTGAAAGCGGTTGACCCCGCCTGTCCCATCATGCTCCATATCGCACTCGGCGGTCAGAACGACGAATCCCATTTTTTCATCGACAACATGCTGCAACGCGGCGTTCCGTTTGATGTCATTGGCCTTTCTTACTATCCGCGCTGGCATGGCACCCTGTCGGATCTCAAATACAACATCGACGACCTCGCTACCCAATACGGTAAAGATGTGATAGTTGTGGAGTATACCCAGTTGAAACGCGAGGTCAACGACATCGCATTCAGCGTTCCCGGCGGGCTGGGGAAGGGGACTTGTATCTGGGAGCCGCTCAACACATGGGAACGCATCTTCGAAAAGGACGGCAAAGCCAATGACTACCTCTACCTGTACGATCAACTGAGCCGGGAATTTATTGCCGCACCGCCGGCCGGCCGTCACAAGGTCTTAACGTTTCATTAGGCAACCGCATGCAACGGACCGGCGTTTTCTGTGGTCAAACGCTAACATGAAAAGACACCAACCGGTCCGGCAGTGGATCTGGCTGCTGCCTGTCCTGCTGATGGCAGCCTGCGACAAAAATCCTGATGTGGCCAAACCGCCGCGCGCGATCAATTATGTGCTGTACACCGAAAAGGATTTCTCGGACGTCCACGATACGATCCGGTTCGAATTGCTCATGAAATCGGGTAGCACGGTCTTGTTCGACTCACCGCTCGCCGCAATGACGGTCGCCCAGGTCCCCGACTCGAACCACCGCATCTCGGTCCAGAAATTCGTCCCGGCGGCCCACGCAAACGACGACCTCGTCGTCGGCTTCCTGTATTGGATCGATAACGTCGGCATGTCCTGGCACCTCGACTCCAGCAAAGCAGGCGGGCCGGCCGTGAAAACGGTCACCTATAAATTCGAGTAGCATCGCTGTTAAGGTTTACTCCGGGTCCGGCATCCCCGGACGCACGCCTGCTACAACCCTTTGGCCAGCATTCCGCCGTCTATGACGATATTCTGTCCCGTGATATAGGATGCCTTCTCCATCGCGAGAAAGGCGGCCACGCTCGCGATTTCTTCCGCCTCCGCGACCCTGTTCAACGCCGTCCGGTCCTTGATACGCTGCAACCGCTCGGGCCGGCTCAGCACAGATTGCACCAGCGGCGTATCGGTATAACCAGGGGAGATCGAATTGACCCGGATGCCGTGTTCGGCCCATTCCACGGCCAGGTTACGCGACAACTGGATCAACGCCGCCTTGCTCATCCCATAAGGGGCCCCCGATTGAACATCCACGCTGCCCGCCACGCTCGCAATATTGATGACGGTGGATGTGTTTCCGGGCAACAGCCAGCGGAAACACAACCGGCACATTTCTACGGCGCCAAAAAGATTGACCTCCAGCACCGACCGGTATTCCTGCTCGTCGTAATCGGCGAGTTTGCGGCGAATATTCATGCCGGCATTGTTCACCAGTACATCCAACGCTCCCCACCGCTCGGCAATGGCCTCGCCGATCCTCGCCCTGTCCGCGGCCACGCTGACATCGCCGGCAACCCCTGTCACCGTTTTCCGTTCCATTTGCCAAAGATGGGTCAGTCTTTTTACTTCCTGCTCGTCCCGCGCCACGATCATCACCTCCGCGCCCAGCGTCAGAAATTCATCGGCGATCGCTTTGCCGATGCCCTTGGTGCCGCCCGTGACAAGCGCGCGCTTTCCCCGCAGGTCCCATTTTTTCATAATTGGCAAATTTATTTGACTAATTTATCCAAAATATAGGAAACGATGGCCTTTGGATTCACGCCGGATTCCGCCACCCCCAAAGAAAAGAAACCCGGCGGTCGCTAGCGCTGTTCATGCCGCGCGGGGGCGCTTTTTGATACGCATATGGAATAAACTTAAATATTTGCGCTATATATTGCAGTATGCCTAAGCTGTCTCTCGCGCTTTTTTTAGCCGGTCTGGTCACGATCGCCCGGGCGCAGCCTTACTCGCTTCTCATCAGGGGCGGCTACGTCGTAGACCCAAAGACCAACCTCCACGATACCCTCGACATCGCGGTCGACAACGGTCGCATCATGCGCATCGCCAAACACATCGACCCCGCACAGGCCGCAAACATCATCGATGCCCGCGACGCCATCGTCTGCCCCGGATTGATCGATGTACACACGCACGTTTTCTTCGGCAGCGACCCCGACAGGGAATACGCGGGCGGGACCGAAGGCGTAGTCCCCGACAACTTCGCACCGAAGGAAGGTGTTACGACGGTCGTGGACGCGGGCAGCTCCGGATGGCGCGACTTCGAGGTTTTCAAGCGGCGGGTGATAGATCGTTCGCACACCCGGGTCCTCGCCTTTCTCAATATCGTCGGCGCCGGTATGCGCGGCGGCCCCTATGAGCAGGATACCACCGACATGAATGACTCGCTCGCCGCTGCGAAAGCCCGCCAGTACAAGACCTGTATCGTCGGTTTCAAGGTGGCCCACTACCGGGGCGGAGACTGGCGACCCGTGGATGCAGCCGTCGAGGCAGGCAACCGGGCCAGGCTTCCGGTCATGATCGATTTCGGCGAACACCAGCCCGAACTGTCCATCCGCGAGCTGTTCCTGAAACATCTTCGTCCCGGGGACATCTTCACGCATTGTTTTGCGCAGCTGAGCGACCGCGAACCGATCGTGGATACCGTCACAAAAAAGCTAAAACCCTTCGTCCTCCGGGCGCAGCAAAAAGGCATACGCTTTGGCGTCGGCTATGGGGAGATCAGTTTCGCCTTCTCGCAAGCCGTCCCGGCAATCCGCAGCGGCTTCCGGCCCAATTCGATCAGTTCGGATATCCATCGCGGTAATAGCGCGGTCACGCTTCCCGATATCCTGTCCCGCTTCCTTGCCATGGGTCTCGACGCCGCAACCGTCATCCGCTTGTCTACCTGGGACGCCGCAAAAGAGATCCACCGGCCCGATCTCGGTCACCTCTCGCAAGGAGGCATAGCCGACATAGCGATCCTGCGCGTTCTCAACGGCCATTTTGAATTTTCCGACCACAGCGGCCATCACATCCGGGCCACCCGCCGGTTCGAATGTCTCATGACGATCAGGAACGGAAAGGTCGAATATGACCGTTTATTACCTAAATTCACCACTCATTCATAAAACAGTTCGATATGTCCATCGCACGATGCTTCGCAGTAATCCTCGTATCGGTCCTCCTCGGTTCGGGCTCCCTGCTCGCCGGCCCCGGACAAACGCCGGGAATTCACATCATCCCCCAACCCGTTTCCGTCAGGGAGAATTCCGGTCACTTTTCCCTCGGTCCCGACACCAGGATCGTCGCCGAAGGCGACTCGCTTGCGCAAACTGCCGCCTGGCTGGGCGAGCACTTGCACCTCTCACCGAACAAAGGCGGTAAACAACGCATCGTCCTCCATGTCGGTTCGGCCGCGGCCGCCATCGGTCGCGAAGGATATTCCCTTTCCGTCACGCCATCCGCTATTCGCATCGACGCCAATAGCCCCGCCGGCGTTTTCTACGGCATCCAGACCTTATTGCAGCTGGTTCCGGTCGGCGACCATACCCGGAGCGAGATCCCCTGCGTCGACATCACCGACTATCCCCGTTTCGGATGGCGGGGGCTCATGCTCGACGTCAGCCGCCACTTCTTTAGCAAACAGGAGGTCGAAAGATACATCGACGAGATGGTCCGCTACAAGTTCAATACCCTCCACCTCCACCTCAGCGACGACCAGGGCTGGCGGCTCGAGATCAAAAGTCTTCCCGAACTCACAAAACACGGTGCATGGCGCGTCGCCCGTACGGGTCGCTGGGGCGAGTTCCTGCCGCCGCTCGCAGACGAAACGACGCCCTACGGCGGCTTTTACACGCAGGACGATATGCGCGGGATCATCCGGTACGCCGCGGACCGTTTTGTCACCATTCTTCCCGAGATCGACATTCCCGCGCACAGCCTCGCGCTGATCTCTTCGTATCCGAACCTTTCCTGCACGCAGCTGGCATACCCCGTCAATCCCGGTTCGCGCGGACCCATTCGCCAGGATAACGCGCTTTGTGTCGGCAACGACAGCGTTTTTCAAACGCTCGACAAGATATTCACCGAGGTCGCCGCGCTCTTTCCCTGTCCCTATATTCATATCGGCGGCGACGAAGCCTATAAAGGTTTCTGGGCCACCTGTCCCAAATGCATGAGGCGGATGCAGGAAGAGCACCTGAAAAATGTCGACGAACTGCAAAGCTATTTCGTCAAACGCATCGAAAAGATGCTCCAGTCCAAGGGAAAGAGACTCATCGGCTGGGACGAGATCCTCGAGGGCGGTCTCGCGCCCGAGGCGACCGTGATGAGCTGGCGCGGGATGTCCGGCGGCGTAACGGCCGCGCGGATGGGACACAAGGTGGTCATGACGCCCTGGGACTACACCTATCTCGATCTCTACCAGGGCGAGCCTTCCGCCGAACCGCCCACCTATGGCATGTGCCGTCTCAAAGACAGTTACACCTATGATCCGGTGCCCGACAGCGTGGATGAACACCTCATCCTGGGCGGCCAGGGCAACCTGTGGTCCGAATCGGTTCCCAATTTCCGTCATGCCGAGTACATGACCTGGCCAAGAGGTCTCGCGCTCGCAGAAGTCTACTGGAGTCCGAGATCGGCGCGCAACTGGGACGATTTCACCAAAAGGATGGAAAGCGAGTTCGCGCGCATGGATGCCGACCACATCAAATATTCACGCAGCGCCTACAATGTCGTCCTCACGCCCACACGCGTTCCCGGGGGCGACTTCGAACTGAGCATGTCGACCGAGGTCAACGGTCTGGAGATCTATTACACCTTCGACGACACCAACCCCGACAATACCTATCCCAGGTACGACGGAACCCCGGTGCGGTTCCCGGTCGGCGCGGCGCAGATCAACGTTATCACCTACCGCGACGGCAAACCCATCGGTCAGCAGGTCAACGTCAGAAAGGAAGACCTGGCCAAACGCGCCGACCAGGGCCACCACGTGTACTGAGAATACGCGACGGGCTGCGCAGCTCGTTCAGTAACCATACGTCACGGCCATGACCATCAGGTTGACAGATGACATACCGCGGCGGCGGCAACAGTCATCCGGCAGGCGATCGAATTCAATCCTTGACGGCCGGCCGCGAATACGGCGGATGTTCCACCGAAGGCGCCGGCTCCTTGTCGAGCAGCCGCAGACATTCTTCCACTGCCCGCTCGAGCTGCACATCGCGGCCATGCGACACCGACACGGCGTCGTCCTTGACTTCGATATCCGGCGGCACACCCTGGTTCTCGGCGATCCATTTGTGCCCGATCGGATCGAATACCGCGTTGACGGGCGCGGTCATGGCGCCCCCGTCGACAAAACTATAGTGAACCGCCGACGCGACAAGCCCGCCCCAGGTGCGTGTGCCGATCAGCGGCCCCACCTGCTGATGACGGAATATCCATGGGAAAAAGTCTCCGCCCGATCCGGCAAGTTCGTTGATCAGCAACACCTTGGGTCCCAGTATGCCCGCCGGCAGACGGAGCGCCCGGCCTCCCGGCGCCTCATTTGTAACAGCGGCGCGTATGCGCCGGATCATCAGGTCGACCATGTAGTCGTCCAGCAGCCCGCCACCGTTGAACCGCTCGTCGATCACCGCCCCCTGCTTGTCCTGCTGCGCGAAAAAATAACGGTTGAACGACACGAAACCGGGCCCCCCGGTATTAGGCACCCATACATAACCCAGCCGCCCATGCGACAATTCGTCCACCTTGCGGCGGTTGTCCTCGACCCAGGCACGCTGGCGAAGCGCTCCCTCGCCGGCTATCGGCTCGACCTTTATCGTCCAGGCCCCTTCGGTCGACGGTTTGTTGTTGACCTGCAACAGCGTCTGAACGCCCGCTTTACCGTCGAGCAGTTCATATGGGTCCCGGTCGGCCGTCAGCGGCTGCCCGTCGATGGAAAGGATATAGTCGCCTTCCGCGACTTTCAGGTTCGGCTGCGCCAGCGGCGCCCGCAAGTCCGGGTTCCAGCTTTCGGCCGTGAATATCCGTTTGATCTGCCAGCGGCCGTCGTGCGCGGCAAGGTCCGCTCCGAGCGCGCTCGCCCGTATCGTGTCCACCTCGGGGAAATCGCCGCCGAATACGAAACTATGCCCGACACTCAACTCCCCGCCCAACTGGTCCAACAGGTACGTCAGGTCTGCGCGGTGACGGATATACGGCAGCTGCGGCGAATAATATTTCCATACCGCGTCCCAATCCCTGCCATGCAAACCCGGGTCATAAAAATAGTCGCGCTCATACCGCCATCCTTCGGTAAAGATTTGTTTCCATTCCTCGATCCGGTCCAGCAACATCCGGATATTGACTCCAACGGTCCCCTCCGCCGGAGACGGCGGTTTGGCGGTCGACACCACCCTCCATGTCCGGCCGCTCTGGAAGAGCATCTTCTCTCCGTTCGCCGACACATGGACGTTACCGGCATGCGTGACGAATTCATCCAGTTTTTTCGTATCGAGTGTGAACTTGCTGATGGTGCCGTCACCGCCGAGGATAAACACCGATCCTTTGGGACCGCTGCGCAACGACTGGTAGTTGCCGGACGGCATCGGCAGGGGCAGCGTGCGTCGATCGATGCCGTCGAAATCGATCCGGACCGCCCGCGCATCGTCTTTGCGGGCAGCAGCCTTACCCGATGTATCGGACTTTGCGCCGTTTTTATCTGAAGCGGCGGCGCCGCTCTTATCCGCGGCCGCTCCGCCGGCCTTATCCCCGGAGGCTGCACCCGGTGTCTTCGTTGCGGCGGCTGTATCCGGTTCTTCATCGCTCTTCAGTGGGAAAGGCGTGGGGTCGTCCTTTCGCAACACAATGACGTAGGCTGCAAACGAAGGTCTCGACAGGATCGTACTGGTATTGGCCCAACCCGAAGCCAGACCGACCTCCGTACTCGCGAGAAAATAAAGATGTCTGCCATCGCGGTCCCACACGGGGTGTGCCGCATTCGCCATGGGATCGCTGAGCGCTTCGGTCTTCCCCGTCGCGACAGACCATACGGTGACTCGTTGAAAATTATTTTCGGCGGCTTTGGAGTAGACCAGCCATTTCGAGTCGGGCGACCACGTCAACCCGAGCCCTCCTCTTTCGTTATTTGCGCCGGCGACGTCGACCGTGCTGATCTTCCCTGTGGCCAGCTCTACCACCCGGATCCTCGCTTTGTTGTCATCGAAGGCGATATACTTGCCGTCCGGCGACCACGTAGGTTCCCAGGCGAGCTTCGACTCGCCGATCGATATTTTTTTCGCCTCGCCGGCGCCTTCCTGGTCGGTGATATACAGGGCATAACCCTCGCCTCCTTTGTCCGAGAACCAGGCGATCTGTTTGCCGTCGGGGGACCACAGCGGTCTGCGGTCGGCCACGTCGCTGCTATGCGTAAGGTTGCGCGCATTCCCGTTCTCCACCGGTATCGTAAAGACATCCCCGCGCGCCTCGCCGATGATTCGTTTGCCCGTCGGCGATAGCGACACGTCCTGCAGACGCGTCGTGACATTTTCCCAGTGCGGCTCCGCCCACGGGAAATCACCGTGTACCGTGATGTTCGGCTGCGTGGTCCTGCCGCTCGCGGGATCCAGCAGATATAGAAATCCCGCGCGCTCGAATGCCAGCTCTTTTCCGTTGCCGGTCAGCCATTTGACGTCGCCTTCCTTATACGAGGTCACTTCGCGCAACGCGCCGCCGCCCGCGGGATAAGCCCACACATTCATGATGAAATCACGGTCCGAAAGAAAATAGATCGCGTCGCCCTGCCAGACGGGATGGATATCCATCGTGCGATCCGTATTCGGAATGGGCTGTTCGGACAGCGATTCAAGGTCCAGGACTTCCAGCGGCGTATTCTGCCCTCCGCGGTAATGCCGCCACTCGACATCCCAGCGGCTGACGCGATCGATGACGATCTTTTTCCCATCGGGAGACAACGAGCCATCGCGTCCCCAGGGCGCCGGCAATAATTGCGAGGGACCGCCCGTCACCGCAACGCTCCACATACGCCCATAACCCACGGGCGCCGTTTCGCGCGGGCTGCTGTACAGGACCTGTTTGCCATCGGGCGTCCAACCGCGGGCGAGCGCAGGCGCGGGATACCAGGTCAGACGCTTCGGAATTCCGCCTTCTGCATCCACGACATACACCGCGGGGAACCCGCTGCGATCCGAAGTAAAGGCGATCCATTTTCCATCGGGAGAAAAATGCGGATCGCTTTCCGTCGCGGCCGTGCTCGTGATGCGCCGCGCTTCGCCGCCATTCTTATCGACGACCCAAATATCGCCGCCATATTCGAAAGCCAGCTGCGTGGCGCTCAGACTGGGCTGCCGCAATAACCGGGTACCCTGCGCGAACGACGAAAAATGAAAACCCAAAAACAGGGGAAGGAGCGTCAGCAACCTCGGAAAGAGGGCGACGATTCGGGGAGGTGTTAGTTTAGGCATCCTAAAATGTACGACAATTTCACCATGTCGCCCTTCCATTCGTCCTATGGACCAGCGGGACCCCGGGATCCCCAAAAAAGGGGACAACATCCGGAAAATAGGATGCATTCCGGTTTAAAGGCCGCCTATTCGCTTTTAATGTTTGAAAATCAATCAGCTATAGGTAATCGCGGTCTATACCACCCATCCTGAAAAGAAAGCTCCTTTCGCCGAACGCAATTACTGCCGGCCGCCCATGGTCGATTCCGACAGCCGTATCGAATATTCTGTCATACGAACCTTCGAAGTCGCCTCCGCAGACATTTCCATCCAACTTTTTCCCCATCCGGCAACCGGCATCCTGCACATTGCCCGGAACACCATCGGGCCGATCGATATACGCATCGTCGATGCCGAACGGAGGATCGTCGGCCGGCTGAACAACGCATCCGGCAGCAGGATCGATATCGGCGTGAGCCGGCTGCCGAAAGGAACCTGTTTCGCGGAGCGCGTTTCCGGCCAGTCAAAATTTATCCGTACTTTCATAAAGAACCGACCATTCTTCACCACCAAACTGCTATTCATGTCAAAGCTCACTGTCATCCTTGCCGCCGGACTGTTCTTTCTTTCAATGAGCCTGACGGCCCAGCAGGCTTCCGAAAAGAAACCCGCGCCGACCCTCAGGTCCATCCTGCTACAACAATTCCGAACCACCGACGATCAGGCAGAATGGTTCGTGCCGGTGATGAAAAGCGTCGAAGGCATCACCGCGCAACAAGCCATGTGGAAACCCAACGACTCCAGCCACTCCATCGGGCAACTGGCTTATCATATCTGGTTTTGGAACAAGCAATCGCTGGACAAATTTTATGGGAGGACACCCGACAAATTCGACGGCAACAACGACGAGACCTTCAACGATTTCACCGAGGCATCCTGGGCCTCGACCGTTCAAAAACTGGGGCAGGTGATGAAAGACTGGGAGAAAGCCATCCAGGAATCCGATGAAGCAAAACTGCAGTCCTGGTATGGCACCATCGCGCATATCAACACGCATACCGCCTATCACACAGGTCAGATCCTTTATGTGCGCAAGCTGGCTGGAAACTGGGACGCCTCCAAAGGTGTACATTGACCGGTCTCCGGCCCTTAACAGCAGCCGGCATTATAACCGCGGCAAGGGCAGGCGCATTCATTTCTTCGGTCGGTATTCCAACACCACGATGCCGCAATCGAACGGATGCGCGCCGGCGAACTCCAGCGGCCGATAACCGTCCAGCGCGCCAAAGATGCTCAGACCTTTGCCGATGGCTGCAGGGTTCACGAAGAGATGGTATTCGTCGATCAGGTTTTGTTTGATCAACCCGGACACGAATCGCGCGCCGCCGTAGACCATGATGTCCTTTCCGGGTTTTTCCTTTAAAGCGCGGATCTCGCTGGCCGCATCCGCGGTTGCGAGCCGGCTGTTATTCCAGGTGAGGGGCCCGGTGATCGTGGAAGAAAACACCAGCTTATTATAATTGTTCATTTTCTGAGCAAAGAGATATTCCTCCCTGTCCGGGGTTATCGATGACCAATGACCGGACATGCCCTCATAGAGCACGCGACCCATCAGGATCGTATCCGATGCATCGGTGAGATCGTTCACATATTCTTTCAACCGCTCATCCCAATTCCATACGAGGTAATCCATTTGACCGGCTGGACCGCCTGCGAATCCGTCGACGGAAACTTGTACTTGTAACTTTATCTTTCTCATATTTTTTCATTTTGACTCGAAGGTATAGGTAATAATCCGCCTTCAAAGGGTGCTTTTGCGCAATTCTACAGGGGGAAATCCGCAGCAAATGTCCAATTTGCCGAACGTCGATCATTATACTTCCATGAGCGCAGTCCGTCAGGTTCGTTTGCCGACAGTTTTGTGCCGTTTACCGCGTTTTTTGGTCCGTTTGCAGTAATGCTATCAACCAAATCGATTACCGCATATAATTTTGTCATTCTAAAATATGTTTTGTGAGACAACTAGTTATTGCTTTCGCGTTTTGTTTCCTGGCTGTGTTGACCGGCTTTGCCCAGAATCCTGCTCAGGCCAAACCTGGCGCAAACGCCGCTGCCGGTGCTAAAGGAGCTCCGTCTGCTGCAAGACAAGCTCCGCCTGCCATCGGCCGTGCTTTTGGTAAAGTCACCGATTCCACCGGTCAGGGAATACAGGCGACCGTCCTCGTGTTGCGCTCCACCGTCGATCCCGCGACGAAAAAGAAAAAGCTGGTTTTGTTGAAAGGCACCGACACGAAGGCCAACGGCGAATTCGATTTTGAAGACCTGCCGATCGTCGCTCAAATGGTCGTGAGGGTTTCCGCCACAGGGTACAAGAACCAGGACATCAATTTCATGATCACGCCTGTGCAGGCCGCGGCTACTCCTGGGCAGTCGAACGCTTCTCCGTTCGGCGCTATGCCTTCTTTCGAGAAGGACCTCGGCTCGATCAAACTGCAAACGGACGTCACACAACTGGCGGCTGCTACCGTTACGGCAAGTACGCCGACCATGAAACTCGAGTTGGACAAGAAGGTATTCAATGTCGATAAGAACATCGTCAGCGCCGGCGGGACCGGTGTGGACGTCATGCGGAACGTTCCATCGGTCAATGTCGATATCGACGGTAACGTCACGCTTCGCGGAACCGCACCGACCATTTTCGTCGACGGGCGACCCACGACGCTGACCCTCGATGAGATACCCGCCGATGCGATCGAAAGCGTGGAAGTCATCACCAACCCTTCCGCTAAATACGACGCATCGGGCGGCGGCGCCGGTATTCTGAACATCATCCTCAAGAAAAACCGGAAGAAAGGCTACAATGGCAGCATTTCCGCCGGCATGGACTCGCATGGCGCAGCCAACGCCCTCGTCGGGCTCAGTATCCGCAAGGATAAGGTGAACTTTACGATCAATGGTCTCTACAATGGTTTGAACGGCAAGACAGTCGGCAACACCGATCGCTATACCTACATCCCTGCTACAGCCACGAGCCCCGGCGATTCGTCCCACCTGCTGCAAAACGATCTGCAGCGCAACAAGGGACATTTCCTGTTCGGTCAGGCCGGAGCAGACTGGTTCGTCACCAACAAGACGACGCTGTCTGCCTCTTATATCCATGTCAGCGGCGCCTTCACGCCCACCGACATCTCGAATATAAGGACGGATAGCCTGAGCAGCCTCGGCAATTACACCTACTATTCGTTGCGAAATTCGAATTCCAACCGCTCGTTCCATGTGAACGGCGTACAGGCGGGCATGAAACACATCTTTGATAAAAAGGATGAAGAGTTGACCGCGGACTTCTCCTATTTCGGCGTCGGCGCCAACCTGACCTCCTTGTACACCACCGATTATTATCAGGGCCAGCCCGGTTCCCCGATCGCCTATACCACGCAACAGAAAACGAGTGGCACCGCCGCTCCGGGTTTCTATACGATCCAGACCGACTACACCGATCCGCTGGGCGCCAAAAGCAAACTCGAAGCAGGTCTGCGGGCCAGCATTCAAAACCTGAGCAACAACGACAGCACCTATACCATCGAGAGCGGTGGCAAGCAACGCGTCGACTCGCTCGGCATCAGCGATTACACCAGCACCAATACGGTCTATGCGGCATACGTCAATTTCACCAGCGCTATCCATAATTTCGGGTATGCCCTCGGCCTGCGCGCAGAAAGCTCCAAATACGATGGCTCGCTGCTCAATACGAACCAGCATTTCAGCAACAGTTATCCGATCAGCTTGTTCCCGTCGATTTTCCTGAGCCAGAAACTCAAACATGACCAGGAAGTGCAGCTCAGCGCAACCCGCAAGATCAACCGGCCCAGCTTCTTTCAGCTGATCCCGTTCACGGATTATTCGGATACGCTGAACATCACCCGCGGTAACCCGGCGCTGATCCCCGAGTTCACGTACAACACGGAGATGTCCTACATGAAGACCTTTCCAGGCAACAATACCTTGCTGGTCTCCGCCTACTACAAGTATACCGATCACCTGATCACCCGTTACCAGGACAGCGGACTCAGCCCGATCGGCAAACCGATCCTGATCAACACCTATAAGAACGCGAACAATGCCTATACCGTCGGCGGCGAACTCACTTCCACCAATACGCTCACGAAATGGTGGGACATCACGCTCAACCTGAACGTGTACAATTCGCACATCAACACGGAAAACCTGAACGAACCTTCGCAGCCCGCGCTGTGGACGTTCTTCGGAAAATTCAACAGCAATTTCAAGCTGCCGTGGAACATAACGATCCAGACCACCGCCATCTACCAGGGCAAGACGAATCTGCCGGTCAACCTGAACAATAACCAGTTCGGACCACCCAATTCGACGACCCAGAGCTCCTCCCAGGGCTATATCAAACCGTACTGGGGGATCGACATGGCCGTGAAGAAGTCGTTCCTGAAGAACAACGCCGCTTCGGTAACCTTCAGCATGAGCGACATCTTCCGCACCCGCTGGTCCGACCAATACAGCACCAGCCAGTTCTTCCAGCAGGAGTACGATCGCCTGAAAGACCCCCAGCTCTTCCGCGTGGTCCTGGCATACCGCTTCGGGAAAATGGACCTGAACATTTTCAAACGCAAGGACATGAATTCGCAGGGGATGGGAGATGCCGGCTCGAGCCTGCAACAATAGCAACGGCCGCTGTGCACGAACGACCGCTAGGCACGAACGACCGCTGCGCATAAAAGAACGGCCCCTCGCAAGAGGGGCTTTTTTGTCAGCAAGAGGCTCCCGTGTTTGACAGTGAAAGACGGCCCCCCGGGCCCGCCGCACCTGCCCGGTCAGCAAGAGGCTCCGGCCCACCGGCGGTCATCCGCCGTAAATTGGCGATAAAACAGCGGATGGCCCGTTCATTCCGTATACATATCGGTACAAGTTGGTACATCGTGCCGATCTATTTTCCCTCCCAATTCCGTGAAATCGTTTTATATTCGAAGACCTAAAATCAGGTTCTATGGAAATCATCCGAAGCATCCAAAACAGGATCTACGAGATCCGCGGCGAAAGAGTCATGATCGATAGAGATTTGGCAGATCTGTACGAGGTTGAAACTAAGGCACTTAATCTTGCCGTCAAACGAAATATCCAGCGCTTTCCCGGCGATTTCATGTTCCAGCTCACCAAAGAGGAGTATGAATCGATAAAGGGCCAGATGGAAGCCGCCCGCACCGGTCAAAACTTGAGGTTGCAAATTGAAACCTCGAGTTGGGGCGGCACACGCTATTTGCCCTATGCCTTCACCGAACAGGGTGTCGCCATGCTGAGCGGGGTACTCCGTTCCGCAAAAGCCATCCAAATGAACATCGCCATCATGCGCGCCTTCGTAGACGTAAGACGAGCGCTGGCGCACCCGAACGATGCCAAACTCAGCCAGCTGTGGGACCGTCTCAACGAACACGACGTCCAACTATCCCAGATCTACGACGCCATGGAAAATCTCCTGGACGAAAAAGCCGCTCAGCGAAAATGGGAGGACCGCGACCGCATCGGCTTCAAAAAACGGTGACCGCCCGCTTGGCATCGCCGATCCTTCGCTATATTTACACAAACTCTGTATCGCATGCGTCGACTTGCCGGCATCATCCTGTTTTCTATGGCCCTGTCATCCGCTTACACCCAAAATCCGACCGACAAAAAACTCCGCGCCCGTTTGCAAACGCTCGTCGACTCTTTCCATGGCACCGCCGGCGTTTACGTACTGAACCTCAGGACAGGCCGCGAGGCGGCGCTCAACGCCGACACCATTTTTCCGACTGCCAGCATCGTCAAGATACCTATTCTTGTCGGCATCTTCGACAAGATCAACCAGGGAGCCTTCAAATACCACGAACCGCTGGTCTATCGCGATTCGATGGCCAGAAAAGGTTCGGGTCTGATGCAGTTCTTCAAGGACAGCACTCCGACCGACCTGATCACCGCGGTGACGCTGATGATCACCCACAGCGACAATGCCGCCGCCGTCTGGTGTGAGCGCCTGGCGGGCGGAGGCGCAACCATCAATGCCTGGCTCGAAGCGCACGGTTTCCGCGATACCCGCGTCAACTCCCGGACCCCCGGCCGCGAACAGGAAAGACAACTCTACGGCTGGGGTCAGACCACACCCCGCGAGATGGCCCGCCTGGTCCTCATGATCCGTCAACAGGAGGCCGTCAGTCCCGCCGCCAGCCAGGTGATGTACCGGATCATGACCCATGTTTTTTGGGACGAATACGCGCTTTCCCAACTGCCGCCCTATGTCCAGGCCGCCAGCAAACAGGGCATGGTCGACGACTCGCGTTCAGAGGTCGTGCTCGTCAACGCCCCCCATGGAGATTACGTTTTCTATGTGGCGACCAAGAATAACAAGGACCAGCGTTGGGTACCCGACAATGAGGCATGGCAGTTCGCGCGAAAAGTCTCCGCCCTGCTGTGGGACTATTTCGAACCGCGTTCCGGATGGAAACCCGCTGCGGGTTACGAGCGATTTTGGTATTAAAAAACGATAACATATGGAACGGCAATACCCTTACGTGACCAAACTGGATGTCAGATTCGATCATCTGCAACGGATCGATGTGCCCGCTATGGTGAGGGAATGCAAAGACAAATGGTTCAACCAAACCCTTACCCGCGTCAACGACAGCGTCGTTCGCATCGGCATCGTCGAAGGCGAATACCACTGGCACAAACACGACAACGACGACGAGTTCTTCTTCGTGCTCGAAGGACAGTTGCTCGTCGATCTCGAAACCCGGACGATCGAGCTGAATCCGGGACAAGGCGTTACCGTGACCCGCGGCGTCATGCACCGGACGCGAGCCCCGAAAAAAACCGTCATGCTCATGGTGGAGAACCATACCATCCAACCCACCGGCGACTGACCACACCCGGCC
>DASZYU010000333.1:0-5448 GCA_035545215.1 Puia sp.
ATGCCCAACAGCGTCATCGGCGCCGGGAACGCAGACTTTGTCCTGCCCGCCGGAGCCATCTTCAACGAGATCATGCACCATATATCACCCGCCCCCGCATTCCTCTACGGCAACGAAAAAAAGGACGACGAGTTCCTCCACACCGTTTTCGACCTCATCCGGAAGGAGTCCGGTGTCGAATTCCATTACTATAAAACGCCTACGCTCCTGCGGCGCATCACCAAACGCATGATCCAGGGCAGCTTTACAGACCCGGAGACCTACATCGGCTACCTCCAGGACCATGCCGAGGAGGTCAAACAGCTCGGCCAGGACTTCCTCATCGGCGTCACCCGCTTCTTCCGCGATCCCGAAGCCTTCGATCTGCTGCGCGAAAAGGTGATCCCAGCCATCATCGCCAACAAGGAAGAGGATGACACGATCAAGATCTGGGTCACGGCCTGCAGCACGGGCGAAGAGGCCTACACGATCGCGATGGTGGTCGACGAAGTCCTCGAGGCGACGTCCAAGAACCTCACCGTAAAGATATTCGCTTCAGACATAGACTCCGAAGCCATCCAGTTCGCTTCCGCGGGCGAATATCCGAACTCCATCGAAAAAGACATCGATGCGCGTCTCGTCGGTAAATATTTTATCCGCAGCGGCAAGACGCTGACCATCATCCCGCGTATCCGCAAACAGATCGTCTTCGCCAAACACAATATCATCAAGGACCCGCCCTTTATCAAGAACGACCTGGTCAGCTGCAGGAACATGCTCATCTACATCAACCCGACCATGCAGCAACGGATCTTTTCGCTGTTGCTCTTCGCAGCCGGCAAAGATGGCTTCCTGTTCCTCGGCCCCAGCGAGAACTCGTCGCTCATCAAGAAGGACGTCCGCGAGATCAGCGCCCGCTGGAAGATCTATCAAAAGACCACCGAGTCCAAACCGTCCTGGTACTTCAACCAGGGGCCGTCCGAAGCCTTCACCAGCAGGATGAAGACGACCAGGCAACCCTACTCTCCGAAAGACACCCGTTCGCAATCGCTCCTTTGGGACGATTTCAAACAGGTCCTGACCCAGGACCTCGCCTTTGTGGTCCTTTACATCGATGCCGGTTTCGAGATCAGGGAAACCATTGGACCCTACGAAAAATTCCTGTCCCTGCCCCGCCGCCAGTTGCATCTCAATCTGCTGAGGATGGTACCTTCTACCATTTCCATTTTGCTCAGCGCCGAGATCAGGAAGGCCGAAAAGACGGGTGAAAAGATCTACCTGAAGAATATCCGCTACCAAAACGACAATACTTCGGTGGCCCTCGAGATATTCATCCGTCCCGGCGGCAGGCCCGCGGGCGCCGTCACGGGTGCGGCCTATACGATGCTCGTCCTTCGCGAGCTGCCCGTCGATGAACACTACGGCAATGGCGACGGGAAGTCGAATGGCAACGGCGACCACCACTCGCACGAAGAAGAATATGTCCGTGCGCTGGAATCCGAGCTCAGCGAGACGAAAAATCAGTTGCAGCTGGTCATCGAAGACCTCGAAACGACCAATGAAGAGCTCCAGTCCACCAACGAAGAGCTGCTCTCGGCCAACGAAGAACTCCAGAGCTCGAACGAAGAACTGCAATCGTTGAACGAAGAGCTGATCACCCTCAATACCGAACACCAGCTCAAGATAAAAGAGCTGCTCGAGCTCAACGACGACCTCAACAATTATTTCCGCAGCACCGACATCGCACAGGTGTTCATCGACGACAAGCTGCGCATCCGCAGGTTTAACCCTGCGTCGGTAAAAATGATCAACTTCATCGACACCGACATGGGCAGACCGCTGACACACATTTCGAATAATATCCGGTCCGAAAACCTGCTCCACGACGTCCAGACCGTTATGCGCTCGGGTCGGCCCGTCGAAAAAGAGGTCCAGTTGATCAGCGGCAAAAACCTGCTGATGCGGATTATGCCCTATCTCACCCACGAAGGAAAGAACGACGGCGTGATCATCGCCTTCGTCGACATCACCGCCATTACGGACCTCAACAACATCATCCGCGGCGTCTTCAACAGCAGCCCCAGCGCCATCTTTGCCTTCCAGGCCAAGCGGAACATCGGGGACGACATCGACGATTTCATCGTTATCTCGTCCAACTATGCCGCCAACGCCATGATCCGCCGGTCGAACGACGATCTGAAGGGGCTCTCGCTGAAAAAAGACCTGCCCTCGCTGGCAACGGCCGAGCTGCTGCCGAAATACCTCGAGGTTGTCGAGGGCGACAGAAATTATCACTCGACCATCCGTATCAAAGACGAGGCGAAATGGTACGAGGTCACCGTGGTGAAAATGATGGACGGCTTCGTCGCCACATTCACCAATATCACCGAACGCCGGCAGGCCGAGGACCGCTTGCGCGCCAATTACATGGAGCTCATCACGGCGCGCGAAACGCTGAAGAAACTCAACGCCGATCTGGAAGATAAGGTCCTGGAAAGGACAAGGGCCCTCGCCGTCAGCGAAGAACGGTTCCGCCTGGTTTCCCGGGTCACCAATGACGCACTTTGGGACTGGGACTTCGTCAACAACACCCTCTGGTGGGGAGACACTTTCTACAAACAATTCGGCTACCAGATCCCCGGTACGGCGCCCGCCGACCGCAACGGCTGGCTGGAGATGATCCATCCCGACGACAGGGCCGGCACTTCCGAAAGCATCTATGCCGCCATAAACACGGGTCAATCCAACTGGACCAGGGAATACCGTTTCCGGAAAGAAGACGGACAATACGCCTATGTCCTCGATCGTGCCTATATCCTGCACGATGACAACGGCACGCCCTACCGCATGCTCGGTTCCATGCTCGACATCACCGAGCTGAAAAGGGCCGAACAGGAAATAGCCCGGGCAAAAGATGTCCTCGAACAAAAAGTCGCCGAACGTACTGCCCAGCTGCAACAACTGAACGACGCGCTCGAGACGAGCAACCACGATCTTCAACAGTTTGCCTCCATCGCTTCGCACGATCTGCAGGAACCGCTGCGCAAGATCCACCTGTTCTGCATGGCCGTGCTGGATAAGTTCAGCGGCCGCCTTCCGCAGGATGTACTCGTATATTTCGATAAGATCGTCCGGAGTACCGAGCGGATGCGGTCGCTGGTCATCGACATACTCAACTTTTCGAGACTTTCGGCCGAAGTACCCCGGTTCAGGCGGACCGATCTGAATACCATGTTCTCCGAAGTCCTCGAGGATTTCGAGATCACCATCCGTGAAAAACAAGCCGTGGTCACGGCTAGCGACCTCCCTGAACTGGAGATCAACCCGGGTCAATTCCGCCAGGTGTTGCACAATCTCCTCAGCAATGCCCTAAAATTCACCCACCCGGGAACACCACCCGTCGTCAGGCTCGAATGTACCCGCATCAAAGAGAAGTGCTTCGACGCCCCGGCGGACGAGGACGGCAGCTTTTACCGGTTCACCCTTACCGATAATGGCATCGGTTTTGAGCAAAAGTTTGCCGATAACGTCTTCCGCCTGTTTCACCGTCTCCACGCAAAGGACCGTTTCGAAGGCACCGGCATCGGTCTGGCCGTGACCAAAAAAATCATCGAGCGCCATAACGGGCTCATTACGGTCCAAAGCAGTGAAAACAAAGGGTCCCGCTTCGAATGGATCCTGCCCCGCAACCCTGTGGATACTTTAAATTAACAACGATGTTGAAATACAAGAGAATAGTGCTGGTGGATGACGATATGGACGACCGTGAGATCTTTGGCGAGATCGTTTGCCAACTGGACCCGGATACTGCGGTGAAATGCGCGGAGAACGGTCTCGAAATGGTCGCAATGTTGGATAAAACGCCGGATGACCAGTTGCCCGATTTGATCATCCTCGACCAGAATATGCCCCAGATGACAGGAAAGGAAAGCCTCGTCTACCTGAAGGGCAACACACGCCTCCGGCAGATCCCGGTCATCGTTTATTCCACATACCAGATCAGGGACTTTTACCAGGAATGCCTGTCACTGGGCGCACAGGACGTCGTCCCCAAACCGGACACGCTGCAGGCGTATCGCGATATGCTCGAACAATTCCTGGTCCTTCGCCCCGCCTGAACAGCGGCAACCCGGCCGGCGGAAAGCCCTGTCCGGCTACGACCCTGCGGCCCCCATCGACTGACCGGCGGCGCGACCATTCCGGCATGCTCACCACGGTCCTTATTCCACCCCCCTTAGCCGCATCCGCAGGATATACAGCCCTTCCGAAGCCGTGATGAACAAGCTCTTTTTGTCCCTCCCGCCGAAACACAGATTGCCCGTCCATTTCTCCGGCACCGGGATATGCGCGATCTTTTTACCGCCTGCATCGTACACCGATACGCCATCTCCGGTCAGATAGACATTCCCGCGCTCGTCCAGCGTCATCCCATCCGAACCCTGCGCGCAGAACAAATGCCGGTCGGTCAATGATCCATTCGCCGCGATCGTATACCGGTAAGTTTTGCCATCCCCGATATCCGACACATACAGCGATTTCCCATCGGGCGTGCCCACGATGCCATTCGGTTTTTTCATCGTGCTTTCCACGACAACCGGCTGCTCGGCTCCCTTCTTCAGGTAGTATACCTTTTCTCCATCCAGCTCCGGCTTTGTCCTCGTCCAGTACGAACGCTGGTAGTAGGGGTCCGTAAAATAAATGCCGCCGGCGCCGTCGATCCAAAGATCGTTCGGTCCGTTCAGATGCCGGCCGCCGACTTCCCGCAGCAATATCCGTACGCTCTTATCGGGTCCGATCGACCACAACTGCTCGTGCTCATCGGCACAGGTAACCAGCCTCCCGTCCCCATCGAAGTAAGTTCCATTCGACCTGCCGGCACTGTCCATGAACAGGACGAGACGGCCGTCCACCGTATATTCCCAGATGCGGTTGTTGGGCTGATCGGTAAAAAACACGTTCCCCCGACGGTCGACCGAGGCCCCCTCCGCAAAGGCGAACTGCCGGGCGACCAACTGCGGCCGGATCGGCCCCTCCGCCACGATCGAATTGCTGTCGAATGCCGGTTGCTGTCCCATCGTGATCAACCCTTGCAACAAGACGGCCAGGCTCAACGCGAAACCCCACAGGTGCCTCTTCATATTCATATAATTTTTTTGCAATATAATTCCTAGCTTGCAATCCATGAACACCAGGCGAGCAATATTCTTTTGCCTGCTAACCTTTCAATGCTTCCCCTGCCGCCTCATCGCGCAGCAGCCTTTTCATTTTGTCGAAAAGATCACCGCCGCAGACGGTCTCAGCAGCGATGCGATCACCGACATCACGCAGGACGACCAGGGCTTTCTCTGGATCGCAACGACCGACGGCCTCAACCGTTTTGACGGTAAAGAGATCACCCAATTCTTTCATCAGCCGAACGGCTGGTCCCTGCCCCACAATTTTATCTATTGTCTCAAACGGTTGCCGGGC
>DASZYU010000334.1:0-17322 GCA_035545215.1 Puia sp.
GCCATAGGGCGCGTGTGCGGGATTTGCGATCGCGATCTTCGTGACGGTTTTATCGAGCAATGTTTTCATGTGCGCGCGGGCCGGATCGAGCGTTTTGCTCCAAAGCACCAGCTGCCCCGTGCCGTACACGCAGACATCGGAAGCGGTCTTGTTTTGCGCCTTCAATCGACGCGGGTAGTCGATGTCCGCCGAAAAGAAAAGGTCGAACGGCGCGCCGTTCCGGATCTGTTCGAAGAAATTCCCCGACGATCCATAGGTGGGCTTGACCGTGACACCGGGGTTCCCGCGCGAGAAGACCGTCAGCAGCGAATCCATCGCGAACCGCAGATCGGCGGCGGCGGCCACGAGGACTTCTGTATTGCCCCCGGTCGCGCGCTTTTCCGCGGTCGCTGGGGCGGGAGCGGGTTGCCGCGCCCCCACCAGGGCGATGGCGTATAGGGCAGGCAGAGACCAGCGGGCAATAAACATGGGAGTGTAAAAATTTATAACCTAAATTTAGGACCTTCGCCCATAATATGAGCAAACTGTTTACCCCCTTGCAGATCCGCGATATCATTTTCGGCAATCGCATTGTCGTCAGTCCCATGTGCCAATACTCCTCGCATGACGGCATGGCGGAAGACTGGCATTTGGTCCACCTGGGAACGCGTGCCGTAGGCGGCGCCGGGCTGGTCTTTACCGAGGCAACAGCGGTCTCCCCGGAGGGAAGGATCTCTCCGCACGATCTCGGCATCTGGAAAGACGCGCATATCGAAGGATTGCGAAGGATCGTCAAGTTCGTTCGCGCGCAGGGCAGTGAGATCGGCATACAGCTGGCGCACGCAGGTCGTAAAGCCAGTGTCCGCGAACCCTGGAACGGAGGGCACCTGGTCAAGGAAAGCGAGGGTGGCTGGCGGGTCCTCGCTCCGGGCCCCATTGCGTATAGCGAACACTACGGCATGCCCGTCGCTATGACTGTGACGGATATCCGGCAGGTCATCGACGATTTCAGCGCTGCGGCGCGCCGGGCCATGCTGGCGGGTTTCAAGGTGGTCGAGATCCATGCGGCGCACGGTTACCTGTTGCACCAATTCCTTTCTCCCCTGAGCAACAGTCGCAACGACGAATATGGCGGCTCGTTCGAGAACAGGATACGGCTGCTGTTGGAGGTGGTGGCCTCCGTCAGGAAAAACTGGCCCCCGGGATATCCCCTGTTCGTCCGCATCTCCGCTACGGACTGGGCGGAAGGCGGCTGGTCGCCCGAGGATGCCGTTCGGCTGGCGGCGATCCTGAAAAGCCGGCAGGTGGACGTGATCGATTGTTCATCGGGCGGGCTCGTACCGCAGCAGCAAATCGTTGTGGGCCCTGGCTACCAGGTCGAATTTTCACGGCAGATACGCGCGGCCACCGGTATCCTGACGGCCGCCGTCGGGTTGATCACCGAGGCGGTGCAGGCCGAAACCATTTTAGCGACGGGCCAGGCGGACCTGATCGTCATGGCGCGTCAATTATTGCGCGATCCGTATTTCCCGCTGCATGCGGCAAATGCGTTACGATACGACGAGATCCATTGGCCATTGCAATACCAGCGGGCGCGCCCGAAGTGACCGGGCGCGCCGCGGGATCAGAACAATCTTTCGTTCGGCGGCCGGATACCTTGCAGGCGGATATAGATCGTCGTTTGCCCGCGGTGATGCGTCTGGTGTTCGAAGGCCTTCAGCAGCCAGGCGAAACGCGAAACCTTCCTCGGATCCTGTCCGACCAGTTCGCCATATTTACCCGGGTCCAGCCGTTGAATGCTCTGGATTGCGAAATCATAGCTGCGCGAGACATACCAGACGACGGAATCCTTGTTCTGAGCACCCGGGCTCTTTTCGAGGTTTCGGGGAAAATCGGTCTTTTCCCCGGTGGCCAGTCCAACCAGTCCGATGTTGCCGCTGGCGAGGTGCAACATTTGCTGCGCAAAACTGCGGATACTGTCGACGGCCCTGAAGGAATATCTATCGGCGGGCATCGTATTCAGATAGTCCAGGGTGTAGGCCTTTGCCCTTTCCCAATCCCTGATGAGCTGGGTTTTGATCTCTTCCCCGGTGATGGGTTGGGCGGCTGCCCGGAAGGAAATGCCGGCCAGGAGGAATGCGATGGCCAGCCAGGTGTTTTTTTTGGAGAGCGTGTGCTGCATGGAAGTTTGGTTTTAGGGGTTAAAGGTAAGCTCTTGTGAACTTTTATAGACTCGGTTTGTTTTATCTCATTCTTAAATCGCGGCCGCAAATCATACCGAAATGAAACTGACATTCTACGGACACGCTGCATTCTCGATCACCGTCAAAGGCAAGACCCTGCTTTTCGATCCTTTCTTTACCGGTAATCCCGTCGCAAAAAACATTGATGCAGATAAAGTTAAGGCGGACTACCTGTTCCTTACGCATGGACATGGAGACCATTCGGCCGACGCGGTGAGCATCGCCAAAAGAACCGGCGCGACGTGTATCGCCGCGGCCGAGGTAGCGGGGTGGCTGGGCAAACAAGGCGTGGAAAAGGTACACCCGATCAACCATGGCGGGCCGATCCCGCTCGAATTCGGAAAGGTGCGCGCTGTCAGCGCCATTCACTCGTCTTCGTTCAACGACGGCAGCTACGGCGGCAATCCGGTCGGCTTCGTCTTTACGACATCCGATGGAGATTTCTATATCGCGGGCGATACCGCACTCACGATGGATATGCAACTGATCCCTTTGTGGGCAAAATTGAAATTCTCGGTCATGCCCATCGGCGGCAACTATACGATGGACGTTGCCGATGCGATTCACGCTTCCGATTTCGTCAAATGCAATACGGTCGTAGGGGTTCACTACAATACCTGGCCGATCATTGCAATCGATATGGAAAAGGCAAAGGCGGAGTTTGCCGCCAAAGGCAAAAAGCTGTTGCTCCCTGCTTCGGGAGAGACCATCGACCTCTAGCCAACTAAGCGTTACTATGTAGGATTGACTGAACCCTGGAACCGATAAACAGGAATTGATCAAAACGCAATCGGGGGCGTCATCATTTGAAGTAGGAAAGCGGGATGGTCCGCCACAGATCGTGGGACAGGTGCCCGATCAGCAGCTCGTACACGAGATAGACGGGCCAGATGATCCAGTGGATAATCAGTAGTATCCAGTTGTGGTTATAGTGCCAACTGATCATCAGGGTGTAGAGGCCCAGGACAAAATAGATGATGCTGGAATCGCGGCTACTCATACATCTAAGGTAAACAAAAAAGCTGCCATTTCCAGCGTAAAAACCGAACGGCAGCCTTTTTGGTCCTTTCCGGCAGACAGCGGCTGCCGGCGGGGGGGCGGTCAGCCCCATTCAGCTTTTTATCAAACGGCTTACAGGTGTATCGCTTCCCCGTAGGCGGCCTCGACCGCATCCTTTACCGCCTCGCTGATCGTGGGATGCGGGTGGACACTGTCCAGGACCTCGTGGTAGGTCGTTTCGAGCTTGCGGCCGAGCACCGTTTCGGTGATGATCTCCGTTACGTTATAGCCGATGGCATGGGTGCCGAGCCATTCGCCGTATTTGGCGTCGAAGACCACCTTCACGAAGCCTTCCGTGTGGCCGACCCCGGTAGCCTTGCCTGAAGCACTGAGCGGGAATTTGCCGACTTTCACTTCGTACCCGGCATCACGCGCCTGTTTTTCCGTCAGGCCTGCGGAGGCAATCTCCGGCGTGCAATAGGTACATCCCGGGATATTGTTGTAGTCCAGCGGTTCGGGCTGGTGCGCATATTTCTTCTCCATCCAGGCAATGTTTTCCACACAAATGACGCCTTCCTTCGTGGAAACGTGCGCCAGCGCCTGGCCGGGAACGCAGTCGCCCACGGAATAGATGCCCGGTACATTGGTCTGGTAGTATTTGTCGACTACGATCCTGCCTTTGTCGGTCTTCACGCCCAGCGTCTCCAGACCGATGTTCTCGATATTGGCGGCGATACCCACGGCGCTGAGGACGATATCGGCCTCGAGGGTGACTTCGCCGGCAGGCGTTTTCACATTGGCCCTGACGCCGTTGCCGCTGGTATCCAGGCTGGTGACTTCGCTGCTGGTGAGGACTTCGATGCCGTATTTCCTGTAGGTTTTCTCCAGCTCTTTGGAAATCTCTTCGTCTTCGACCGGCACGATCCGCGGCAGGAACTCCACAATCGTAACCTTTGTGCCCATGCTGTAATAGAAGTAGGCGAATTCCACGCCGATGGCGCCACTGCCTACGACGATCATGCTTTTCGGCTGCGCGGGCAGGGTCATCGCTTCGCGGTAGCCGATCACTTTCCTGCCATCCTGTTTGAGATTGGGCAATTCGCGGCTGCGGGCGCCCGTCGCAACGATGATGTGTTTGCCTTCCACCACCTGGGCCTTTCCGTCGGCGCCCGTCACTTCGACCTGTCCCTTCGCCCTGAGTTTTCCGTACCCGGTGATAACGTCGATCTTGTTCTTGCGCATCAGGAACTGAACGCCCTTGCTCATCTTGTCCGCTACTCCGCGGCTGCGTTTGATGACGGCCGGAAAATCGGCGGTGCCGGTGGCGTCGATACCGAATTCCTTTGCGTGAAGAATGTCCTGGTAGACCTGGGCGCTTTTCAGCAGCGCCTTGGTGGGGATACAACCCCAGTTCAGGCAAACCCCGCCGAGGTTCTCCTTTTCGATGACTGCTACCTTAAAGCCAAGCTGTGCGGCGCGGATGGCGGAAGGATATCCGCCGGTGCCACTCCCGAGAACGACTACATCGTATGGCATATCTGATCTTTGGTTTTATTTATCAATTGTGCTACGTGAACGGCCAGGCCGTTTCAGCGGACCCGCGAAGGTACTTCAGAACGGGGAATTGGCAAAAACAACCGCGGGAATGACAAAAACAACTAATTTCACGCGCATGAATCAAGGCCCGCTCAAACTGGATATACTTGCCATCGCTGTTCACCCGGATGACGTGGAACTGGGGTGCGGTGGTACGCTGCTGATGGAAAAACTGAATGGCAAAAAAACCGGTGTCGTCGACCTTACCCGCGGTGAGCTGGGAACGAGAGGGACGGCCGAGCTTCGCAAGGAAGAAGCCGCGCGATCGGCGGAGATCCTACAACTGGATGCGCGCGAGAACCTGGGAATGGCCGACGGATTTTTTCGCAACGACGAGCAGCACCAGCGGTTGCTGATCCGGGCGATACGCAAGTACCGGCCGGAGATCGTGCTGGCCAATGCGCTCGAGGACAGACATCCCGATCATGGCCGCGCAGGGCACCTGATCGTCGAATCCTGCTTTTACAGCGGCTTGCGAAGGGTCGAGACGACCGATGCCGAGGGGCGCCCGCAGGAGCACTGGCGTCCGAAATACGTTTTCCATTATATCCAGGACCGGTACGCCGATCCGGACTTTGTGTACGACATATCGCCGGTATTCGATACGAAGCTGGCGTCGATCCGCGCTTATTCGTCCCAATTCTTCAGCACGGATTACGGTCAGAACGAGCCGCAGACCTATATATCCACGCCGGAGTTCCTGCAGCAGCTGATCGGTCGTCACCAGCAATTCGGCAAAATGATCGGCGTGCCGTATGCCGAAGGTTTCAAAACGCAAAAAACGATCGGGATCCGCGATTTCGGCGCGCTGGTACAGGTCGCGACCTGATTTGTTCACATGGATCATTCCGCCGCGGCTTTCCGGCAACAAAACGGCGGATTTGCCGTTAATACGACATCCGGCGGCGCCCGTAATATTGTGCAGGTGTTAACACGGAATCCCCGGTGAAAAGGCTAACTTCGCGTTATTCATTCAAGATTCAATCGTTCAGATCATGTCATTGCCCAAATTTTCGCAGGCAACCCAATCCTTTCACAGTGAGCTCAAACGGCGGATCAGCAGTTATTTCGAGGAGGTGGGCAAGGCCACTACGGGTAATTATGATCTTTTCCTGAAAGCGGTGATCCTGATGGCGGGTTTCGTTTTTATCTATATCCATCTTGTTTTCTTCACACCCGGCGCATTCTGGGCGGTCGCGGAAAGCGTATTGCTGGGAGGGCTGGTGGCGGCCATCGGCTTCAACGTGATGCACGACGGAGCGCACGGCAGCTTTTCGAAATACAAGTGGGTCAATCATCTGGCGGCTTTTTCGCTGAACATCCTGGGCGGCAACAGCTTTATGTGGAACATGAAGCACAATGTCGTCCATCATGCCTATACCAATGTGGCGGGCATCGATGACGATATCGATATCCAACCGTGGATGCGCATGAGTGAAACGCAGAAAAGGTACCGTCTTCACCGCTATCAGCACCTCTACTTCTGGGCTTTGTACAGCATCCTTTACATTTTCTGGATATTCGTGCTGGATTACCAGAAGTATTTCAAAAGTAAAGTCGGGGCCGTGCCGCTGAAGAAAATGAGTCTCAGCGATCATTTCGTGTTCTGGGGTTTCAAGGCTTTCCACGCATTCATCTTCGTGGCGTTGCCGATCTACCGGCTCGGCTGGTATGACTGGATGGTGAGCTTTGTGATCTTCACCATGGTAGCCGGTTTCGTGCTGAGCATGGTCTTCCAGCTCGCGCATACGGTGGAGCATACTGCTTTCCCGGTCGCCGATACCACCACGGGTAAGATGGAAGACGAATGGGCCGTTCACCAGATCAAAACGACCGCCAATTTCGCTACCGGAAACCCGATCGTTTCCTGGCTCGTCGGAGGTCTCAATTTTCAGATCGAGCACCACTTGTTCCCCAAGATATCGCACGTCCACTATCCGGCTATCAGCAAGATCATCCGGCAGGCGTGTAAGGAGTATGGGCTGGTCTATATCGAATATCCCCGCGTGCGTTATGCGGTAGCCTCGCATGTCGCCTTTCTGCGCCAGATGGGAAGAAAGAAATAAAGGCGGGTCCGTCGCACGACGACCGCTGTCGCAGACAGGCAGATGCCGGCCGGGCGCCCGCAGAGAGGGGCCGCCGGCGCGGCCAGTGCGTAGCCAGTCCGCGGGAATCCCCTCAAAATGACGTACTTTTGCCGGCCATGAGCAAGGTTAAAATCGGGCTGGTGCAGATGAGTTGTAGCGCCGACAAGTCTTCCAATCTGCAAAAGGCCATGGAAAGGATCCGGGAGACCGCCCGCAAAGGGGCGCAAATCGTTTGTCTCCAGGAGCTGTTCACTTCGCTGTACTTCTGCGATGTCGAAGACTACGCGAATTTTCAGTTGGCCGAGCCGATACCCGGGGAATCCTCGCAGGCATTGAGCAGGCTGGCGGCGGAGCTTGGCGTCGTCATTATCGCCTCGCTGTTCGAGAAGCGTGCCCAGGGGATCTATCACAACACGACCGCGGTGCTCGATGCGGATGGCGTCTACCTGGGCAAATACCGGAAGATGCACATCCCCGACGACCCGGCTTACTACGAAAAATTCTATTTCACACCAGGCGATCTCGGATACAAGGTCTTCCGGACCCGGTATGCCACGATCGGGGTCCTCATCTGCTGGGACCAATGGTATCCCGAAGCGGCGCGTATCACCGCATTGATGGGCGCCGAGATCCTTTTCTACCCGACCGCCATCGGCTGGGCTACCAGCCAGGATGCCGCGACCAATACCGAACAGTACAATGCCTGGCAAACGATCCAGCGAAGCCATGCCGTTGCCAACGGGGTACATGTCGTCAGTGTCAACAGGGTCGGGTTCGAACAGGACGGCGCGATGAAATTTTGGGGTGGCAGCTTTGTCTCCAACCCCTTCGGCACCGTCCTCTACCAGGCGCCGCACGAGCAGGAAGAGGCGGCGGTGGTGGAGATCGACACGGCTGCAACGGACCGCTACCGCACTCATTGGCCCTTCCTCCGCGACCGCAGGATCGACTCCTATCAAACCATCACCAAGCGTTATATCGATGAAGATTGAGCGGACTCCCAGGGAGGACGGCTACTATTTCCCGGCGGAATTCGCCCCGCACGCGGCTACCTGGCTCAGCTGGCCGCACAAGGAAGCGAGCTGGCCCGGAAAGATCGCTGCCATCTACCCGTTCTACAGTCAATTCGTCAAAGAGCTCTCCAGGAGCGAAAAGGTCTGTATCAACGTTGCCGACGAGGCGATGGAGAAATTTGCAGCCCATCACCTTCGGCAAGCCGGCGCAGACATGGATCGTGTGCAATTCTTTTTCCACCCGACGAATGACGCCTGGTGCAGGGACCATGGCCCGGCTTTTCTCGTCAATCCGCGCGCACCGCAAAAAAAGGCGATCGTGGACTGGGGGTATAACGCCTGGGGGAACAAATATCCACCCTACGACCTGGACGACGTCGTCCCTACGCTGGTGGGGAAAGCGCTCGGCGTACCCGTCTATCACCCGGGTATCGTGATGGAAGGCGGCTCGGTCGAATTCAACGGGGAAGGCACGCTGGTGACGTCCTCCTGCTGTTTGCTTCATCCGAACCGCAATCCGCATCTCGATCGCGAAGGTATCGAAGGTTTCCTGCGCGATTATTATGGCGTCGATCAGGTCTTATGGGTGAAGGAGGGGATCATCGGAGACGATACCGACGGACATATCGACGACACCGTACGGTTCGTCAATGCGGACACGGTCATAACGGCGATCGAGGAAGATGCCCGTGACGAGAACTATGCACTGCTGAAAAATAATCTGGCCGATCTGTCGGCGATGCGCCTGCTCAGTGGCCGGCAGCTGAATATTGTCGAGCTGCCCATGCCGGAGCCCGTCGTATACGAGGACCAGCGCCTCCCCGCTTCTTACGCCAATTTTTATATCGCGAACGCTTCGGTCATCGTGCCGACCTTCCGGTGCGACAGGGACGATCGCGCGTTGCAGATCATCCAGGAATGTTTTCCCACCCGGCGGGTGGTAGGCATCGATTCGACGGATATCATCTGGGGTTTGGGCAGCTGGCATTGTCTGAGCCAGCAGGAGCCGGCGGTTTGACGGATGGGCGTTATCGAGGGGCCGGCGATTTGGCGGATGGGCGTTATCGCGGGGCCGGCGGTTTGGCCGGTTGCCTCTCCGGCCCGGGTTAGCCGGGAAGGTCGTTTGCCTTCTTTTCCGCGATAAAAAATAGCTCGCTGCCCGCCCGGGGCGGGATGGAGTTGTAGCAGGGGGCCAGCGTGCGGAGATGAAACCGGGACCCGAGCAGCCGCTGGTACTCGTCGTGATGGCCTCCAAAGGGCGGCCCGCCCGGAAAATCGCGGTCGAAAAGCAGCCCAACGAGCCTGCCTCCCGGTCGAAGGAGACGGTGGGCCTGTTCGATATAATCCACCCGGCGCGCGGGGTCCAGCGCACAAAAAAAGGTCTGCTCGATGATCAGGTCGTATGTTCCCCGATGATCGAAGAAATCGGCCGTAATGATCTCCGGCGCGGGCGTTGTCGCGGGGGCGCGGTCCCCGGGGAAGGTCGTGCCGGCAGTCGGCGCCTGTTGCCAGCGCCGGCGAAGGCGGTCGGTGAGGACCGGGGAGATATCGAGCAGCGAAACATGGGTGAATCCATTTTGCAGCAGCCACGCGGCTTCGTAGCTGTTGCCGCAGCCCGGGATGAGGATCCTTAGCCGTTTGTCCGTCAACTGGTCAAAATAAGCCCGCAGGGGCGGGGAGACCTGTCCCATGTCCCACCCGGTGTGCCCCTGCAGGTAACGCTCGTCCCAATATGCCGGCCCGTGATCAGGCATTGATCGCAACGATGGGCACGTGGCTGTGATAGGCCAGTTTGGTCGTATTGCTTGTCTTGAATACGTTGGAGAGGAACGAATGTTTCCTCGGGAAGGTCAGAATAAGGTCGATCTTGTAGTCGGTCACGAACTGGTTGGCGGCTTCCACGAAATCGAAAAGCCGGATAAAATAGAATTCGGGGTTGTAGTCCTTCAGCCTTTCCTCCAGCTTGGCCCGTTCGGCTTTGTATTCATCGGTCACCTGAACATAGTGTTCGTGATCGACGTTGACGATGTACAGCTTGGGTCTGAACAGATCGAGCACTTCCCTGACGACGTGGACCGGGATCGTATGATCGACGTCTTTGAAGTCGGTCAGGAGCAACACGTTTTTGGCAGATTGGGAATGTGTTTCAGGAGGAACGATGATCACCGGCGCCACGGCGCGACGGACGATGTTGAGCGCATTGCTTCCCATGAGCACCTGTCCCAGCCTTGTCGAGCCGGTCAGCCCCATTACGATGAGCTGGATGTCGTTCATTTTGACGTAGTTCTCCAGCGTGTCGAGGAAACGGTGCGATTCTTCGGCCACGCACGAGATGTTGGCGCCGGTGATACCGGACAATTCGGTCTTGACGCTGTTCAACGCGAGTTCGACGATCGATTTGCGGCTGGTGTCCTCTTCTCCTTCCGTTCCGAGCGGACTGCTGTCCGTGCCGTACTCCAGGGTGTCAAAAACATTGTAAAGGATCAGATGCGCATCCGGCACCAGCGTAGAGATATGTGCGGCGTACCGGGCGGCATTTTTGGAGGTTTCCGAGAAGTCGATCGGGACAATAAAATTATTCATGACTATGGTTAGTTTGGGATAAATATACGATCAAAATTGTTATTAACGAGTTTTCAACAGCAGCCCGGGGCGGGAAACGAATTTCGGGAAGATTTAGGTATTTTACTGTAGGTTTGCCGGCCTCCCCTGGCGATGAAGCCCGGCAGTGAATGGCGCGGACCAGTGAGAAATTCAAAATACTTCTATTGTGCGATTAAAGAGCCTCGAAATAAAGGGATTCAAGAGTTTTGCCGATAAGACACATATCAGCTTTGACGAAGGCATAACGGGGATCATCGGTCCCAACGGTTGCGGAAAGAGCAACATCATCGACAGCATCCGGTGGGTCATCGGCGAACAGAAGATCAGCCATCTCCGGTCGGAGAACCTGGAGAGCCTGGTCTTCAACGGCAGCAAGACGCGCAGCGCATCCGGTCTCGCCGAGGTGAGCCTGACCTTCGAAAATACCAAGAACCTGCTGCCGACCGAGTTCAGTACGGTTACGGTCACCCGAAAATTCTACAAGAGCGGGGAGAGCGAGTACAGGTTGAATGACGTGTCGTGCCGTCTGAAGGACATCCAGAACCTTTTCATGGATACCGGGGTCAGCACCGACAGCTATGCCATCATCGAGCTCGGCATGGTCGACGACATCATCAAGGACAAGGACAACAGTCGTCGCCGTATGCTCGAACAGGCCGCCGGCGTCACCATTTACAAAACGCGGAAGAAAGAAGCCCGTCAGAAGCTCGATGCGACCGAGCAGGACCTCTCGCGGATCGAGGACCTGCTGTTCGAGATCAACAACCAGCTGAAAAGCCTGGAGAGCCAGGCCAAAAAGGCGGAGAAATACTATGAGATAAAGAAGGAATACCGCGAGCTCAGCATCGAGCTGGCGAAGGCGGCCCTGGAAGGATTCAATCTCACGTATCGCGAGCTGAACGAACAGTCGGAAGCCGAGACCGATCGCAGGATCCGCCTGGAAGCCGTCATCGCGACCGAGGAGGCAAGCCTTGAACAGGACCGGGTGGGGTTCATAGAAAAAGAGAGGGCCCTGCAATCCATGCAGCACGAGTTCAATGACCTCCTGTCGAACCTCCGGGCGAAAGAGAACGAAAAGAACCTGGCCTCGCAACGGCTGAATTTCCTGAAGGAGAAAGAGGACAGCCTCCAGCAGTTCTTGCAGAAGGGCGAAGGGCAACTGAAAGGGATCGAGGAAAGTATCGTCTTTACGCGTCAGCAGGCCGCGGAAGAAGAAAATAAATTATCGGGTCTGCAGGAGCAGCTGGAATCGTTGAAAGACGCCGTCGACGAATCGCGTAAGGTTTTCGACGAAAGGCGGGTAGCCGTGGATGCCTTGCGCCGCGAGAACGCGCAGATCCAACGCGATCAATTCGAAGCCGAGAAAAAAGTGGCGGTAGCCGATACTTCTATTCAAAACCTCCAGCGGAGTATCCGCCAGCTGGAGGAAGAACGCACCATCCGCGACAGCCAGCTGAAACAGCTGGAGGAAGAGCGCACTTCCAAGGAGCAGGAGTTGGAGGCCAGGCAGGGCGCGTTGCGCCAGCTGCAGGAGCACCATGAAAGGATGAAGGAGAACATCCTGCAGGCGCAGGGGCAGCTCGAGGTGTTGCGTCAGCGGCTGGCGGACGAAAGCCGCGTGCTGGACTCACGAAAGAACGAGCACGATCTGCTGAAGAGCCTCATCGACTCTATGGAAGGTTATCCCGAGAGCATCAAGTTCCTTCACCGCAACCCGGCGTGGAAAGAGGCGCCGATCCTTTCGGATATCATCTACGTGAAGGAGGAATACCGCGCCGCTGTCGAGAACGTGCTCGAGCCGTACCTGAATTACTATGTGGTGAACGATCTGCGCGAAGGCATGCAGGCGGTCCGTCTGCTGGACGAGCACAAAAAGGGAAAGGCAAATTTCTTTTTGCTCGACAAGATCGCCGGTCTGCCGGCAGCCGACGGCCATCCGATCGAAGGGATGACGCCGGCGCTGAACGTGATCGAGGTGGACGAGAACTATCGCCGGCTGGCTGAACACCTGCTGGGTAACGTATACATCGCCGACAACGAGGAGGCCATGGCCAACAGCAATGGCGCGGTCGTCCTCGAGAAGACCGGCAAATATGTGAAGGGGAAATATTCGCTGACCGGCGGCAGCGTCGGCCTTTTCGAAGGCAAAAAGATCGGCCGGGTCAAGAACCTGGAAAAATTACAGGAGGAGGTCCGCCGTCTGCAGGGCACCGTGGACGGACTGAAACGGTCGATACAGGAAAAACACGACGAAGTCCTGGGGTATAACGAGCAGCTGAAGGAGCAGGCGATCCGCCAGACGCAGGACGATATCAACCGGCTGACCAATTTCGTTTTCTCGCTGGAAAACAAGATCGAGAACCTGCACTCCCAGCAGCATACTTCGCAAAACCGGCTGGAAGAGCTGCAGCTCAACCTGGAAGAGACCATCGCCGGCATCGAGGACACCCGCAATGCCTGGGGCGAACTGGTCCGGATCGTGGCCGAGTTGAAAGAACGGTCGCAGCAGGCGGAGGAAGCCTATCGTTCCGCCGAGACGGATTATAACAATGCGAACAGCGGCTATAACGAATTCAATCTGCAGGTGACCCGTCAGCACAGCCGGATCAACGGGCTCCGGCAGGAGCTGGAGTTCAAGACGAAACAGCTGACCGACCTGCGCAACCAGATCGAAGTGAATGCCTCGCAGCTGAAACAAACGCATGAAAGCATCGCCGAGAGCGAAGAGCTGCTGGGCAGTTCGGAAGCCGCCTTACTGGACTTGCTGCGACGGAAAGAAGAGGAGGAAAAGAAGGTCAATGAGGCGGACCAGGCTTATTACAACGAGCGGAATGCGCTTGGCGAGCGCGAGAGTGAACTGCGGCAGAAGATCAAGGAGAAAGAACAACTGGAGCATTTCCTCGGCGGCATAAAGGACAGGCTGAACGAGCTTCGCCTGCAGCTGGCCGGTATGAAGGAGAGGCTGAACGTAGAGTTCCGGATACAATTGGACGATATCATCGATCAGCCGAGGAAGGGAGACGCTCCGGTTGAAGAATTGCAGGAGAAGTCCGACAAGATGAAAAAGCGGTTGGAGAACCTCGGCGAGGTGAACCCGACGGCCATCGAGGCCTTCCAGGAGATGAAGAAAAGATACGAGTTCATCCTGGAGCAAAAGAACGACCTGGTCAGTGCGAAAGACAGCCTGCTTCAGACCATCCAGGAGGTGGAGGCCACGGCCAACCAGCAATTCCTGGATACGTTCAATAAGGTGCGCGAGAATTTCCAGCGGGTCTTCAAGGCGCTGTTCACCGAGGAAGACACGGCCGACCTGATCCTCGAAAACCCGGAAAACCTGGCCGAAACGGGCATCGACATCGTGGCCAAACCCAAAGGAAAGCGTCCTTCTTCCATCAGCCAGCTCAGCGGCGGTGAAAAAACGCTGACTGCGACCGCGCTGTTGTTTTCGATCTACCTGATCAAACCAGCGCCGTTTTGTATACTCGATGAGGTCGACGCTCCGCTGGATGACGCCAACGTCGGTAAATTCACAAACATGATCCGCCAGTTCAGTGAGAACTCGCAGTTTATCATCGTTACGCACAATAAGATGACCATGAGTTCGGTCGACGTGATCTATGGTGTGACGATGCAGGAACCCGGCGTCAGCAAACTGGTGCCCGTGGATTTCCGCGGGCTGAACTGATCAGCATTCGATCGGCGGGCCGGCGACCAGCGTCACAGTACCAATTTCCCGATCCGGCCGCCACTACCGGCCAGGAAAACCGTCTTCCCTTTTTTTGCAAGCCGGCATACGTGGAACCCGTCCGTCGATATGAGCCGCCAATTCATTCCGTCGTCGGTAGACAGATCGACGCCGGACGTGCCGCAACAAAGCACGTTATGCCCGCCGATGAATTCCACACAGGAGCGATAGCCGTTAGGCGGCGTCGCCGGCGCGACCCATGTTTTGCCGCCGTCATTGGAGAGAAAACAATTCTTTTCGCGGACCGTATCGTGGGCAAAGTCTCCGCCGACGACGATCAGGTGATGGCCGCCATGCAGCGTGCGCGTGTCCTTCACGGCGACCGAATTCGCGCCCGTCGACGTCGTTCCCTGCAGGATAGGAAGGCGGATCGCGGTATCCCGGATGAAGATACGCGAGCTCGGCCCGCCGCTGACAAATACGGCTTCATCACGGTCCAGGTTGCGGACATTGGTGCCGCTGCTGGCGAAACAGCCCTCCCCCGTATCGGCGGGCGGCATGTAGCGGAAGGGGATCTCGTGCCAGGAATCGCCGCCGTCGAAACTGCGGGCGATAAAGAACCGTCCGTTGACGGGATCGCCGACGACGATGCCGCTGCGTACGTTCCAGAATTCCATCGCATCGAGGAACATTCCCTTTGTCGTATTCGTGTAAACGTTTTTCCACGTTTTGCCGCCATCGGTCGTTTTTAGGATATCGGCGGGGTCGGCGATGGCCATTATAATAGCGGTATTCTTATCGAACGCTTCGATATCGCGGAAGTCCCTTTTTTCATATCCGGGGATGGTCATCCAGGTCCATGTTTTGCCACCGTCGATGGATCTCCCGACTCGTCCGTTGCTGCCGCTGACCCAAAGCACCTGGTCGCTGACCACGCTGAGACCGCGCAGTGATGTCTTTGTGCCGCTCGTCAGCAGCTCGATGTGCTGGGCATGCGCACGCAGCGGCTGTGTAGCGAAAAAGCAACAGATTGCCCAAAAAAGCAATCTTGCGGGTGGGGAAGCGGGGAAACTTTTCATACCGGAAATGTAGCACAATATTGGTATTCATGCATATATGCCGAAGATTTTTGCCGTAATCCTTTGCTGCTGCTGGATCATCCGTCTGTCGGCCCAAAACCCTACCGGGACACTGGTGCCGCCCGACAAATTGGTGGAGGATACGTCGGGGCAGCGAGACCTGATCGGGATAGCCTTGCAAATTACGCATATCCATCTCAAGAAACCGCCGCATGTGTCCGGCAAACGGGTCTACTGGTCGTTGGTCCCCCTGGGTACGACCGTTCCCGGCGGCGGCAACGCGCTTATCACGGCTACTACGGCCGGCTTTTACATGGGCGAACGGTCAAATACTTTTCTGTCCACCGTCACCTTTTCGCCGAGCACGAATTTCAAGGGGGAGTTTACCATACCCTTCCACACCAACATCTGGTCGTCCCGGAATGCCTGGAATTATAGCGGGGATTACAAGGTGATGATCTTTCCACAGTTTGTTTGGGGATTGGGGGGAAATACGCCGCCGAGTGGGAAGGAGCTGATCCGGTATACAGCTGTTCGCATTTATCAGAACGCATTGAAAAAGATCAGCGGGAAGCCCTTTCTTTTTGGCGGCATCGGGTATTACATGGACTACCATATCAACATCCGGCCAATGGAAGATACCTTGGATCTGGCGAAGTTTGCGCGCTATTCGCAGGGTACCGCTATCCATTCCAACTCGTTTTCGTCGGGTATGACGTTCAACCTGCTGTATGATAGCCGTAACAATCTGCTGAACCCGTTGCCGGGATGGTATTACAATGTGATTTTTCGTATCAACCCGCGGTTCCTGGGAAGCGATGACCTGTGGTATTCGTTGTATGGAGATGTGCGAAAATATATCAGCTTCAACCCGCGCAGCCAGAATGTGCTGGCATTCTGGTCTTATTTATGGACGACGCTGGGAAGCAACCCGCCATATCTGGATCTGCCCGCCATCACCTGGGATGCGTATCAGCGGTCGGGACGCGGATTCTACCCGGCGAGGTATATGGGAAAAACGCTTTGGGATCTCGAGGCGGAGTACCGGCGGTCGATCACGCCCGATGAGTTGCTGGGATTCGTGGTTTTTGGGAATATGAACGCGGTCTCGGAGCCGGGTACCGGCGAGTTCGCCTATCTGCACGCGGCGGCTGGGGCGGGGTTGAGGGTAAAGTTCAATAAGCATTCGGGGACGAATTTTTGCGTCGATGTTGCCGCCAGTAAGGGCTATTGGGCGGTTTATCTGAACCTGGGTGAGGCTTTTTGATTATATTCGGTTCATGAAGAACATAGTCCCTGCATTATTATTTATCGCCGTCCTGACCGGCTCCTGTGGTGGCGGGAAACGCGACAACCAATTGACGGACGAAGAAAAAAAGGAAGGATGGGTCTTGCTGTTTGACGGGCATTCGATGACGGGATGGCATCTTTATCACAACGACCGGCGTACCCCGACCTGGTCGGTGCAAAATGGCGAACTGGTGTGCGGGCCCGACAGGCGGCTGGATCATATGGACCTGGTGACGGACCGGGAGTATGCGAATTTCGATCTTCGCTTCGACTGGAAGATCAATAAAGAGGGCAATAGCGGGGTCTTTATCGATGTCCTGGAAAGACCTGATATCCCGGCCACCTATGCGTCCGGGCCGGAGTACCAGCTGCTCGAGGTTACGCATGCCGACAACAAGAATCCATTGCAACAGACGGGATGTATTTTCAATCTCACCCGGCAATTGCATCCGGGCCGTCCGACGGTGGCAGGCGAATGGAACGAGTCAAGGATCAGGCAGAAGGATGGCAAAGTCGAGTTTTACCTGAACGGCGTGCTGACGACACAGGCAGACCTTCGTTCTTCCGCATGGTCCGACTCGATCGGCAAATCACATTTCAGCAACTATCCCGAATTTGGAAAGCGGGCAAGCGGTCACATCGCCCTACAGGATTGGTTTAAGACGATCTCGTTTAAAAATATGCGCATACGGGAGCTGTGAGACGGCCGTCTGACCCCCGCCGGTGCTATGCGATCGTGATATCCTT
>DASZYU010000335.1:0-3323 GCA_035545215.1 Puia sp.
GAAATAAATGGTTTGTTGAATGGTTCGACGCCCCGCGCTTCGCGCGGGGCGTCTTTTTATGTTATATTCGGGAAATGAACACCAAGCCCAAACTACTACTGCTATTGCTGGCCATTTCCTGGGTCAGCGGCGCCATTGCGCAAAAGACCCTGCTTTACTGTGGAAGACTGATCGATCCGAAAGCCGGACAAGTGCTTACGGAGATGACGATCGTCGTCAACGGCAACCGCATCAGCGCCGTCTCGAAAGGCTACCTGCCGGCGGACGCCGGGGATAAAGTGATCGACCTGAAAAACAGGACCGTCATGCCTGGGCTGATCGATGCCCACGTACACCTCGAGGACCAGATCAGCCCGGACCGGCAGTTGCGCGGCTTCACGCAGAATTTGGCGGATATCGCGTTCATTTCGACGGTTTACGCGCGGACGACGCTCATGGCCGGGTTCACGACAGTTCGGGATGTCGGCGGAAGGGGCGTCAATATTTCGCTGCGTAATGCCATCAACCGGGGACTGGTAGTAGGGCCGCACGTGTACACCGCGGGTAAGATCATTTCGTCGACCGGCGGACACGGCGACCCCACACACGGGTATCGCGAAGGTTTGCGGGTCGACCCGGAGTACACCGAGACGGTAGCAGATGGCAGGGACGCTTGTATCAAGGCTGTGCGGCAGATGTACAAAGAGGGGGCCGATCTGATCAAGATCACCGCGTCGGGCGGCGTCCTGAGCCTCGAAAAGGACGGCCTGGGGGCCCAGTTCTCGGACGAAGAGTTGCGGGCCATTGTCGAGACGGCGAAGGACTATGGGATGCGGGTCGCGGCGCATGCGCACGGCGCCGAGGCCATCAAACGGGCGATCCGCGCGGGCGTCACTTCGATCGAACATGGCACATTCATGGACGACGAGGCGATAGCGCTTTTCAAAGAACGCGGCACCTGGTACGTACCGACCATCATCGCGGGAAGGAGTGTCGCGGACAGCGCGAAGAAACCCGGTTTTTTTCCGCCCGTCGTCGCGGCAAAGGCATTGGCGATCGGGCCGATCATCCAGGGGACGTTTGCAAAGGCCTACAAGGCGGGAGTGAAGATCGCATTCGGCACGGATGCGGGCGTATATGCGCATGGCAAGAATTGGATGGAATTCATTTATATGACCGAGGCCGGAATGCCCGCGATAGAGGCTATCAAATGCGCGACCGTGAACGCGTCCGAACTCATCGGCGTGAGCGATAGAACGGGAACCATAGAGCCCGGGAAATGGGCGGATATCGTGGCGGTGGAGGGTGACCCGCTAAAGGATATTTATGCCATGGGCCAGATGCGTTTCGTCATGAAAGATGGCATGGTATACAAGAATGAATGAGCGACGCCTCAAAACCCGGATACGTCTTTACCGCCCGCCCGGGGGACACCACATCCGCAGGAACTCAGCCATCATGGTCGTCTTGTGCAGGATGGTGCCTTCTCCTTCGGTGATACCGTGTGTACGGTTGGGATAAGGCATGAATTCAAACTGCCGGTTGTATTTGATCAATTCATTCAGCAGCATTTCCTCCCCCTGGTAGTTGACGTTGTGGTCGCCGGTGCCGTGCAGGATCAGCAGGTGGCCTTGCAGGTTCTTTGCATACGTGAGCGGATTGCATTTGAGATACACGTCACGGTTCTCCGGCAGCACGCCCATAAACCGCTCCTCGTAGATGGTGTTGTAGATCAGTTGGTTTGGAACACCGGCGCTGGCGAGTCCCACTTTATAGATGTCGGGGTAGCGGAAGAGGAGGTTTTGTGTCGTGGAACCGCCGCCGCTGCTTCCGAATACGGCCACGCGGCCGGGATCGGTGAATGGCCATTTGAGCACTTCGCGGGCGGCTGCCGCCTGGTCGTTGACATTCGTCCAGCCGATGCTCTTGTAGGCGGCCTTACGCCACGCACGGCCTTTCGGAACGGGTGTGCCGCGCCCTTCGACGGACACGAAAATATAGCCGCTGTCGACGTTAAAGAAACCGGCCCTTCCGCCGACATTGGCGACATCGTTCACCGAGGCGCCGGCGGGTTCAGAATAAGTGTAGAAGATGACCGGATATTTTTTGGTCGAATCGAAATCTTTTGGTTTGATGACCCACCCATCCATCGTCACGCCGTCTGCAGTCGTGAGCTTAAAAAAGGTGGTTTGTTTGGCCTCGGCTGTCGGACGCAGATGGTCCGCAATGGTGTTCTTCGGATCGAGCGGTTTGCCGGCAGGCAGCTCGAGCCATTCGGTGACGGGCATATAGAGGTGACTGGAAAAGCTGTGTTCGGCCCATCGGCCGTTCGGAGACAGGACATACCCATGCGTACCGGGAAGATCTTCAGTGACGCGTGTTGCATTGCCGACGACGGTCAAATGCGCGCCGGCCGTCGATTTTCCGCCATGACGCAAGCTCGACTTCGCGCGGCCGGCGGCGCCGGTGAGCGAAGCCCGGTAAAGGTATCGTTGGGTGGCATTGTCGGGCGAGGCTCCGAAATACAGGATATTGTTCTTTTCGTCCCAGCCGTTGATGCTCGTGACATCGTACTGGCCTTCGGTGAGCAGGGTTTCATGACCATCGAGCGTGATCCGGTACAGGTGGCGCCAGCCGTCTTTTTCACTCGCCCATATAAACGCCTTCCCATCGTCGATCCAGTCCCAGCCTATGCCGCCGCTGTGCGCCCAAAACGCCTTGATGTCGATCCACGCGGGGTCGGTTTCCTCGTAGATGGTCTTTGCATCGCCGGTAGACGGATCGCACAGGATCAGTTTGCTCTCATTCTGCGCGCGGTTCAGCTGTTGCACGATGATGCTGTTGCCGTCGGGATTCCACTCCATCCGCGGCAGGTAATGGCTGGCGGCGTCGCCTTCAATGTTCATCCATTTGGTGGTTTTATCTGCGACCGTAACGACACCGATGCGGGCTTCCGCGATCGGCGTTCCTACTTTCGGAAAAGGGATAGGAATGATCCTGGGGTAAATGCTGTCCGTGTTGTTGATCATATAGAAGGTCCCGACGTGCGCGAGGTTGCTCTGCCAATAGGCGATCCGCTTGCTGTCGGGACTCCACCGGAAACCGTCGATCGTATACAGCTCCTCACTGTAGGCATAGTCAAACCAACCGTTGAGCATTTTTTCGCTGCCGTCGGTGGTGAGGGCAGTGCTCTTGTGGGTGCCGAGGTCTTCTGTGTAGATGTTGTTGTCATAGACATAGGCTACCTGCGAGCCGTCCGGGGATAGTTTGGCATTGAGGACATAGCCCGCCGGGAGAGGGTACGTGAGGACAGTCGTTGCGGGGCGGTCCATCGCGACGCGCTG
>DASZYU010000336.1:0-3292 GCA_035545215.1 Puia sp.
GGATCAAGGTGACGACAGCATTGAATAAAACCGTGCTGGAGACCGGGGATGCCGCGCGGCTGGACATCCGCGCCGTCAACTTTTTCGGGCCGCCGGCAGCCGGCCGCAACTATGAATGCGAGATCCAGGTTCACCAGCTGAATTTCCGCCCGAAGAATTACGACAATTACAATTTCTACCTCTCGGCGCAAAGCTCGACATTCGACAAAAACGTCCGGCAAGGCAAGACCGACGACCAGGGCAACGCCTCCGAGCACTATGACGTGCCGGCGATCTTTAAGAACATCGGGATGCTGCAGGCGAATTTCTTCACCACCGTATTCGACGAGACCGGCCGCCCGGTCAGCCGCAGGACGTCCGCCGACATCTATACGCAGCCGGTCTTCTTCGGTGTAGCGGAAGACGGCTACCTGTTTTACCCGCTGAACCAGACGGTCAACTTTCCGCTCGTCGCGCTCGACCGAAACGAGAAGGTTCTCAACGGCGCCTCTGCAAAGGTCGAGGTCATCAAACACGAATACCATACCGTATTGACCAGGAGCGGCGACTATTTCCGGTACGAATCGCAGGAAGAGGACAAGCTTCTCAGTTCCGGCCTGGTCACGGTCACCGGCGAATCGACCCGGTACTCCTTTGTCCCCCGTTCGCCCGGCGACTACGAGATCCGCGTTTCCATTCCGGGCGCCAACAGCTATGTCAGCCGCGATTTCTACAGCTGGGGACCCTGGGGCGGCGACAACAGCTCTTTCCAGGTCAACAACGAAGGACATATCGATATCTCGCCCGACAAGACCGGTTATTATACAGGCGAAAACGTCAGCGCCCTCTTTAAGACGCCCTTCGACGGCCGTATGCTCGTCACCATGGAAACCGACAAAGTGATCTCCTACCAATACGTGCAGGTGGATAAACACACCGCCCGCGTCACGCTCCCGCTCACCTCAGACGACGTGCCCAATGTGTACATCACCGCTACACTGATCAAACCGCACGACCTGTCCGACATCCCGCTGACGGTCGCCCACGGTTTCCAATCTGTAAAAGTAGAAGCGAAAGAACGACACATGCCCGTGACGATCCAGGCGCAGGCTACTGTCCGGTCGCATACCCGTCAAAAGGTTACTGTCAGGGCCGCCCCCGGCAGTATGATCACCCTCGCGGCAGTCGACAACGGCGTCCTTCAGGTGTCGGATTTTTCGACGCCCGACCCGTATGCGCATTTCTATGCCAAACGCGCGCTCGAAGTGACAGGATACGATCTGTACCCGCTGCTGTTTCCGGAAGTGCGCGCGGCGCTCAGCAGCACGGGCGGCGACGGCGAAGGCGATATGAAGAAAAGGACCAACCCGATGCCCGCCAAACGCATCAAAATACTATCGTATTGGAGCGGCATTGCCCAGGCCAACGGCAGTGGCGAGGCGAACTTTGAATTCGACATTCCACAATTCTCCGGTTCAGTAAGACTGATGGCAGTGGCCTACAAGGACGAAAGCTTCGGCGCCAAAGACCTCAATATGACCGTCGCCGACCCCATCGTCCTGAGCTCGGCGCTTCCCCGCTTCATGAGCCCCGGAGATACCGTTACCATGCCCGTGACCATCAGCAATACCACCGCTACCGGGGGGGACGCCGCGGTGAAGCTCCGGCTAAGCGGCCCATTGCATCCCATCGGCGCTCAGGAACAGACAGTGAGCATCAACGCCAACAGCGAAGGCCGCGCCGAATTCCGCCTGGCTGCCTCCCCGACGATCGGGATAGGCAGGGTCACCGTCCAGGTCGACAGCAAAGGCGAGCGCTTCACAGATGAGACCGACATCGGTGTCCGCCCATCCGCCCCGCTGCAAAAGCTTACGGGCAGCGGCGCACTTGCCGGCGGCAGCAGTCAGCCGGTCAATTGGAGTATCGGCGACTATATCCCTTCCAGCATTGATTACGAACTCATTGTCAGCAAATCCCCGGCGGCGGGGCTGGGACCGTGGTTGAGCCGCCTCGTCGAATATCCTTACGGTTGTACGGAACAAACCGTCTCCGTCGCCTTCCCCCAGTTATATTTTGGCGACCTTGCCGACCTCGTCCGGAGCAAAAATGTCGATGCCACGCAGAAAGCAAATGCCAACGCCAACGTGCAGGCCGCGATCCGCAAGATCAAAATGCGCCAGCTTTACAATGGGGCCGTTACACTCTGGGATGACGAGGGAACAGAGAACTGGTGGGCGACCATTTATGCGGCCCATTTCCTGATCGAAGCGCAAAAAGCCGGCTTCGATGTGGACCAGAACCTGATGTCCACGATGCTCGGCTATATCAACAACCGTCTCAGGAACCGGGAAACCGTCCTGTATTGGTACAACCGCACCCTCAACCGGCGTATTGCGCCGGAAGAAGTCGCCTATGGACTGTATGTGCTGGCTCTCGCCGGACAACCCAACGTGAGCGTGATGAACTATTATAAGGCAAAACCAAACCTGCTGAGCCTCGATTGCAAATACCTCTTGTCCGCGGCCTATGCGCTGGCCGGCGACCGGCGCAGCTTCCGGCAATTCCTCCCGGCCAGCTTCAGCGGCGAGGAGGCCAATACGCAGACGGGTGGCTGCTTCGCCTCCGATATCCGCGACGAGTCGCTTGCACTGGATGTACTCGTCGACGCAGAACCCAACAACCCGCAGATCCCGGTCATGGCCCGCCATGTCGTCGACAAGCTGAAATCCCGGTATTGGTTCAGCACGCAGGAATTGGCTTTTAGCGTGCTCGCGCTCGGAAAGGTCGCGCGGCAGGCCGCCGGCTCCTCCGTTTCCGGGGAGGTCCTGGTGGACGGGAAGAAGGTCGGAACGATGGACGGCAATCCGCTCAAGCTGACCACCCGCGAGATCGCCGGTAATGCCCGTCCGGGTGGCGCACCGAAAGTCACCATCGCCGCAAAGGGCAACGGCAAGCTGTATTATTTCTGGGAAACGGAAGGCATCAGCTCTACGGGCAGCTACAAAGAAGAAGACAGTTATCTCAGGGTGCGCAAACGCTTCTTCGACCGCTGGGGCCACCAACTGACCGACAACAGTTTTAAACAGAACGACCTCGTGATCGTCCAGGTCACCCTCGAGCGGACCTTCAGCACCGATGTCGACAATATCGTGATCACCGATATGCTCCCCGCCGGTTTCGAGATCGAAAACCCACGCACCAAAAAGATCCCCGGCATGGACTGGGTCAAAGACGGGAACAGCCCGACCGCCCTCGATGTCCGCGACGACCGCATTAATTTATTCGTCGACCTTCATTCGATGCGGCAGGTCTA
>DASZYU010000337.1:0-9033 GCA_035545215.1 Puia sp.
ACCCGGTGCCGATCGGGCCGCATTCGACCGAATGATCGGGAATTACATGCGCAGTTACGTCACGGGCTATGCGCAGACCGAGTCGGGCAGCAAGGGCACCTTTTCGATCCATCTCGGCGAAATGCCCCTGGCGGATATCCATCTCCATTCCGACCGCACCGACGAACTCGAAGTCAACGGCAATGTTCAGTACGTATATATCTTTTCGGCAATCGCCGTCCTTGTTCTGGTGATTGCGTGTATCAATTTCATCAACCTTTCGACGGCCCGATCGGCCAAACGCGCACGCGAGGTGGGTGTCCGAAAAGTACTGGGCTCCGGCCGCGGCGGTCTCATCGCGCAATTCCTGTTCGAATCACTTTTCCTGACAGCAGCCGCTGCGATCCTGGCGTTCGGCTTCACCGCGCTGCTCTTACCCGCGTTCGACCGGCTCACCGGCAAAGACCTGGCCCTCTCGGCCACCACTATCCGCTGGTTACTCCCCGCGCTGGTGGGTATCACCGCTGTCGCCGGGCTCGGCGCCGGCGTTTGGCCCGCGTTCTTCCTTTCCGCCTTCCGCCCGGTGAAAATGCTAAAGGGACAGTTATCGCTCCGTGGAAAGGCCGGCGGATTCCGCAATGTCCTGGTGGTCTTCCAGTTCTCCATCTCGGTATTCCTGATGGTCGGCACACTCGTCATTTATCGCCAGTTGAATTACATCCAAAGCAAGGATCTCGGGTTTAGCCGCAGCCAGGTGCTGGTCGTAAAAAACCTCGATGCGCTCGCCGGCCCTCCCGGCGCCCCGGCCGTTACACCCGCTCTCTCCTCGCTAAAGGACGAAGTGTCCGGCTGGACCGGCGTCTCCGGTGCAACGCAGACCTCCTTCCTGCCGACCGCGCCGCGCCGCTGGCATAATTTCGGGCTGTCAAAAAAGAACCCGGTCTCGCTGCAGACTGAGTTGTGGGAAGTGGACGAAAACTATGTGCCTACGATGCGGATGCAGATCGTCACGGGGCGAAATTTCTCACGCAATTTCGCTACGGACTCCACGGCCGTCATCCTCAATCAGACGGCTGCAAAAGAATTCGGCATCGCCGCCGACCCGCTTGGACAACCGATCCTCTATCCCCACTATTGGCACCCGACCAAATTCCACGTGATCGGCGTCGTAAAAGATTTCAATTTTAATTCTGTCCGCTCGGAAGTGAAGCCGCTGGTCCTCATCGATCGGCCCGACTATACGCCCTGGCTGGCCATCCGCATCCGTCCAGGCTATATATCGACGGTCCTGGCGCAGATAAAAAACAAATGGCCTGCGCTCAATGCACATCGCCCATTCGAATATTCCTTTATGGATGAAGACTTCGATGCCATTTACCGCGCCGAGCAGCGCATGGGTCGTGTCGTGATCGTGCTGACGGGGCTCGCTATCCTCATCGCCTGTCTGGGCCTCTTTGGCCTGGCCGCGTATACCGCGGAACAACGCACCAAAGAGATCGGCATCCGCCGGGTCCTCGGAGCCAGCGTCACGAGCATCATAACATTATTGTCCAAAGACTTCGCCCGGCTCATTGCGATAGCCATCCTTATCGCCGCACCCCTTTCCTGGATCGCCGCCTCGCGCTGGTTACAGGATTTTGCGTATCGGACGACCATCACTCCCTGGTCCTTCGTCATCGCGGCGACCATTGTAATAGTCCTGGCCTTGTCGACCACCCTTTTCCAGTCGTTCAAGACCGCGTTCCTCAATCCGGCGGACACCCTGCACACAGAGTAGCACGTATATGCCCGCCAACTCCAGTCCGCCACCCGTCCTATTTTACTTCGAACCCCCGTTAAGATCCACCGTACTCACCAATTTTCCGGCCGCATACGTGTCCACGCGGTAAGCGATCCCATCATTCCAATAGGTCGTAGACTTCCCATCCTTCACATCGTCCTTGTAATGCGTGATGACATAGCCGCCATTGCGATACACGGTCTTCACCAATCCCTGCTTTAGTCCATTTCGATAGATCGCCATCTGCACGTTGCCCGAATCGACCGCCTCCACCCAAAGCCCCGTCTTCACCTTCACTCCTTTCACAATCTTTTCCCGGTTGATCTTCCCATATTCGGACACCATCGCCTGATCCGGCGTGAGACAGCCCGCAAACGCAAACAACAACGATATTGCGATCACCGTTTTCATTTCTTTACCTCCGGTATGATCACACTCGTCGCCTTCCCCGCATAGACCACCTTCTTCGCCACCTTCTCCGCCGCACCCTCGCCAACGCCATTCCCTTCGCCGACAATCACCACATTGAACACCCGCTTCTTTAGCCGGCCTGGGAAATCGCCCTTCGTATCGCCAATCGTCAACGTCCTCGTCTTATCCTTCCACGCGAACTTCGTCGTCGCAAAGGCGCCATGTTCATATTCATAGCCGTCACCCGCATCCTCATACAACGTGAACTGCCCGTCCGCACCGGGATAGATCCGCAATTCGATCGTATCTTCCGGGCGCTCCATCGCATACTCCATCTCCGGGCCCATCGGAAGGATCGAACCCGCCCGCACATACAAAGGCAGCTTGTCGATCGGCGCGGCGGCATCCATCGTCTGGCCACCGGCAACGCGGGCGCCGGTCCAGAAGTCATACCAACCCGCCTTGGGTAAATAAACGGACCGCGACGTCGCACCCTCCGACGTCACGGGGCAGACCATAAAGGCCGGGCCGAACAGGTACTGGTCCGGCACGGGATACACCTTCGGATCGTCCCGGAAATCGAAGGCCAGCGCGCGCATGATCGTGTAGTTGTCCTGCGTTACCATGCCCGCCAGCGAATAGATATATGGCAACAACCTGTACCGCAGATTGTCAAAGTTCAACAACACCTTCCTCGTCGCCTCATCCCAATTCCGTGAATACAACGCCCGCTGGCCCTTCCCGTGGATACGGAAGATCGGTGAGAAGGCGCCCAACTGAAACCAGCGCGTGAACAACTCCCGGAATTCGGGCTGCGACCAGTCCGGCGCCTGCCAGTGGAAGTGATAGCCGCCGATATCCGAGGTCCAGTAAGGAATGCCCGCGGCACAGGCGTTGATGCCCTGTGGCACCTGGTCTTTGAAATCATGCCATGTACATTGAATATCCGACGACCATAAGGTCGAGGCATTCCGCTGCTGACCGGCAAACGCCTGCCTCGCGAGAAAGAACGCCCGTTTACCGGGTATATCCTTCCGCCATCCTTTATAGATGCCGTCCGTATGCATCAAAGAATAGGTATTGAAGAAATCGACGCCCCGACCCGTAAAAAACTGTGCTTGACGTCTCGCGTCCAGCAACGTTCCATTGTCCGGCTCGCATTGATCGATCCACCACGCATCCCACCCATACCGCTTGACCAGACTGTCCCTGGCCTGCGCCCAGTACAGTTGCCGGGCATCCGGGTTATGCGCATCGTAATAGGTGTCGAAGGTATGCGTCACCACGTTGTCCCATGTGATGCTCGTCAACCCGCCCATCGCTTTCAGCGCATCATAGTTCGCCGTTCCCTTTCCAAACACCGGCCAGATCGAGATCATCCCGTGAAGATGTTCGTCATGCAGCGTATCGAGCATGCCTTTGGGGTCGGGATAACGTTGCGGGTTCATGACATGCGAACCGATCGGCAGTGGCTCCCAGTAATACCAGTCCTGCACGATCACGTCCACCGGGATATGGTTCTTCCGATAGCCTTCGCCGGCCGCCAGCACCTGCGCCTGCGTCCGATACCGGTCCTCCGACTGAAAAAGCCCGAAGGCCCAGCGCCCGAACATCGGGGCCCGGCCCGTAGCATCGCGGTAGAGCGAGATGATCCGGTCGAATCCAGGGCCATAGAAAAAATAATAGTCCACCATATTGCCGCTTTCCGACACATACCGGTATTTCCCGGGGTCCGACCCAAAGAACTTCGACGCCGAATAGTTATCCCACAACAAACCATATCCCTTCGTCGACAATAACACCGGTATGGCGCCCGTCATGTATTTGATCAGCATCTCCTGGTCACGGCCCTTGTAATCGATCGATCCCGAATCCAGGGGGTGACACCCCAGCCCGAACAGCCCTTCGTCGGCAGGCGATTGAAAGCCGGTCGAACACGAATAGGTGGCGATACTCGTTGCGAGCACCGCCCGCTGCATCGATTTGTTGTCCTTCGGATCCTCCGCCAGGATCGTTTTGCCCGCGGCGTCCGAATAGGTGATCGCATTGGTGGCCTTATCAACGGTGATGCGCAGTTGTTTCGTAACGATCACGACCGAACCCGCCGTTTCCGACACGGTGAATGGCGCCGCCTCGCTGAACGGGTTGGTGATCACCAGCGAACGACGCTGTTGCAGCCTCGGCAAAATGGAGTATTGCACTTCGACGACATCCGGCGCGCAGACGCGGATCTTCATTTCGCCGACATCGAGCACAAAGCTCACGCCGTTGGTTTCTTTTTGCCAGGATTTGACAGTGGAGAAGGCAGGCGCGGCAATCAAAAGGAGCAAGGAGGAAAAGAGCGCGACTTTTTTGTTGAAACAGGTCGTTAGCATGCCTAAATATAAAGCATTTCCGTGTTTCCAATTTTGTCAAAAACCTATCATTTTCTGTCATTTGCACCCGCAAAATTAGCCGCTTTTCAACCCGCCGCTTCGCTCCACGCCCATCGCAGCATCCACCCGCGAAACCCGTCCGGTTCAGCCTCCCGGTTCATCCCATTCCCATTGCGGAAATTGGTGATACCTTTGCAGGATGGAACAAGTACCGCCAAAGGGCCCGGCCGCATCGCCCTCCGCCGCCCACGATTTCGACAGCATCAGTCCTTCTGCCTATGCCTTATTACTGATGAAGGCCCTCACGCCGATCCCCTATGCCCGCGAGGCAGCCGCATTGCTACCGTCGTTCGCGCCGGTGACAGCCGGCAACTTCCGCGACGCATCTTTCCTGATGGACCCGTACAAACGCAGCGCAGGATTTTGGGCGCGCGTCCTGCACTTCGAATCCCGCTACCTGGCGGTGGACCAGTTGCTCTCCGATCTGAATGCGACGAATGTGCTCGAGTTGTCTTCGGGTTTCTCCTTTCGAGGTCTCGCCCTCACCCGCCAGCGCCCCGTCTATTACATCGACACCGATTTGCCCAACCTCATCGCAACAAAACGCCGCTTCATCGAAGCCCTGACCGGCGGCGTCGTTGCCATCCCCGCGGCACCCGCTCCTGCCCCTACCGGCGAAGCCTCAGCCGCATCCCCCATGCGCGGCGAACCCACGGGCAAACCCCCTTCGGAGCCATCCGCCTCAGCCGCATCCCCCATGCGCGGCGAACCCACGGGCAAACCCGCTTCGGAGCCATCCGCCTCAGCCGCCCCCGGCGCCCACTACGAGCTCCAACCGCTCAACGCCCTCGACACCGCGGCATTCGAGTCCATCACGCAGCGTTTCCCGCCCGGCGAACTCACCATCGTGAACGAAGGCCTGCTCGTCTATCTCGATACGGCCGAAAAAGAACGCGTCTGTCAAAACATCCGCGACGCGCTGTCCAAACGCGGCGGCTCCTGGATCACCGCGGACATCTACCTGCGGAGCAGCACGCCCCGCATCTTCGAAGAAGAAAAAAGCGACGCCTTCCTGAAATTTGTCGAACAGCACAACATCGAAGAGAACAAATTCAGCGATTTCGACGAAGCGCGCGCCTTTTTCTCTCGCATGGGTTTCCGCGTCGACCGCGAATCGAACGTCGACTACTCGACCCTCAGCGCCCTGCCCAACCTCCTGGCAGCCGCCAGCCCCGAACAACTGGACCGCCTCCGCGGCATGGGCCGCACACCCATCCACGCCATCTGGCGCCTCCGTCTTGCATAAAAAAAGCCGGCCCGCTTGCGCGGGCCGGCCCCTTCACTCTTGCAGCGCAGGCGCCGCCTAATTCATATGATCTTTTCGATTATCATCCCGGACTTTCACCTGCCTCCTGGCCTTGGCCATCGAGTGATCCACACCCATCGCCTTCAGCCGCTTTTGATCTCTCTTCTCACGTCTATTGATTTTAGCAACCGCCTTGTGATCATGCATGGCTTGCTTCACCTTCGCATGACCAAGGTCGTGATTAACCTGGTGCTTCGCAACCTTGTGGTCGCGAACGTCGTTACGAAGATCCTTCATATCTGATCTCTTCTGTTGCCTGACTTCCTGCTTTCTGACCTGGTCCCTATGCGTCTGCGCATCCGACTGCGCCATCACTGCCGATCCTAACCCAAGACCCAACAGCAAAAAAATTAAGCTTTCAATCCAGACACGATATCTTTTTAATGGCCGGATCGAATCTTGCGATTGATCCTCCGTTAATTCAAAGTTAAATGTGCTCGGTTTCATAGCGTTTCGCTTTTGTGAACAAACAGATTGACAGGAATAGTACTACCATTCCCGTGCCAATCGTGATAACGCTGATAGCCAGCTGCTTACTCTTCCTTCAAATTCTTGACGGGGTTTAACAGCGCCGTTCTCAACGCTTCAATGCTCACCGTCGCCAACGTGATCAGCAAAACGAGAAACCCTGCAAGAGCAAATACGCGCCAGTCCATCGTTGTCCGGTAGACGAAATCCTGCAGCCATTTGTCCATCGCCCACCATGCAACTGGAAACGCGATCAGGATCGCGACGAGCGCCAGCCGCATAAAATTTCCCGATAACAACAAGGCTAAATGTCCCAGCGGCGCGCCCAACACCTTCCGGATGCCGATCTCCCGTACCCGCTGCTTCGCCGCATAAGACGACAGCCCGAACAATCCCAGACATGCCAACACGATCGCGACCGCCGAAAACAGATTCATCACCTTCCCGAGCCGCTGCTCGAAGTCATACAGTTTATTGTAATCCTCATCCATGAACTTCGCAGAATAGGGCACGCCGGGTTCGAGTTGCTTGTACTTCGACTCGATAAAAGCCAGCGTCTGTGGCAATTGATGACCCGCTACGCGCACCAGCAGATGCCCGGCCCGCATCGCCGGGAACAGCACCAGCCCCCCGATCGGGCTATGCAGCGACTGAAAATTGAAATCTTTCACGACCCCCTTCACATAGCCCGGCCGCGATTCATCGAGGTACATCCGCTGACCGATCGCCTGCTGCGGCGTCCATCCCAACTGACGCGCTGCCGTCTCGTTGAGGAGGAAATGGAAGACAGGCTTCGCCTGCTGCTCCGCGGCTGCCCCGCCCCCGGCCGCAGCCCCACCGCCACCCGATCCCTTCGTACCGCCCGCGGCATTTCCCACGCCGGGTGCATAGGCCCCCGACGCCGTATAGTCCTGCGGATGCGCGTCCCGCATGTCCTGCGCCGTAATATTCTCGCCCGCCACCAGCTTGAGCCCGGCAGTCGGCACGAAATCTTCATCGATGGGATCGCCATACACGCTCATCTGCGTACCCACCCGCATCGCGCTGCTCCGCATGTTATACCCGCCCCAGATGACGACAGGCGACGAAGCGCAATGCGTGATGCTCAGCACATCGGGGTTCGTCTTCAACTGCGTCTTCAGATAATCGATCCCCGGGAGCATCTGGCTGACGATAGGCAGTTCAACCACATGCTCGCGGTCATAGCCCAGGTCCCGATGCCGGATGTAACTCAGCTGCTGCTGCATGACGATCGTCGACACGATCAGGAACACCGATATGACGAATTGAAAAACGATCAGCGACTGCCGCAAACGCTGCCCGCTCCGTGTGTTTCGAAACGCGCCCTTCAAGACCTTCACGGGCCGGAACCGCGACACCACCATCGCGGGATAACCCCCCGCGAGCAGGCTCACGACCACCGCGACCCCTATTGCAAACAGCAGGAACACCGGCGACCACAGCGCGCTAGCCGGCAGCTGTCGGTCAGCCAAGCGGTTTACGGCTGGCAATACCGCCATTACGACCCCCAGACTCAGCGCCACAGACCCCGCGCAAAGAAGGAACGACTCGCCGATGAATTGCCAGAACAACTGGCCGCGGCCCGCGCCGACCACCTTGCGTACACCCACTTCGCGCGCGCGGTCCACCGACCGCGCAGTGCTCAAATTGATATAAGTGGAACACGCGATTACGAGGATCAGCAACGCGACGCCGGCCAGTATATAAATATAGACGATGCTGGTACCCGGCTCGAAACCGACATATTCCGAGTGCAAATGAATACGCAAGAATGGTTCCAGGAAAAAATTCACCGTTGCGCCCTGACCCTGCATCTCCTTTTTCATAAAGGCGGTGATCTTGGGCTGCAGCGTTACCAGGTCGCTGGGCCGGCGCAACAGCAAAAACGTCCCGTAATTCGCGTCCCAATACGTTTCTTCCTGGTTGGCATACTGTGACGAAAAGGAAGCCAGGAAATCGAATTTGAACTGCGAGTTGCCCGGTACGTCGGCCATGACCCCCGTCACGAGGTATTCGACGCTGTCCGTACCGACTTGCAGCCGCTGGCCGACGGGATCCGCTTGCCCAAAATATTTGCGCGCCGTCGATTCGGTCAGGACTACCTTCATCGGCCCCGATAAAGCCGTACGCTGGTCGCCGCGCAACAGTGAAAAACTGAATACGTCGAAAAAGCTGCTGTCCGCATACATCAGCCTGTCCTCATAGAAGAGCTTGTCTTTATAACGGACGATCCGGCTGGTCTCGTTCATGCGCACCGCCGACTCCACCTCGGGGAACACCCGCTTAAATGTCGGCGCGACCTTGGTGCTCGTAAAATTGCCCCGACGCGCCTCGCCGCCCCCGTCAAACCGGTATTCCATGATCACCCGGGCGATCCGCGCCCCCTTGGCCTCGAAATCGTCGTAACTCAACTCATGCCGGATGAATAGCGCAATCACCAGGCAACTCGAAAACCCGATCGTCAGACCGAAAACATTGATGGCCGTGGCCATCCCGTTCTTGCGAAAATTACGCACCGCCGTGCGAAACCAGTTCTTGATCATACCCAAATCTACGAAAACCGCGCCCCGCTTGTTACAGCAGTCACGCCCGTCTCCCGCCACCGCCACCCCCGCCCACACCGGCGCCCCCCA
>DASZYU010000338.1:0-10991 GCA_035545215.1 Puia sp.
CCGCCTCGCACGTCCTGGTCGCCGCGGGCCGCCGGCCCGATACCGCCGCGCTGAATCCGGAAGTCGCAGGCATCGCCTTGGACGGGCAGGGCTTCATTAAGGTCAACGAACGCCTCGAAACCACGGCCCCGGGCATTTATGCGCTGGGCGACGTCAAAGGCGGCCCGGCATTCACGCATATTTCCTATAATGACCACCTGGTCGTCTACAAGAACCTGGTGGAAAAAGCCGACTGCACGATCACCGGCAGACCGCTGGTCTACTGTTTGTTCACGGACCCCGAGCTCGGCCGGATCGGTATTACCGAGCAGGAGGCCAGGGAAAAGGGACTGAAGGTAAGGGTGGCGAAAATGCCGGCGGCAAAGATAGCGCGGGCGTGGGAGAATGACGAGACGCGCGGACTGCTCAAAGCCATCGTCGATGCCGACACGAAAAAGATCCTCGGCGCTGCCGTGCTGTGTTCCGCGGGCGGCGAACTGATGACGATATTGCAAATGGCCATGCAAGGCGGTGTTTCCTCCGACGTACTGAAAGAAATGGTCTTCGCCCATCCGACCTATGCGGAATCGCTGAACAACCTTTTTGCCGGTTTGGACAAATGATCGAAGTAAACAATATCACCAAAACCTTCGGCCGGCACAAAGCCGTCGACCATATCTCTTTTGCCGTACGCGACGGCGAGACCGTCGTTTTCCTGGGCACGAGCGGCTCGGGAAAGACCACATTGCTGAAGATGATCAATCGGTTGCTCGAGCCCGATAGTGGCGAGGTCCTGATCGACGGCCGCAACATTCTCGATCAGCGTCCCGAGGACCTTCGGCGGCGGATCGGGTACGTCTTCCAGAACAACGGACTTTTTCCCCACTATACGATCGGGCAGAATATCGCGACGGTTCCCCGTTTGCTGGGCTGGGACAAGGCAAGGATCGCCGGACGCGTCACCGCACTGATGGAAGAATTGCATCTGCCTCCCGACGAATACCGCGGAGCCTGGCCGCATGAACTGAGCGGCGGGCAGCAGCAACGGGTAGGCATCGCACGCGCGCTTGCCGCCGACCCCCCGGTACTGCTCATGGACGAACCCTTCGGGGCGCTCGACCCGATCACCCGGGCGAGAGTGCGGAAAGATTTCAAGAGCCTTCCGGCGCTTCGTTCGAAAACGATCGTTCTCGTAACGCATGACGTGCAGGAAGCGTTCGATCTGGCCGATCGCATCTTTTTGATGGATAACGGGAAGGTCATACAGGAAGGGACACCCGATCAACTGCTGTTTCACCCTTCCAGCGCCTACGTCAGCAGCTTCCTCGAAGAGCAACGCTTTTTCCTGGAGGCCGGCCGAATCAAGGCAGGCGATTACCCGTCCCTGATCCGGTCATTCGATCAATTCAAGAACAGGACACCGTAATGGATCAACAGGAAAGCTTGTGGCAGTTCATGCAACAGCAGTCGGGCAAGCTGCTGCAACAGACGGTGCAGCACATCGGGCTCACCTTTATTTCGCTGCTCATCGCGGTGCTCATCGGTCTGCCGCTGGGCATCTGGATCACGCGGAATAAAAAGGCCGCCGGCCTCGTGCTCGGTGCGGCCGGCGTGCTCCAGACGGTCCCGAGTCTGGCACTCCTCGGTTTCATGATCCCTTTGCTCGGCATCGGACCCGTCCCGGCGATCACCGCGCTTTTTCTTTATGCCCTTCTCCCCGTCATCCGGAATACTTATGCGGGGATCAACGGCGTCGACGTGGGCGTCAAAGAGGCCGCGGTTGCCATGGGAATGACCGCCACGCAGCGCCTCTTCAGGGTGGACCTGGTGCTGGCCTTTCCCGTGATCATGGCGGGCATCCGAACCGCAACGGTCATCAATGTCGGGGTCGCCACGCTGGCCGCCTATATCGCGGCTGGCGGGCTGGGCGAATTCATTTTCGGCGGTATCGCGCTCAACAACACCGATATGATCCTCGCCGGGGCGATCCCGGCCGCACTGCTGGCCATCGTCCTCGATTTCCTGCTTTCACGGGTACAGCACATGCGCGGAAAGCGGCAGCGGTCGGCCCTTGTGCTCCTGCCGCTGGCCTTGTTGTTCTTTTCATCGTTTTACCTGCTCCCGTTGGGATATCCTTCGCGGTTGCTCGCGGGGTTTACGCCGGAGTTCATGGGCCGGCAGGACGGTGACATCGGTCTGCGTTCCGTCTATGGGCTCAACATCCGGACCGTCGTCATCAGCGACGCCGTAATGTATAAAGCGATCTATAATAACAAGCTGGATGTGATCAGCGGGTACAGCACCGATGGCCGGCTTAAAGCTTACGACCTCCTGACGCTGCGCGACGACAAAAAGATCTTTCCGCCCTACTATGCCGCGCCCGTCGTGCGGAAGGAAGTCCTCGGGAAATTTGAAGAGCTCGCCCCGGCGCTCAACCGGCTGGCGGGCAGGATCGACGACTCGATCATGACCCTGCTCAATTACCGCGTCGAATACCTGAAACAGTCCCCTGAACGGTGTGCCCGAGAGTTCCTGCAGTCCGCGGGTCTCTACCGGCCGCCGCGCAACGGGAATAAAGGCGTGATAAGGCTGGGTTCGAAGATCTTTCCCGAACAATATATCCTGACCGACATATATGCCATGCTTATCCGCGGATATACCGATCTCGAAGTGGAAAGTAAAACCGGTCTGGGTGGAACAAAAATATGCTTCGAAGCGTTAACCCATGGACAGATCGATATGTATCCAGAATATACCGGAACTGCACTGCTGGCGATCCTTCAGCCTCCGCCCGCACTTGCCGGCCGCCTGACCGGTCATCGGGACAGTGTATACAAATATGTCCGCGAAAGGTTCGATAAAGAATACGGTCTGACCTGGCTTGCTCCCATTGGGTTCAACAATGCCTATGCGCTGATGATGCGCCGCAGCGAGGCACGGCAATTGGGTATCCAATCGATATCCGATCTCGTAAATTACCTGAAAAGAGACAAATAATGACCCTGCTCGAGCGATACCGTGCTGTCCGGAAGGCCAGCGAAGACATCTGCCGGCCGCTGCAGAAAGAGGACTACGTGGTACAACCCGTGGCAGACGTAAGCCCTCCTAAATGGCATCTCGGGCATACCACCTGGTTCTGGGAAGCCTTTGTCCTTACCCCGCATTATCCCGGCTACGATCCCTGCAACCCCGATTACAACTATGTCTTCAACAGCTATTACGAGACCATCGGCGCGCGGGTGGTTCGAACGCACAGGGGCAACCTGAGCAGACCCTCGGTGGACGAGGTGTATTCCTACCGGAAATATGTAGACGCAGCGATGGAAAGGCTGATCGGCGCCGGTCCCGGACCGCATATCTGCGAGATCATCGTGCTCGGGCTCAACCATGAACAGCAGCACCAGGAATTGCTGTTGACGGACATCAAATACATCCTGGGACACAATCCGCTGTTCCCCGCGTATGCGGAAACCGATCCGACGGCAACGGGGGCTGCAAACCGGGGTCCGGCGTTCATCACCGTTCCGGCCGGGATATATGACATCGGTTACGCGGACGACGGATTCTGTTTCGACAACGAGCTGGCGCGGCACAAGGTGTACATCGATGAATTCAGCATATCGGCGGGTCTCGTCACCAACGAAGAATGGCTGGCATTCATCGACGACGGCGGTTACCGGAATTTTGTGTGGTGGCACGCCGAAGGGTGGGATTGGGTGAAGAACAACGGCATTGCGGCGCCCCTGTACTGGCATCCGGTGAATGGGCAATGGCATTATTATACATTGGGTGGTCTGCAACGCATGGATGGACGTCAGCCCGTTTGCCATATCAGCTATTACGAGGCAGCTGCCTTTGCAGCATGGAGCGGTGCCCGCCTCCCGACGGAGACCGAATGGGAGGCCGCTTCCGGGCGGTTCGAATGGGGCCTGCGCTGGGAATGGACCGAAAGCGCCTACCTGCCTTACCCGGGATTCAAAAAAGCCGCGGGAGCGATCGGGGAATACAACGGCAAATTCATGGTCAGCCAGATGGTATTGAGAGGAGCGTCGGTCGCGACCCCGGAGGGGCACAGCAGAAAGACCTATCGCAATTTCTTCCACCCCCATCTGCGGTGGCAGTTCACTGGCATACGTCTTGCAAAGTAATCGAGCCCATCAACGATAAAACGAAGGTCCTATGGTATCTGTCAATACAGCCGCTCTGGCCGCCCGCCGGTCCGCCAATTTCTACAAGGATGTCACCGACGGGCTGCGCGCCGAGCATAAATACCTTCCGTCGAAATATTTCTACGACGAGGCCGGCGATAAGCTCTTCCAGCAGATTATGGCCTGCCCGGAGTACTACCCGACCCGTTGTGAGCTGGACATCCTGCAGCACCAGTCGGCGAAAATGGCCCGTCTTTTCCTGGACGAGATGGGTTCCTTCGACCTCGTCGAACTCGGACCCGGCGATGCCTCCAAATCCTGGTTCCTGTTACGCGAACTGCAACGCGAACACGCGGACTTCACGTACTACCCGATCGATATCTCTTCCAACGTCATCGGCTGGCTGGAAGACAGGCTGCCGGTAACCCTGCCCGGTATCCGGATGCAGGGCCTCAACGGCGACTACCTGGAGAAAATGCACCAGCTCGACACTTTCTCCCGTAACCGCAGGGTCGTACTGTTCATGGGCGCGAACATCGGCAACATGCCGGTCCAGCAGGCGACACAATTCTGCAGGCAGCTGCACGATCACTTGCGCGCAGGCGATTTGCTGATGATCGGTTTCGATCTGAAAAAGCACCCGCGCATCGTCCTGGATGCCTACAACGACCGTCAGGGCATCACGCGCGCCTTCAATCTCAATTTGCTGAAGCGTATCAATCGCGAGCTCGGCGGCGACTTCAACCCGGACCAATTCGAACATTATCCTGTCTATGATCCCGGTACCGGCGCCTGCAGGAGCTATCTCATCAGCCTGGCGCCGCAGGAAGTTCATGTCGGAGACAAAACGTTCGCTTTTCGGGAGAACGAACCGATCTACACGGAGATCTCGCAGAAATATACCCTCGAGGAAACCGAACTGATGGCTGTGCAGGCAGGATTCGAGCCCGTGCACACCTTCTTTGACAGCAAGAATTGGTTCGTGGACATCCTGTGGCAACGACTGCCATGACGGTTGCCGGCGTCCTGCGCAGGCTCTTCTTCTCGGAGGACGCCTTAGGCGATCATGCCCACTTTCGCGGCCGAGCTCGCACCCGATGCCAGCGCCGCCAATTCTTCCTGTCTCGAGATCGTCCGGTCCTTGTTGTACCATCGCTGCAACTCTTCCTTGATCAGGTGGTATTCGATGCCTTCTGCCCTCCATTGATAAAACAATTGCTGCAGCACGGAAGGCCGCGGACCCCAGGTGAACAGCTCCTCCAGCGTGAGGGTATCGACTGCGATCAGCCGCGGAATACTCCTGGCGGTCCCATTGGTGAGGTAGCGATCCATCAATTCGGGGTTCTCATCGCGTAAAAGGAGCCTCAGCGAGATCACCGGGTTCAGCGCCGCCAACCGGTGCATGACAGGAATGCTTTGGGCCGCATCGCCACACCAGGCTTCCGTCAACACGAGCCAGGTTTGTGCGACGGTGATCGCTTTGATCATGAGCTCGACAGAAGGCAGCAGCAGGGCTGTTTTGTCCAACCGGTGCATCCGCTGCTGATTGAGTTGTGTGTAATGGACAAAAGCTTCGGATTGATCGGTCCCTGTCGTACGGCCCCGTGCGAGCAGATCGGCGATCAGCTGTTCGTAGGCTTCGTAGGTCAGCGATTTTTTGACATAGGCCGGTGAGATCGTACTCATAGTTTCAACAGTTTGAACGCATGCGTCCATTGGTTCCGCAGGAAGCCCGGGATACACCAGAGCACGCACAGCGGTTCGATCGCCCGCGCGGCTTCGGCCATCCCCATGTCCTCCGTTTCCCAGCCAAAGCTGGTTAAGATATCTGTCACCGCCTTTCTTGCCTTTTCATCGTTGCCGCAGATGAACATCGTCGGCGGGCCGCCCCGTAATTTCGGCTTGTACATAAGATCGCTGCCTACGCTGTTGAATGCTTTCACCAGCCTGGCGCCGGGAAGCAGGCGTTGCGTCCTTTCCATCAGCGAATCGTCAAGCGTCGTAAAGAATTTCAGAACGCCGTTAACGGGCGCGCCTTTCGCGATCGGATTGGTGACATCGATAACGATCTTGCCCCGGAAATTTTCGGGACCTGCCAGCGCGATGACCTCTTCCACGGCCGCGCCCGGAACGCACAATACCAACACCTCGCCGAAAGTTGCCGTTTCGCGGAAATCTCCGACCGCAGCGGCGGAATGCGCCTTCTGCCAATTCAGGACCTCTTCTTTTTTAGGGTTGCGCGTACCGAGCATGACCGAATGACCTTCGGCCAGGAAACCATGCCCCAACGCCTGGCCGACCTCTGCGGAGCCGATGATACCGATCGTCATAAGTAAAGGTTTTAGATCCGTAAATTACTGCATTTCCGGAATGGATGAGCCGCCGATTTTCCGGTATATTTGTCTCATGTCCAACGTTAACCTCAACACGGATAAGAACGCCCTGACCGCCTCGGAAAGGGAGTTCGAGAACAATATCCGGCCCGCTGCCATCGGGGACTTTGCCGGTCAGCCGCAGCTGATCGAAAACCTCCGCGTATTCATCAGGGCGGCAAAGATGCGCGGTGAGGCGTTGGACCATATCCTTTTTCACGGGCCTCCCGGTTTGGGCAAGACGACCCTGTCGCGCATCGTCGCCAATGAACTGGGTGTCAATATCCGCGAGACATCGGGACCCGTCATCGAAAAACCGGGAGATCTGGCCGGTCTGCTGACCAATCTGGGCCCGAACGACGTCCTGTTCATCGACGAGATCCATCGACTGAGCACGGTCGTGGAAGAATATCTCTATGCCGCCATGGAAGACTATCGCATCGACATCCTGATCGACAGCGGGCCCAATGCGCGGAGTATCCAGCTGTCGCTTCAACCGTTCACACTCGTCGGCGCCACTACGCGCAGCGGTCTGCTGACGGCCCCGTTGCTGTCGCGTTTCGGTATCAAGGCGAGACTCGAATACTATACGGCAGAGACGTTGCAACAGATAGTCGTGCGGTCCGCCGGCATCCTGCATACGAAGGTCACTTCGGAGGCCGCCGCCGAAATCGCCCGTCGCAGCCGCGGCACACCCCGGATCGCCAACGGACTACTGCGGCGGGTGCGCGATTTTGCGCAGGTGCTCGCGGACGGCATCGTCGATCTGGGTATTACCCAGCACGCACTGCGCGCATTGAACGTGGACGAGCACGGGCTGGATGAAATGGACAACCGTATCCTGTCGACGATCATCGAGAAGTTCAGGGGCGGACCCGTGGGCATCACGACGATTGCTACCGCAGTCGGCGAAGAAACGGGTACGCTGGAAGAAGTGTACGAGCCCTTCCTGATCCAGGAAGGCTTTATGATGCGCACGCCGCGCGGGCGCGAGGTCACGCACAAAGCTTACGAGCACCTCGGGAAGAAAAAGCCCGGCCGGGAAGGCGAGCAGCTGCTGTTTTGATGCCCGCTAACGAAAGGCAATCTTAAGCCTTCACCGGTACAACGAGCCGGAATCCGTTGCCGTGCAGGAAGCGCCGGAGGCGCTTCGCCTGAAAGGCAATCTTAAGCCTTCACCGGTACAACGAGCCGGAACCCGTTGCCATGTATATTTACAATCTCGATCTGACTATCGTCCTTCAGGTATTTCCTCAGCTTGGCGATATACACATCCATGCTGCGGCCGTTGAAATACGTGTCGCTGCCCCAGATCTTCTTCAGCGCCTGTTCGCGCGGCAGCAGATCGTTCATATGCTCGGCCAGCATCTTGAGGAGCTCGTTCTCTTTCGGCGATAAGGTCTGCGTTTGACCCTTATGACCCAGTTCCCGCAATTTGGGATTGAAATGGTACGAGCCGAGATCGAATTGTTTGGTATCGGATTCCTTGTTGAGATCGTCATTGCGCTTGAGGATCGCCTTGATCTTCATCAGGAGTACTTCGCTGTCGAACGGTTTGGTGATATAGTCATCTGCGCCCAGCTTGTAACCTTGGATGATATCTTCCTTCATCGTTTTGGCGCTAAGGAAGAAAAGGGGAATATCGGGATCGACGTCGCGGATCTCCTCGGCCAGCGTAAAGCCGTCCATATGCGGCATCATGATGTCGAGCAGGCAGAGATCGAACTTCTCGCGCTGGAATGCCGCCAGACCGAGCCGGCCATCCCTTTCCAGCGTTACGTCGAAATCACTTAGCTCCAGGTAGTTCTTGAGTACCATGCCGAGGTTCGGATCGTCTTCGCACAACAATATTTTGGGTTTCTTTCCTTCCATAGTGATTGTTTTAGTTACAAATAAAATTAAATCATTGCCTGACAATCAACGCTTCGGGCTAATATTTTGTTAAACCGACGTAATTTTGCCTTTATGCAACTGACTTCGGACAATAAATTTAAGAAACTAGTCGTAATTGGCGATCGGGTTTTGATCCGCCCGTCACGTCCTCATGAACGCACGGAATCAGGTCTGTATCTTCCTCCCGGCGTACAGGAAAAGGAGAAAGTACAACAGGGATATGTCATCAAGACGGGCCCCGGCTATGCGATCCCCATGCCGGTCGATGACGAGCCGTGGAAACAGCAGGACGAACAGGTCAAATACATACCGCTGCAGGCCAGGGAAGGGGATATTGCGATCTTTCTGCTTAGCGGGGCGACGGAGGTGCTATACGAAGGCGAAAAATACTTTATCGTCCCGCAAAGCGCCATCCTCATGCTCGAACGCGAAGAGGACATCTAGGCGGTGTGAGGCGCACATTTTCCCCTATCTTTGTCGGCCAAAGACCGGGCGCTCCAAATTTTATCTATCAAAAAAACGCATGGACGCAAATTTCAATCCAGATAAGCAACACTCATTAGCTTCATTAACAAGTATTTCCGGAACTGGCCTGCACACGGGCATCAAGGTGGATATGACACTGAAACCCGCCAATCCGGGGTTCGGCTTTCAGTTCCAACGGATCGACCTGCCGGGTCAGCCGGTGATAAAAGCGGACTGCGATCTGGTGACCGACACCTCGCGGGGAACCACGCTGGAGGATAACGGCGCAAAGGTGAGTACGGTGGAGCATATCCTTGCGGGTCTCGTGGGCATGGGTGTGGACAATTGTCTGATCGAGATCAACGGACCCGAAGTGCCGATCATCGACGGCAGCAGCCAGCCTTTCGTGGAGATCATCGAGGAAGCCGGCGTCATAGAACAGGAGGCGACCAAGGCCTGGTACAGCATCGATACGAATATTACGCACTACGACGAGAAAAAGCGGGTGGAAATGGTAGTGATGCCCGCCATAGAATACAAGGTGACGACGTTGATCGATTTCAACAGTCCCGTCCTCGGAACGCAACATGCAGGTTTGAAGTCGATGCGCGAGTTCAAGGAGGAGATTTCCCCCTGCCGCACTTTCTGTTTCCTGCATGAGCTCGAGATGCTGCTCGAACACAACCTGATCAAAGGCGGCGATATCAATAACGCCATCGTCGTGGTCGACAAACCCGTCACGGCCGATGAAATGGCTCGCCTTGCCAGGGCTTTCAAGCGGGATAGGATAGAGATCAAAAGCGAAGGTTACCTGAACAATCTCGAACTGCGTTTTCCCAATGAACCGGCGAGGCACAAATTGCTGGACGTCATCGGCGACCTGGCGTTGATCGGCTATCCCATCAAAGGGCATATCATCGCGAACCGGCCCGGTCATTCGACGAACGTCGAGTTCGCCAGGAAGATCAAGCATTACATAAAAAAAAACAAACATTTAAGGAATACGCCGGTCTATGATCCAAACCAGGCGCCCGTGTTTACGACGCAGCAGATAGAAAAGACCCTGCCGCACCGCTTTCCCTTCCTGCTCGTCGACAAGATCATCGAGTTAACGGACAGGACTATCGTCGGCATTAAGAACGTCACCTTCAACGAACCCTTTTTCGTGGGTCATTTTCCCGGCAACCCCGTGATGCCCGGCGTCCTGCAGATAGAGGCGCTGGCCCAGACAGGGGGCATCCTTTGTATCAATGCCATGCCGCAAGGCGAGTACGACACCTATTTTATCAAGATCGACAATTGTAAGTTCAAACACAAGGTCGTTCCGGGGGACACGATGATCCTGAAGATGGAGCTGCTCAACCCCATACGGCGAGGCATCTGCGAAATGCGCGGCACAGTTTATGTCGGGAATAAAATCGCTACGGAAGCGGATCTGATGGCCCAACTGGTTAAGCGGTCGTGAACGGAAGTTTATTTCAGGGAATTGCGTCAAATAAGTTTATTTTTGCGCAGTGCTGACCGGGCCTATGCATATTTTATGAAGAAAGCAGCAAACCGCAATGAAGCGATAGTAATGATCCAAGAAACTGAAAATCAACCAATTGATCGCCGAATGATCCATTCGCTTACCTCGGTTCATCCGGATGCGCGGTTAGCGCCTGATGTCAGAGTGGACACTTTTACGATGATCCATCGGAATGTCGAGATCGGGTCGGGAACCTGGATCGGCAGCAACGTCACGATCATGGAGGGCGCCAGGATTGGGAAGAATTGCCGGATCTTCCCCGGGGCGGTTGTTTCTGCCGACCCTCAGGACCTGAAATTCGAGGGGGAGGATACTACTGTTGAGATAGGAGACAATACGACCATCCGCGAATTCGTGACGGTACACCGCGGGACGCGCGACCGTTGGAAGACCAGGGTGGGCCGTAACTGTATGATCCTCGCTTACAGCCATATCGCGCACGACTGCATCATCGGGGACAACTGTATTCTGAGCAACAATTCGCAGGTGGCGGGGCACGTGACGCTCGGCGACTGGGTGATCCTCGGCGGAATGTGCGCCATCCATCAGTTTGTAAGGGTCGGTTCGCACGTTTTCCTCGGCGGCGGTTCGCTCGTCGGAAAGGAT
>DASZYU010000339.1:0-8909 GCA_035545215.1 Puia sp.
TAGACCTGCATGCCGGCCTTATGAACGGCTTCGATGGCAGCCACCAATTCCTGCCGGGTGCCGTATTTGGTCCGAACGGATCCCTTTTGATCGAATTCCCCCAGGTCGTAGGGGTCATATACATCGTATCCGACGGAGAAATTGCCGTTCGTCCCTTTGCTCGCCGGGGGCAGCCAGACCGCTGTGAACCCCAGTTCGGCCAGCCGGGGGGCTTCGGACGCCAATTTTTTCCAGAGACTGCCATCCGTCGGGTAATACCAGTGAAAGAACTGCAGGATGGTTCCATTTTGCATACCGTTCCTCTAACCAGAATGATACCATTTTCGGTTGACCGTAAAAACCGCAAATGACCGGTCCGGAATGTAGAAAATTTTTCACATTTCCCGGTATTTGCATCCGAAAATGCGCCGATCCGTGCGGATTCACATGATTTTACAGACTGGCAAGGATTTTTGGGGAAATAGGAAGACCTTCAAAAAATCAAACATCATGAGCACATCAAAGATTCTTATGGGATTCATTGCCGGCGCAGCGGTCGGCGCAGCCCTGGGTGTCCTGCTTGCACCGGACAAGGGATCGGAAACGCGCAGAAAACTAATGGAAAAAGGATCCGATCTCGGGGATAGCATCGCCGGTTTCGGGGAATCCGTCAAGGAAAAATTCGCCGATGTGGTCGAAGGCATGAAAAGTAATTTCACCCGCTCGCAGAACTCGATGTCCTGACATGTTGGAAGAACCCACTGATATCGACATTCTGCTCTCCGACGCGGGCGATTTTATCGATACGAAGACCACATTGTGGAAGTTGAAGACGATCGAGCGGCTGGCCGACGTGTCGGGCGAACTGGTGGCCGGTCTCGCCATGATCGGACTGACGTCGCTCGTCGTCGTCATCTTTAGTATCGGTTTCGCCTTATTGATCGGCGATTGGCTCGGCAAATACTATTGGGGATTCTTTATCGTCGGCGGGTTTTATGGGCTGGTCGCCCTGATCCTGTTTGCACGGCGCGAACGCTGGTTGAAAGAGACCTTCAGCAACCTGCTGATCCGAAAGATTTTGAAATGAACACAGGCAAGATCACCAACATTTGGCAATTGCGCGAGACGATCCGCGACCTCGAGCACCAGGACTACGTCAATCAGCAGCACATGCGGGCCAGGGTGACCGAAATGACCGACCGGCTCAAGCCGATCAATATCGTCAGGAGCATGCTCGGCCACCTGTTCCATGTCGGCAACGAGCCCAGGACGAGCCTGTTGCGGATGGCGGCCGGCATTGTCACCAGCATGCTCGTGAAAAAATTCTTTAAAAAGAGTTTGCGGCGGTAATTATGGTCCGGGCCGGTATCGTCCACGCAGGTCCCGCCCCCGTTTTTCGGACAGCCCGCCCGATCCGGACAAGGATGGTCCCGGCCCCCGTTTTTCGGACAGCCACAGCGCGAAGCATCGAAGCCCCGCGAGCGGGGCAGTCTGCGCAGGCAGCGGAAAGCCGGGCAGCGGCCAGCGAACGAAGGGGAGCCGTAGCCGGCAGCGGCCGGCGGGCAAGCGCCACGGCAGCGGCAGCGGGCAGCTCATAATTCCTGGTCGGGATCGATCAGCAGCGTGTTCTGTAAAAAGTGCAGTTGCTCGGTCGCGCCAGTCTTCTTCAGCCAGTCCACGACGTGTTTGACGAGGATCTTGTAGACGAACGCCGGTTTGCGCAGCGGTTTGAACAACTCATCGCTGTGCTCCCAGAGATCGATAAAGATCTCGACCGTCAGCTTTTCGAGCACCAGCTTGTCGACCTGTCCCGCGAGCTTTTGGACGCCGCCGAAGATGGATGGGTAATACCGGTCGATGAATTGTTCGAACAAAACGAACTTTTCGGTCTTGCTATCAGTCATTCCGATCAACATTTTAGAAGGGTTGTATCTGCTTAGTCAACGCCGGATGCGCGGGCGTAACCGGCAAAACCAGGTTTTTTCCATGATCGCCGACAACTAATTCCCGATTTTGGAGGGAATCTGCTATTATGGTATATATTTTGTGGCAAATTGCTAATCCGGACAACGATTAGCCAGCTTCATCGAAGACAACTTATACTTCCTGTGATTAACCTGATAAGTGGACGCGTTCACCTGCCCGGCCTTTACGGCATCAGCGTAAGCCTGTTAAGTTAAAAGGGGTAATGTATGGAGGGCCCACCCTACGTTACCTTTTTTTGTGGGCGCCAGTCCCCGCCGGGCCCCTTCTCACCGTTTGGCCGAAAACAGCGTCCACGGCCAGGCTTTCATATCATGCAGGTATCTTGATTCCCATTGATATTCGGGGTGCGCAGCCAGGAATGGCGCTGCCAGGAAATCCTCACCGTCCGGGTTGCCCATGTGCGCCCAGAACTGAAGGTTTTTCGCCAGCCTGGCGGTCGTGATCTTGGCCTGCACGGTGCCCCCGGGGAAATAGGGACCCCAGCTCCATTCCGGGATCCCGTGCGGATCGGTATCGGCGCGACCGGCGATGACACAGCGGCTGGCTTCTTTGGCATTGGTCAGCTCGTTGTAGCTGTCGCCCTCGATCGTTTTCGCCGTTTCGACGTCCAGCCGGCCCTTGTATTGTTCGGTCAGGTGTTCCCACCTCCTCCTTCGGCTGTTCGGCGAACTGGTGCTATCGGCGGCATTGAAGGTCGTCTCATCCGCGATGACGGTCGAATCCAGGGGGAAATTAGAGCCGGTGTAGACGCCGTCGGTCGTCCGCCAGACCTTGAAGTGTTTCAGACCCAGCTCGAGCCGCGCGATCTCGTTGGTCTTGATATCGCCCACCAGCCAGTCGTTCGCATAACCGCCGTTGTTGCCCGTGGTCATGATCTGTACGAAATCGTCGATGCTGTTGGCATACTGCGCGGCTTTGCGCGCCCGCACGAATTCGGGGATGCCCTTTTCATCGAAGCCTTTGAACTGGGTGATCGTCGTTTCGGTGATGACGATGCCACCGCTGGTCACCACGAAATCGTCGCCGCTGTGGATCAGCCCCGGCATGCAATCCATGAGGATGTGATTGCCCGACTGCGGTACGATGTCCGCAATGACGTTCCATCGTTCTCCGCCGATGTAGTCGGTCCAGTTGTTATGGCCGATGGCGATCAACCCGTCGGTGGTATAGCTGCCGGTGGCGATAAAACCGCTGCAGTTGCCGGGGGCCTTGTTGTTGGCTGCCGCCGAACCCGGGTGTTTCCTGCCTTCCAGCCAGGGTACATAATATTGCGAGAGCTCGATATTGCCGTTCAATACCACGAGGTCGATCACGTCGTAGCGTTTGCCGCGGGCCCGGAGCCCTTCCGTCATTCCGGTGAGCTCATCCTGGTATTCCTTGTCGATCTTATCCCAGAACAGTCTTTTGACGGCCTCGCGATAGAACGACCAGTCCTTGCCCGACAAATGCGCGAGCGAAACCTTCATGGCGCGGATCAGATCGTCGATCTCGCCAGCGAGCAAATAGCCGTGCTGGTAACCGATATCGGAGGGACTTCCTTCCAGGTGTACATAGATCCAACCATTCTTATCCTCGCGCGAGGCATTGGCGAGGCGGGGATTGCCCTGCTGGCAAAAGGCAACCGCAGTCAGCAACAAGACTGTCAGCAGCACGATTGATCTTCTCATGAATGGAAGGTACTTAAAAAACTTCACCAAGATTCACAAAAAAGCCGCCCGAACTGTGGGTCCCCCAGCCATAGTCCACGCAGAGATTGGTGCGCGAGAATTTGTTCAGACCGATGCGGACGCCGGCTCCGTAACCGGGGGCGACCGTTGTGTACCGGCCGCTGACCGGGTCAGAAAACGACTGCGCATTGGCGAAGACCACCCCGCCGACAAGCCCGTTGGGCATGATGCCGAACCGGTATTCGGACTCGAAGTACAGCATATTCTTGCTGCGGAACCGGCCCTGGATGTATCCCCTGCCCGTATTGGTGTAGGCGTCCCAGCCGGTACTGGGCAGCAGCAGATAGGGCGGGTTCCCGTTGCCCACGGTCAGCCAGTCATAGCTCCACAATGCCAGTACATTGTGTGTCGACCATGGGATCCTGACGTATTCGCGGACATCGAAGAGCAGCGATTGCCAGTCGGACGCGCTGCCGAGCGCGACCAAATTGGTCCGGTAGGTCACGTTGAAATAGGTGCCGTTCTCCGGGTTGATGGGATTCCGGCGGTCGTCGAACTGGCCGCGCACCGTCAGACCGGAGGCCCTTTCAGTATTCGACAACCCGTAGCGCTCGAAATCGGTGGGCTTCCCCGGTGGCGGGTCGATCTCGCGGATATTCCAGAAATAATCGAAATCGTAACCGATACCGAAATAAAGGTCTTTGGTAATGCTGCGTAGGATGGCCTGATGCAGTCTTATATAGCCATAATCGATGTTATAGCCGCTGTCCGCGCTGGAATTTCCCCCCAGCCCGTAGGTCAGCGACGGATATTTCAGGTAACGCCAGTCGGTGACGATGTTGTATTTGTTGCCCTTCGTCCAGATGTTGGCCTGTATCGGGAAAATGACCTGCTCGTATTGAGAGTAGGTGATGCTCGTCAGGACGTTCGACAGATTGGTTTGTTCGCTCGTAAAGAAGGCAAAATTCGAGCTTAGCACGCCGGCGAAACCCGTTTGAAGCGTATACCCGGCAACGGGCAGCGCGGAAATATGGAGCTTGCCCACTTTTTGTTTGACCGTATCGATCCGCGTCGACCGGTGACCTTTCAGCCAACTGCGGCCGACATCCACCAGATCCACCTGGTCATTGGGGTCATAGGAGAAGATCGAATAACGACGTCTCGCCGTGTCCCTATCTAATTTGTTGAGCGACAGCGTGTCCTGCGCATGCAGGTGCAGGACGGCAAGGGCGCTCACGGCGATCGGAACGGCTATTTTAAGGAGTATGTTCAACAATTTCTCTTGATATTGAATTTTGACCGTGCGGCTTATTAACGGTTTATTCCCGGTGCCTATTTCCGGACCCGTAAAAATCAGTTGCGGCCGGGAAAAGCCGCGATGTCATAGCTTAGCGGGAGAGGTGGAGGAGGCAGCCACGGATATATGGGCCGGGACGTTGACAGGTACGAATTCATTCAGCTTGTGCAGCTCCAAGATAGTCGTTTTTCCATCGTCGCTTTCCCTGTACATGGGCACAAACTTACCGTTAAAAATAATTTCCTGGTAGGTATAGGAAGTGCGTTGCTGGACGAGATTGGAAAAGACGTCGTCGAAACCGCGGATCAGCACATAGAGCTCCACGTCGGCGGCCACCATATCCTCCTGCGTGAACCCGAGGAATGGGCTCTGCTCGTCGATGGGGTGGACCACGGTCCAGTTCATGGGCAGGCTCTCCACCCTGGTCCGCTCGAGATTCAGGTCGTAATACCGGTATTCGGCGTTGCCGTCCATTTGGACCTTGAGACCCACATTGACGCGGATCTGCACGTCGGTCAGCGTATGGTTGTCCTTGTACGGGGCAAATCGGAACATCAGCGCCGTCGCGCCCCTGAAGGGACTGATGAGGGCAAAATCGCTGAAGACCAGATAGCTCCGGGGCCGCGAGAAGCGGCCGAACATGAGACCGGCAAAGATCGCGAAAGACAGCAGACCGCTCAGCGCCTCGATGGCGGCGACGACATTGGCCCCGTCGCCCACCGGGTTCACCCGCCCGTAACCCACCGTCGTGAACGTCTCGGTACTGAAAAAGAATGCTTCCTTGAACTTCCCCCAGGGAGTGGTCGCTACCAAACCCGTCAGTTCGCTGCTCCCGATGAAATAATAGATCAGCGCGTACCCCAGGTTGACGAAAAAAAAGATCAGGAACACCAGGCACATGAACTTCCATCGCGGCATGTTGAGCAGCTGGTGATAGATGCTAAATCGGTTGAAGAACGACAGCCCCTCCTTCCGCAGATTGAACGGCCCGTCGCGGTTGATGAAACGACCGCCGTAACTGGATGCGTTGGTGCCGAAACCGGTGTCGTTGTTGATCTTCAGCCTCGGATCGATCTTCTGTTTGCTCAACGCCATGTTGACGGGATTTTATTTCGCAAATGTAGCTCGTTCGGTCGAATCTGCGGCGGGTTGCCCTTCCGGACGGACCGCGAGCGCATCGTACAGCACCTCGACGGGGTGGAGCGCTTTTCTGCCCGTTCCGTCTTTGATTTGGTGACGACAGCTGGTACCCGGCGCCGCCACGATGGTATCCGGGGACGCGTTTCTTACGGCCGGAAGCAACACCAGCTCGCCGATCTGCTGCGAGATGGCGTAGTGTTCTTTTTCATAGCCGAACGAACCGGCCATGCCGCAACAACCCGAAGGGATGGTTCGGACCGTATAGTTTTCGGGAAGCGACAGCAACCGGACGCTGCCCGCCGTCGAGGAAAGCGCCTTTTGCTGGCAGTGCCCATGGAGCAGAACGGTTCGCTTTTCACTGGTGAAATCCGCCGAAGAAATATGTCCTCGTTCGATCTCGCGCGCGAGGAAGTCGTCGATCAGCCAGGTGTTGGCGGCCAGCCGGCGCGCGTCTTCGAGCAATCCGTCGTCGGCGAGATCGGGATACTCGTCGCGGAATGCGAGGATGGCGGACGGTTCGATGCCGACCAGCGGGGCGTCTTCCGAGACCAGCGGGTGCAGCCGCCGGACGTTCGCATTGGCGATCTCCTTTGCCTTCCGGACCAGGCCCTTGGAGAGCCAGGTGCGCCCGCTCTCGCCGTGTTCGGGAAGCAGGACCTCGTAGCCCAGCGCTTCGAGCAACAGGATCGCCTTGATGCCGATAGTCACATCGTTGTAATTGGTGAATTCGTCGCAAAACAGGTGCACGCGGCGCCCACCCTTCGCGGCGCCGGTCGTGCTTTCGCGCGCGCCTCCGTTGCGGGCCCGCGTCGTTTTTTGGTGCCGGGCCCACCATTTCCGCAGCGTGGTGCGGTGGAGCGTGGGCATCGAGCGGTCGGGCGCGAAGCCGACCAACTTTTTCACCAGCCGGCTGCTGGTCAGGAAATTGTAAATGCCCGGCGCGATGGAGCCCAGTTGCGCCGAACGGGTGAACCCCGCGATCATGCGGGCACGAAAGGGGACGCCGTTTGCGTCGTAATAGTGCTGCAGGAATTCCGCTTTCAGTTTGGCGACGTCGACATTCGAAGGGCATTCCGATTTGCAGCCTTTGCAGCTCAGACAGAGGTCCATGACATCGTAGATCTCCCGGTGGTCATACCGGTTCTGCGAATCGTCGCGCGTCAGGAATTCGCGCAGGATATTGGCCCTGGCCCTCGTCGTGTCCTTTTCGTTTCGGGTGGCCATGAACGAGGGACACATGGTGCCGCCGGAGAGATGCGTCTTCCGGCAGTCGCCGCTGCCGTTGCATTGTTCGGCATGCCGGAGGATGTCCTGCCGGTGGAATCGGAAGATCGTAGGGAACGCCGGCGTCTGCTGACCCGGTTCATACCGCAGCATGGTGTTCATGGGCGGCGTGTCGACGATCTTGCCCGGATTGAAGATCCCCGCCGGGTCCCAGGTGCGTTTGATGACCTTGAAGAGCCCGTAATTGTGTTCGCCGACCATACGCGGGATGAACTCTCCGCGCAGGCGCCCGTCACCATGTTCGCCGCTGAGCGATCCCCGATACTTTTTGACGAGCGTGGCGATCTCGTCGGCGATGACGCGGAAGAGGCGGTTGCCTTCGGGTGTCTTCAGGTTGAGGATGGGTCGCAGGTGGAGCTCGCCGCTGCCGGCGTGCGCGTAATGCACCGAATACAACCCGTACTTTTTCAGGATCGCATTGAATTCGCGGATATATTCGGGGAGGTCCTGTACGTCGACGGCCGTATCCTCGATGACGGGGACGGCCTTATCGTCCCCCGGCAGATTGCTCAGCAGCCCCAGACCCGCCTTGCGGAGCGACCAGATGCGCCCGGTGTCCGCCCCGAAAAGCAACGGAAAATGATAACCCAGCCCGGCGGCGCGCATCTCGGCTTCGACCGCCGCCGCCATCGCGACGATCTCTTCGCGCGTGTCCTTTTTGAACTCGATGACGAGGATCGCGCCCGGGTCGCCCTGTACGAAAAAACGGTTCTTCCTTTGTTCGATATTGTCCTTCGTGCATTCGAGGATGAAATGGTCGATGAGCTCGCTGGCCGTCGGCTGGTACTTCAATGCGATCAGGTTGGCGCGCAGCGATTCGTCGATGGTGTTGAAGTGGACGCAGAGCAAGCCGGTTTCCCGTGGCGGCAGCGGGGAGAGGTCCAGTTTGATCTCGGTCAGGAAGGCGAGCGTGCCTTCCGAACCCGCCAGCAGGGTACAGAAATTGAAATCGGGGCCGCCCGCGGTAAAGGGCGCCGTTTCAGCAAGGAGGTCCAGCGGGTAACCGGTATTCCTTCTTTCGATGGTCTTCTTCGGGAAGTTTTCACGGATCGCGACCTGGTTGTCGTAATTGCTTAACAGCTGTCGTATCGATCGGTACAGCGCGGCCTCGAGACCTTTTCCTTCGCATTTGGCATGGAACAACCCGGCTTCCAACGGGCCGAATACGGCTTCGGTGCCGTCGCTGAGCAGCGCTTTTACCTCCAGCAGGTGTTCGCGCGTGCTGCGGTAGACGATCGAATTGCTGCCGCAGGAATTGTTGCCGACCATGCCGCCGATCATCGCGCGGTTGGCCGTCGATGTCTCCGGGCCGAACAGGAGCCCGTGCGGGCGGAGGAACAAATTGAGTTCGTCACGGATAACGCCCGGCTGTACCCGCACCCAGCGTTCTTCGGCGTTCAGCTCGAGTATTTGGGTGAAATGGCGCGACAGGTCTACCACGATGCCGTTCCCCACGACCTGTCCGGCAAGCGAAGTGCCGGCCGTGCGGGGGATGAGTGAAGTGTGGTTCGCCGTGGCGAATGCGATCAGTTTTTTCAGGTCTTCGGTGCTTTTCG
>DASZYU010000340.1:0-10408 GCA_035545215.1 Puia sp.
GGGCCGGTCGAGTTGCCGGCTCAGCAGTCTGGGCTCTCCGCCGGCGACAGCGACCACACACAGGACGGGTTCGTCATACATGTGATAATCTTCATCGGACACCGACCGCGTATAGGCGATCCATTTTCCGTCGGGACTCCATCGCGGGCCATTATCGCTGCCCTTCCAGGACGTCAGCTGTCGCAGCCGGGCCCCGGGCCGCGCTTCGACGACATAGATGTCCGAATTCTCGTTCTTGTCGGGGTCTTCCGTCCGGTTGCTGACAAATACGACTGAGAGTCCGTCCGGACTCCAGGCCGCGGAGCCTTCGTCCCGGTCGCCGCGCGTAAGCGTGTCGATCTTTTTCGTCGCAATGTCGAAAAGATAGAGGTGCGTATGCGTTTTCTTGTATCGGTACCCTTCGACGTCTTCCTTGTATTGATAGCGGTCGATGACATAGGGCCTGGTTGTCTTGATCTTGCCCGTATCTTCCGGATCGGCGTCTGTCACCGTCAGCAGCAACCGCCTGGAATCCGGGCTCCACGCATAGTCGCCAACCCCTCCCTTTAGCATGGTCAGCCGGCGCGCTTCGCCCCCGCGGCGATCCAGCAGCCAGACCTGCGCTCCTTTCGGATCCTGCGCCGAAGACGTCCGTGAAGAGAGGAACGACAGCCATTTGCCGTCCGGGGACCATCGTGCCCTGGATTCCCCGTCGGGGCTATTGGTCAGCTGGATGTCTTCCTTTCCGTCCCAGCTGATCATCCAGACGTCGGAATTACGGCTGTCCTTCAGCGAATCGATGGTCGTCAGCGTGTACGACACCCATTTCCCATCGGGAGAGACCTGCGGGTCGCCGATCGAAGGAAGCCGATACAGGTCGGCAGGACGTAACGGCCGTTTGCCCGCGGCGGCAGTCGGATGAGCCGCCGGGATCTGGGCGTAACCCGGCATTCCCAATGCAGCCAGGCCAGCAAGCAGAAAGGATCTTAGCATCCTACAATTTACAATTTAATATTCACTGCCATCATGAAATTCGTACCCGCCATCGGGAACACGAAATTCTCGGTCACCAGCTGCCCGCCGTAGACATAACTGTAAGTGTATCCGTTCGCCGCATAACGCTTATCGAAAACATTGTTCAACTGGAAGATCAGATCGGTCTGCTTACCGGGCCAATGCATCAGCGTATAGACGGCCCGGAAGTTCTGGACATAGTAACCGTTCAGCTTGCGCGATTCCTGTTGCGCATTGTCGAGGTAGATCTTGCTGACGTATTTCGCCGGCAGGCTCAGCGTGAGATGCTTCGCAGGAACGAAATTCAGTGTCGCGGCGCCCACCACGGCAGGGGAGAACGAGATGTCCGTTTGCCGATAGACATGGCTTACCTGTCCGCCGTTGTCATAGTCGTCATCGTATTCGGTATAATCGAACACTTTGTTACGGCTTAGCGCAAGGTTCGCATCCACCCCGAGCCAGGCCGAAGGATGTACGCTCCCCTGCAGCTCGATACCCAGGCGATAGCTGCGCGGGATATTCGTGCGCGTATACCCGCCTACGTCATTGATCATTCCGGTTAATACAAGTTGATCGCGGTACAACATATAATAGCCGGTGACGGACCAGCTGTAAACCGGGTTCTTTTTTTGCAGGCTCAGCTCGAAATCATGCAGCAGCTCGGGACGCGGCTGTTGGTTCAGACCGGCCTCGAAATCATCGCGGTTCGGTTCGTGGCTGGCCATCGAATATGAAAAATAGGCTTCCCAGTCGTGGTGCGTATAGGTCAGCCCGACTTTCGGGTTGATGAAGTCGTATTTCGGGTGGACCAGGATAGCAGGGTTGTCATCGAAACCGTCCAACTCGTAATCGAGATGCCGGTACTGCACATCGGCAAATCCGGTCCACCTCGCGCCGAAGCTTTGCTGCCATTTGGCGTAGACATTGTAATCGATCTTGACCGCCGGTTCCCAATAGTAGCGATAGTTATCGGGAAAACCGCCGTTCGCCGCCCAGTCGACATAACCATAATGCTCGTTGTCAAACCGGTCCCAACCGCCGCCTGCCACCAGCTGCGTATTGCCTTTTTTATATTGCACCGACAGGACGGAACCGTAAAAATAATTGTCCAGCCAGCGCTGCCTGACCAGGTCGGTGCTCTGAAAGACGACGTTGCCCGCTTCGAACGGCGGCAGCCCGTAGGCGGTGTACTTCGCATTCGCCGAATCGCCCTGGTCATGATATTCTTCGTAATACCCGTATCCGCGCGTCAGGAATACGGCGCTGTTCAGCGCCAGCGCATCGCTCCACCGGTGGTTGAAGAACAATTGGTAGTGGTTCTGCCGGTAATTGTCCGTTTGGTTCCTGTACGTGAAGTAGTTGTAGGTGTTGCTGCTCGACCGGAACAGGTTCAGCGAATCCTGTGTAGTGAAGTAAAGCGACCCCACGTTGTCCTGGTAATGTTGTTCCAGGGCCGCCTGGTCGCCTTCCCATTTGGCCTGCGGAATGCCGTTCCAGGCCTGGTAGGTCTTTTCGGTACCCTGCAGAATATTCAAGCGGATGGATGAGTGCGTATCATACCATGCTGCCGAGAAATACAGCGATTTCAGATCGCTTGTTGCCCGGTCGACATAGCCGTCGCTGCTGACACGCGAAAGGCGCATATCCACCGTGAAATGCCCGTCGATCAGTCCTGAGCCGGCCTTCAACGTGTTCTTCCACGTGTTGTACGACCCATAACTGTTATTGAATTCGGCGTACGGGTTCTCGTTGAATTCGTTCGTGGAAAAATTCAGCGTCGCGCCGAACGCGCCGGCGCCGTTCGAAGAAGTGCCGATACCACGCTGGATCTGGATGCTGTTCACGGAGGAGGCCAGATCGGGAAGATCGACGAAAAAAAGCGCCTGCTCTTCCGGATCGTTGTACGGGATGCCGTTCAGCGTCATATTGATACGCGAATCGTCCGTTCCCCGGATATGAATGCCGGTATAGCCCACACCGTTCCCGGCATCCGAGTTGACCATGACGGAAGGCGTCTGGTTCAGCAGGAAGGGAAGGTCCTGGCCAACGTTGACCTGTTCTATCTCCTTCTTACCGATGTCGGTCTTGGTGAACGGCGCCTTTTCGCCCGCGCGCAGCGCCCGGACCTCGACGGGCTGCAAGAACAGTTTCAGCGAATCCTGAAGGTGTCGGCTGGAGTCGGTTCCGGACCGGCCGTTCGCTACCGGTTTTTGGGCATACGAAAGGACTGCGGTTCCCGACAGACAAAGCAGTGCCATGAGACGTTTCATCCTGCAATAATTTTTTCAGTGTGTGGACGGAAATGCTGCGAAGGGGAGACAGTAGATTGGCGACCTTCCCTGCGCAGGCATTACCCTGATCAGGTTCTGCGGGTATTTCTCAGCCACCCTGCGTTGCAGGACAGCACCCCGAGGAACTGGCCGCAAAGATAAGCGTTTTTTTCGGTCGCCCGCCTGTAACATTTGCAAAGGCTTGCCCGTCCAACCGTTGCGCCACGCCCCGGTGCAACATCCGTCGCCGGGCTTTGTCTTTAACAAAAATCAGCAATTATGAGAAATATGTTACTCCTGACGGGCTTCCTCGCGATCTGTCAGCTCTCCTTCTCCCAGGATACCAGGGTCATCAACGACCGGAATGCGCAAAAACGCAGCGCGCAGGGCTTCCATGGTATCCACATCTCCAGCGGCATCGACCTCTACCTGAGCCAGGGCAACGAAGAGGCCGTGGCAGTCAGCGCTACCGACCCGGAGGTCCGCAGCCGGATCGTTACCGAAGTAAAGGACGGCATTCTGCAGATCTACATAGAGGACCGGGGCTGGCATTGGCACTGGAACAACCAGCATATGAAAGCCTATGTCTCCTGCAAGACCATCGATATGCTCCACGCTTCCGGCGGTTCGGACGTTTATTTTGAAGGCGGCATCAAATCCGACCGTTTCATGCTCGAGTTGTCCGGCGGGAGCGACCTGCACGGGCGGATGGGCGTCGGCGAACTGACCATCCGGCAATCGGGCGGATCCGATTCGTATATCAGCGGTTCGGCCGGGACACTCAACGTCCATACCAGCGGGGGCAGCGACTTTCACGGCTATGACCTCGTCGCGGAGACTTGCCATGTCGAAGCAAGCGGCGGCAGCGATGCATATATCACCGTAAATAAAGAGTTGTCCGCCTTCGCCAGCGGCGGCAGCGATGTCCACTATAAAGGCAATGGCGTTGTCCGGGAATCGCACGCCAGCGGAGCGGGAAGCATCTCGCACCGGGACTAGGGGGTTCCTGATTTATGCTTAAATTTACCCTATGCGTAAACCCCTTTTTCTTTTTGCAATGTTGCTGTTCGGGCTGACGGGCTGGACACAGAAGACAATCGTCCACGATCCGAATGCACAGGTCCGGCAGATAAAAGGATACCATGGCATCGAAGTCTCCGACGCCATCGACCTCTACCTGAGCCACGGTGACGAAGAGACGGTGGTCGTCAGCGCAAGAGACATCAGGTGGCGCGACCGGATCAGGACCGAAGTGGAGGACGGCATCCTCCGGATCAGCCTGCCCGATCACGGTCTGTCGCTGGGAAACCTCAAACTGAAAGCCTATGTGTCCTTCACCACGCTCGATCGGCTGACGGCATCCGGGGCCAGCGACGTGTTCGTGGACGGGGTGATCGCCGGGGACGAATTGTCCATTTCACTCTCCGGCGCCAGCGATTTCAAAGGCGCCGTGCGTGTCAGAAAACTCCGGATGGAGCAGAGCGGTGCGTCCGACGCCCACCTGACCGGAGCCGTATCGGGCCTGGTCAGCATCCACTCGACCGGCGCCAGCAATATCAAGGGATACGATCTCGTGACCGAGAGCTGCGACGTCCATGCCAGCGGAGCGGCGGACATTCATATCACTGTCAACAAGGAATTGTCCGCCGATCTCTCTGGAGCGAGTAACGTGTATTACAAAGGCAACGGCGTTATCCGCGAAACGCATTCCAGCGGCGCCAGCAACATCAAAAAGGTCTCCTGACCCGCACTCTGCGGGCTGCGGACCGTCTGCCCGGCATCCCCTGGCCACCCCGCGGGCTAAAAGATTGCCATTTATTTGGCGGAGAACCCAAATCGTACTACATTTGCCGTCCACATCGCGAAGTAGAGCAGCGGTAGCTCGTCGGGCTCATAACCCGAAGGTCGGTGGTTCGATCCCACCCTTCGCAACAATTCGGACCCCCTCCGGAGGTCCGGACAACGACACCGACCTCGGCCAGGACTTCCAGGCTGAGGTCTTTGCATTTAATAGAGCATGAAATCGGGATTCGTTTCCATATTTGGCAAGCCGAACGCCGGCAAGAGCACCTTGCTGAACGCCCTCATGGGTGAAAAGCTGGCCATAGTCTCCCCCAAAGTGCAAACGACCCGCCATCGCATCAAGGGCATCCTCACCGAAAAGGACTACCAGGTTATTTTTTCCGACACGCCCGGCATCATCGAGCCGAGATACAAATTGCACGAAAAGATGATGCAGGCGGTCCGCAGTTCGCTGGAAGATGCCGACCTGGCCCTGCTCCTCGTGGACATCCGGGACGACCTGCCGGAAAATGACGCGCTCTTCACCGCGCTGCAGCTCACCGCTCCGGGTATCGTCGTGCTGAACAAGATCGATGGCGCCGGCCGCGAAAAGATCGGGCAGGCCCGCACTTTCTTCAGCGGCAAACCGTATGCGCGCGAAGTGATTGCCGTGTCCGCCCTTAAAAAGGAGAATATCGATGGTTTGCTGGCAGCCGTTCTTCGCTTCCTGCCGGAAGGCCAGCCTTTTTTCGAAGGAGACGACCTGACCGACCTTCCGACGAAATTCTTTGTCGGGGAGCTCATCCGCGAAAAGATTTTCCTGTTGTACGGCGATGAGATTCCCTACCAGGCCACGGTGTTGGTGCAGGAGTTCCGGGAAAAGACGACGCTGACCAAGATCCGGGCCGACATCATCGTGCAACGGGAGTCGCAGAAAGGGATCATCCTCGGCGAAGGCGGCCGCATGATCGCCAGGCTGGGGTCCGATGCCCGCGCGGACATCGAAAGATTCATCGGCCGGAAAGTGTTTCTCGAGCTCTTCGTCAAAGTCAGACCGAAATGGAGGGACACGGAGACCTTCCTGCGCGAATACGGATACAACTAAGCGCGCCGGGCACGCCCGGTGCGCCAATATATTTTGTTGATTTATGAGTGGATTTACAGTGGCCATCGTAGGACGGCCGAACGTCGGGAAAAGCACATTTTTCAATCGCCTGCTCGAACAGCGGAAAGCCATCGTCGACGACGTCAGCGGTGTGACACGCGATCGTCAATACGGCGTTGCCGAATGGACCGGGAAGAGTTTCAATCTGATCGATACGGGTGGTTTCGTTCCCGACAGCGAAGACGTCTTCGAGATAGAGATCAAAAAGCAAGTGCTGATCGCGATGGAGGAGGCAAACGCCCTCCTTTTCATGGTGGACGCCGCCACCGGGATCACCGCGCTCGACGAGGCCATGGCAGATGTGCTGCGCCGAACGACAAAGCCCGTGTTCCTGGCGGTGAACAAGGTGGATAACAGCGAGCGCTTGTTCGAAGCGGCGGAGTTTTATAGCCTGGGATTCGAAGAGATCTACTTCCTGTCCTCCATGACGGGCAGCGGTACCGGCGAACTGCTCGATGCCCTGACGTCGCTGATCAGGGAGGAACAGATGAACCCGGAAGAGATCGGGCTTCCCAAATTTGCCATCATCGGCCAACCCAATGTCGGTAAGTCGTCCTTGTTGAATGCCCTGGTGGGTCAGGAACGCACGATCGTCAGCGACATCGCCGGCACCACCCGCGATACGATCCATACCCGGTACAACCTCTTCAAAAAGGACTTCATCCTCATCGACACGGCGGGCATTCGCCGGAAGACGAAGGTCCAGGAAGACCTGGAATTCTATTCGGTCATCCGCGCGATCAAAGCGATGGACGAATCGGATGTCTGTTTGTTGATGCTCGATGCTGCGAAGGGCATAACCGCGCAGGACCTGAACATTTTCAGTCTTGCGGTAAAAAAAGGCAAAGGGATCGTCATCCTCGTCAATAAATGGGACGTCATCGAAAAGGAGACGAACACCGCAAAGGAATATGAAAAGGAATTGAAACAAAGGCTCGCGCCGTTTACCGATGTTCCCATTTTGTTTATTTCCGTGATCGATAAGACCCGCATCTTCCGCGCCGTCGAGGTCGCGCTCGAAGTCTATGAGAACAGACAGCGCAAAGTGGCGACGGCGGTCCTCAACGAGGTGATGTTGGCGGCGGTGGAGGCCTATCACCCGCCGGTGGTGAGGGGCTATCCGCTGAAAATAAAATATGTCACCCAATTGCCGACGCCCGTCCCGTCCTTTGCCTTTTTCTGCAATTTCCCCGAGGATGTGAAACAGCCTTACAAGAACTACCTGGAGAACAAACTGCGCGAGAATTTTAATTTCAAAGGGGTGCCCGTGCGCCTGTTCTTCCGGAAGAAGTGATTAGTCGAGTTTCCATTTTGCGATCAGCTGTTCGGCTTCGGCGCGGTATTTCTTTGTCGCGTCCCTTTCCTGGCGGATGAATGAGTTATCCGGCAGCCTGCCAAGCACCGCATTCATCTCCTCGGTCGACGCGTAGACCATTTTGCGGAAAGGATTCGTATAGTCTTTCGACCGTGACTCATAGATCTCCCTGGTCAGCTGTTCCTTCAGCGCAACGCTCTGGCGCAAAAGATGGCCCAGCGCCTGCGGACCGTCGCGTCGCAACGATATGCCTGTGACCGCCTTCAACGCCGCCAGCGCGTGCGTCAGCTTATCCGCGGGATATTGTTCACCCTGCCGGGTATACCATCGATGGACCTGGTCCCAGGTCTTGACCTTACCGGCATGGATATGCCCGATGAATTTACTCAACTCGGCTTCCCGGATCAGCTGGCCGCCGGCATTGATCCAGGTTTGCAGCGAGAGCTTCGAAGGAAGCATTTTGAGCATCGCAGCATAGCTGCCGATCCGTTGTTCGCGGATACACCGCAGCAGTTGGGTGGCGGCATGATGCGCGATCAGCTCTCTGAAAAGCGTCCAGGCAGGCGCCAACTTGATCAATTTCACCTTACGGTCGCTGTTCTCCATTCCCTCGGCCAGTATCTCGAGCGCCTCGGCTTCTCCCGGGCTATGCTGCAACAGGGCGGCGCCCATCTCGCGAAGCTGTTCGTCGGTATGCGTTTTGCCCGACGGACGAGCGAGCGCCTGCCCCGTCCAACGCTCGAACAAGGCTAGCGCCCGTACCATTTCTCCGACCGTATCGGGGGCGAGATAATCGAATTCGAGGAGTTGCGTCTTGTCCGTTCGTTTGTCACGATCGACGTATTTCCAGGCATTACGCGCCAGCGCGTACATATTGTGCAGGAACCAATAGGCCGGCATGACCACCAATTCGTCTTTGCTGACATCATTGCTGACAAGTGAAAAAGGGATCGGGATATCCAGTTCGGCCGGATAGTCGCCTTTGGCCAGCAGGACAAAAGAGGCAAAACGCGAGTTGTGTTTGAGACTGACGCAAAGACCCGGCCAGAAACCGCGCCCTGCAACGATCTCTCCGTCCGGGCTCCTCGAATTGTGATTCGAGCCGATGGTCGCCCCGGCCGCCATATTGCTTTGACCCATGACCAACGCCGCACAAAGAAAGGAATTGTTGTGGTGCTGCTCGTGGGCGGGAAAGATCAACGAGTTGAGCACTTCGCAGCACGAGATGGTGGCATTGTTGCCCAGGTAGGAATTGATCAACCGGGCGCCGTATTTCAGCTGCGAGTGCGAAGCCATGATGAAACGGACCGCTTTTACGCCATAGAATATACGGCATCCCAGGCCGACGATCCCATTCACCAGCTCGCATCCCTCGCCAATTTGCGACATGGCCCTGGCCGACGAATTGATCGTCAGGTTCTTGAGTTTGTTCGCTCCTTTCAGGTAGGCGTCGCTTCCGATCCAGACGTCCTTGATGATCTTGCAGTTCTTGATGACCGTACGGTCGCCGACCTTGCCGTAGTAGCCGCGGCGATGATCGAAGGCCGACGCCGTGAATTCCCTGAACTTTTCTTGCAGGACCTTGTCGTCGCGGTACCTGCTCCAAAGCCACGCATCCCCGGGCAACATACCGTTGAAAGGGATGATGCTGCGTCCCCCGTTCTCGTTGCACACCTCCAGCCAGATGCGGATCGATTCGTCTTCTCCATCCTTCAGGATGCCATTGCCGAATTTCGCGTGATCGGTGGTCGCCATCTCATTGGTATTGACGATCATCACCTCGTTGCCGATGACGTAATGCGAAAGATAATTGGTATTGTCGATGCAGACATTGTCGCCGAGATCACAACTGATGATCGTGCTGTTGTAGAGCCCTACGGGCCTGCGAAGATTGTGGAATTCTAGGTAGTAGGGGTCCAGTTTGCCGATACGCACCAGGCCGAAGAACTTGCAGTTTTGCACCAGCTCCGGGGTGAACGCATGCGAGACCAGGATATCGTTCCAGTTGGCGGAGGTATTGCGGTTTCGCACGAGGACCTCTATCTCGTACGCGGTCAGCTGCCGGTACGGAATACCGCTCCTGTTCTGCACGTTCCGCAAATAGTATTCATCTTTATCCTTTGGCAGGTAGCGATTTTCGATAAAACCGTAGCCAAGGGAACCGATCGGGCTTTTTTTGATCTCGTTCATAGTTATTCCACTGTTACGCTTTTGGCCAGGTTTCGGGGTTTGTCGACGTCGTACCCTTTAGCGGTGCCGGTATAATAGGCCAGCAGTTGCAGCGGGATGACGGTCAGCATGGGGGCGATCAGTTCGTCGGTCTCCGGGATGGGTATGCAGTCGTCCGCCATCGACCGGATGATGGTGTCCCCTTGCGTGATCACGGCTATCACCTTTCCGCGTCTTGCCTTTATCTCCTGGATATTGCTGACGATCTTTTCGTGGTAACTGTCCTTCGTGGCTACGAAGATCACCGGGAGCGTTTCCTCGACCAGCGCGATCGGGCCGTGTTTCATTTCGGCCGCCGGGTACCCTTCGGCGTGGATGTAGGAGATCTCCTTAAGCTTTAATGCACCCTCCAGTGCTACCGCGAAGTTGTAACCGCGGCCGAGGTACAGCGCGTCCTTGGCATCCTTGTATTTTTCCGCCAGTTTTTTGATCGAATCGTTCAGCTTCAACACCTCCTTCGCCTTTTCGGGCACGTCATGCAGTTCATTCAGCAGCTGCATATAACGGGCAGGTTCGATGGTGCCTTTCTCGCGCGCGATCTTTAGTGCGATCATGGTCAGCACCGCCAGTTGGGCCGTGAACGCCTTCGTCGAGGCCACGCCGATCTCGGGACCGGCGTGCGTATAGGCGCCGGCATGTGAGATCCGCGCGATA
>DASZYU010000341.1:0-2886 GCA_035545215.1 Puia sp.
AATTGAGTGGACATGACCTTAGTACGAGAGGACCGGGTCGTACGTACCGCTGGTGTATCAGTTGTGCCGCCAGGTGCAGTGCTGAGTAGCTATGTACGGACAGGATAAACGCTGAAAGCATCTAAGCGTGAAACCTTCCACGAGATGAGTTTTCTTTTAAGGGTCGTCATAGACTATGACGTTGATAGGCTACAGGTGTAAAACTGGTAACAGTAAAGCCGAGTAGTACTAATTGCCCGTATGCTTTAATTTTTTTTAAGTTCCAAAGTTTACAACTCCCAATATGTCACCTTATTGACGCAAGTCATATTGTCTTATGGTGGTTTTGCCGAGGGTGTTCACCTCTTCCCATACCGAACAGAGAAGTTAAGCCCCTCATGGCCGATGGTACTGCACCACAATGCGGGAGAGTAGGTAGCTGCCATATTTTTTAAAAGGTCTGTGCATTTGCACGGACCTTTTTTTTTCCTACCTTCCATGCTCAATCCTTTGCCATGGTAAAAACATTTTTCCTGCTGCCTCTGCTCTTGATCCTCAACCAGCCCGGTACGCCCCCCAATACACTCACCCCGAAAGAAAAGAAAGAAGGCTGGCGCCTCCTTTGGGACGGCAGGACGACCAACGGCTGGGTCGGAGCATACAAAGACCATTTCCCCGACAAAGGCTGGAAGATCCATGACGGCATCCTGACGGTCCTCGGTTCGCAGGGCAGAGAAGGCGGCGTCGGCGGGGACATCGTGACGACGGAGGAATACAGCGCCTTCGACCTTAAATTCGATTTCAGACTGACACCAGGCGCTAACAGCGGCGTAAAATACTTCGTGACCCTCGCGCCCGATGAAAAGAATCCCGGTTCTGCGATCGGGCTCGAATACCAGGTCCTCGACGACTCGCTGCACCCCGACGCTAAACTCGGACGCAACGGCGATCGCAAGCTCGCGAGCCTGTACGACATGATCCCGTCCAACAAGCCCAAAAACATCGTACGTCCCATCGGCCAATGGAACACCGGCCGGATCGTCGTCTACCCGAACAACCATGTCGAACACTGGCTCAACGGTGTAAAAGTGCTGGAATACGAACGCGGCTCGAAAGCCTTCAAAGACCTCGTCGCCATCAGCAAATACAAGGTATGGCACAACTTCGGCCAGGCGCCGCGGGGACACATCCTCCTGCAGGACCATGGCAATGAGGTCAGCTTCCGCAATATCCGGATAAAAGTGCTGAAGTAACTACGGCGCGCGGCGCAAACCCCCGGCTCCACAAGCCCGAACGCTCTTCCGGCGCCCGCCCGTCACACCACCGGCTCCCATCCTTTTTCATACGTGCGGCGCCATAACGCCTCCGCGGCGGGGTTGTTCAGGATGTGGCCGTTCGACGGGTCACAGTGCAGGGTACCCGAAGTCCGCTGCGCGATGTTGGCCAGGTGGCAAAGCAGCACGCTCTTGCTGCCTTCATCGACGGGCTGCGTCAACGCTCCCTCGCCGCGGACCGCGCGAACGAAATTATCAAAATGATACAAATCCATATTGCCGCTGGCCGCGACAGGGTTCGTCGGATCGGCCGTGACTTCGGACTTGACCTCCTTCATCAATTTGTTCTTGTCGTCGAAGAGCTTATAATCGCCGCCGCCCAGGTTCACCAGGCTGCCTCCATCGCCGTAAACGATGAAGCCACGGTCGCTTCCTTCGACCGGGAAATGGTTGCAGCTGCGGCTTTCCCAACTGATCGCCTTTCCTTCCCTGAATTCGAAGGTAGCGACCTGCGTATCCGGCGTCTGCCAGTCATCCTTGAACGCATACCGCCCTCCGGCGGAGACCACTTTCTGCGGGTAATCCAAACCCAGAAACCATCGGCAACAGTCTATTTCATGCGTACCATTGTTACACGCCTCTCCCGTTCCCCAGTTCCAGAACCAGTGCCAGTTGTAATGCACGAGATTGTCCTGGTATGGTTTGCGCGGCGCAGGTCCCTGCCAAAGCTCGAAGTCCAAAGTGGACGGCACCGGCACCTTCTTTCCGTAACCGATGGATTTCCGGTTGTTGGCATACCAGGCTTTGGCGAAGTACGCATTCCCGATGACCCCTGCCCTGATCTGACGCGCGGCATCGATCAGCGAAGGGAACGAGCGGCGCTGAGTGCCCATCTGGATATGCCGTTTGTAACGATGCAGCGCCGCGGTCAGCAATTCTCCTTCATAAGGATTGTGTCCGCAGGGCTTTTCGACATAGACATGCTTGCCATGAGCCGCTCCAAGTATAGCGGCCGGCGCGTGCCAATGATCCGGGGCGGCTATCACCAGCGCATCGAAATCTTTTTGAGCGACCAGTTTTCGGATGTCATGAACGACGGTCGGCTGCCTTGGCGCATCTTTCAATGCTTCGAGCCCGTTGCGGATGGCATGCGCTTCCACATCACAGATATAGGCGACTTCGACATTGGGCAGCTGCGAGAACGACTTGGCAAGGTAAGCCCCGCGACTGTTCACGCCCATAACGGCGATCACCACTTTATTACTGGGTGCCATTTTGCCACGAACGGGGAAATTCAGGATTGTCACACCGGCAGAAGCAAGCGAGGTTTGATGGATGAATGCTCTGCGTGAAATGGTTTTGCGTTGCATCGGGCAAGATTTGATTCGCTTAAAGATAAGCCCTTATAAAGAAAAAATCCCTTCCGTAACGGAAAGGATTTCTAACAAAGATGTATGAATGGTAAGATTAATAATCCCTGTCGTAACCACCACCGCCGCCGCGGTTATAGCCACCTTTTTTGTAACCTCCGCCGCCGCCACTGCCGCCGCCGCCGAAGCTTCTTTTCTTGAAGCCGCCGCCACCGCCGCCTTGTTGTTTAGGCTGGGACTCGTTCACGATGATCTTACGACCC
>DASZYU010000342.1:0-3836 GCA_035545215.1 Puia sp.
GGACTACCGTTGGTCCTTGTCCCAACTGACGCTGCCGCATCAACTCGTGCGACTCATCCTTGCCGAACAACTCTACCGCGCCTGCACGATCCTTCGCAACGAAAAATATCATCATGCATAAGGCCCTCACTCCGATAAATCACTATCTTTAAAAGAAAATCCAATGACGAGCTTCACGGTAAGCATTATCCTCCTGACCTCTATCATATCCGTTTTCGCGTTCAACAGTCGTAAATTGATGGATGACCTTATCTTCTGGCCGCCCGCCGTGACCATGCGACATCAATATTACCGCTTCATCACCTGCGGTCTTATTCATGCCGATTTCATGCACCTGCTGTTCAATATGTTCACGCTGTATTTCTTTGGAAAAGCGCTGGAGAATTATTACATGGGAGAGCTGGGTCTGCAACATTATTACTTCCTGATCCTCTACATTTCCGCGCTCGTCGCCTCCAATATCCCTACCTATCTCAAGCGGAGGGAAGATTACAATTACCGCAGCCTCGGCGCTTCCGGTGCGGTATGCGCCGTCCTGTTCGCGTTCATTCTCATCGATCCCTGGGAAACGCTACTGTTGTACTTTATCAAGATGCCGGCTATTCTCTATGCCGTGCTCTTCCTGGCTTTCGAAGTCTTCATGTCCAAACGCGGCGGCGACAACATCAACCACGACGCGCATCTATGGGGTGCGCTGTATGGCGTTCTGTTTACCACGGCCGTGCATCCGGGGGTCATCTCTTCCTTTATCAACGAGCTGAGTCATCCCCGTTTCTAGGCTGGACCCATTCGATCCGCAAGACTTCTTTCACACCGCGGGCGACCTTGAAGCGGTCGTCGATCCGGTGTCCGACGATCCACAGGATGCGCTTGCCCGCCTCGAGGACCCAGACCTTTTCCTTATCGGCGACCGACAATTTGTTGTCGATGAAGAAACGCGACAGCTTTTTCTTTTTTCGCATGCCCAACGGGTAGAAGTAATCGCCGGGCTTCCACCTGCGCAACAGCAAGGGATAGCGGATGTCGGCCGCGCTCAGCAACGCGACCTTCGGCCCCTGGTCCAATCGCGTCTGGTCCCATTGTTCCGGCCCCCCGGTGCTCATTTTCTCCAGCCGCAACAACCCGTGTTCGAATGCAACCTCCCCGTCTCCCTCCTCCACCGGCACGATCGCCGCCGCTTTCGTGACCAACGGTGAGATGATCAGCCACCTGCGATCCTTAAGTATGCGGTGTGTCGCCGAAACGATGTATTTGCCCGAAGGGCTGTCCAGCAATCGCGCGAACGCCTCCGTCTGCTGCGGCGAAAAACCGTAGGGCGAGCCGATCTCATACAGCAGCGTATCCAGCGGCTCGGCCTGTTTTAGTTTCAGGATGGGTATATAGACCTCCTCTCCCCTGAATTCCAACAACCGACGCTTCTGCTGTTCGACGGCTTTACGGTAAATGAGTTCGATCTCCCGGAAGCGCGGGATATTGCCGGCGACATTGGTCAGGGCGGTGGGATACGCTTTTTCGACCAGGGGGATCAACTGGTGGCGAAAGAAATTGCGCGTATATTTATCTTCGCTGTTCGAACTGTCCTCTACCCAGGCCAGTTGCCGCTGCCGCGCGAAACCCTCGATATCGGCCCGACACGCGAAAAGCAGCGGCCGCAAGAGGATGCCCTGCCTGGGAAGCATGGCGCGCAACCCGGCAATCCCGGTTCCTTTGAAAAAATTCATCAGGAGCGTCTCGACATTGTCATCCGCATGGTGCGCCGTTGCCACAAATCGCGCATGGCCTGCCCGGATCAGCTCGCCGAACCAGGCGTACCGCAGCTCCCTGGCGGCCGCCTGCACGGATAAACGATGGTCTCCGGCATAAGCCAACGTGTCGAAGGCCTTAACCCATACCTTGCAGTCATACCTGTCCGCCAATTGGCGTACGAATTCTTCATCCCGCCTGCTTTCATCCCCGCGGAGCCCGAAATTGCAATGCGCGATGGCAAACGGGAAACCGCCCAGATGACAAAGTTCGGCCAATACCACGGAGTCGACCCCTCCGCTGACGGCGATGAGCAACCGGTCGTCTTCGGCAAAAAGCTTTTCCTTTCGGATGAAATCATGGAACGATTGTAACAGGTCCATTGCGGCAAAGCTACATAAAAGCCGACGAAGGACGGGCATCGACCGGCTCTAACCGTCCGTGAGATCGTCGTAGGCAGCCGCCAGTTCATTGAAGGCGCGTCGCTCGCCCGCCGCCTTCGCAGCCGTCATTCCCTTTTCTAACCAGCCGATCGCCAGCGCTTTCTCACCGATCGACTCCAGCAGGCGGCCCAGGTGATAATAAGAGCCCACCGCCGCCGGGTTCTTTTCGAGGAGCTGCTCCCAGAGACGCCTGGCCTCCGGCAGATCGCCGGCCTTCTGGTACTCGAGCGCCAGCGCATGTTGAAGGAACGGGTCGTCGGGTTCGACCGAGAGAAATTCCTTCAATTTCGCCATCCTGTCCATACCCGTGAAATTTTTTATAAATTCGCACCTTCAAAACCACGGCATCATGAAGATACTGGTGTGCATCAGCAAAACGCCGGATACAACGGCGAAAATAGCCTTTACCAACAACAATACAAAGTTCGCCGGGGATGGCCTGCAATGGATCATCAACCCCTATGACGAGTGGTATGCCCTTGTGAGAGCGATCGAACTGAAAGAGAAAGATCCCTCCGCGGCACTTCACCTGGTGACCGTGGGCGGCGCCGACACGGAACCGATCATCCGCAAGGCACTCGCCATCGGCGGGGACGAGGCCATCCGGGTCAATGCCGAAAACAGCGATCCTTACTATATCGCGCTCCAGATCGCAGAAGTGGCACGCGCCGGCGGTTACGATCTCATTTTTACCGGTAAGGAAACTATCGACTATAACGGATCGGCCATTGGTGGGATGGTGGCGGAAATGCTTGGCCTCCCCTATGTTTCGCTGGCCACGAAGTTCGACCTGAACGGAAGCACGGCGACGGTCGTCCGCGAAATAGAAGGCGGAGAGGAAACGGATGAAGCGGCCTTGCCGCTCGTCGTCAGCTGTCAGAAAGGGATAGCCGAACAACGCATTCCGAATATGAAAGGCATTATGAGCGCGCGCACCAAACCGTTGAAGACAGTCGAACCGGTCGCCGCCGAACCACTGACCACGATTGTTTCCTTTGAACTGCCTCCTGCGAAAGCGGGCGTCAGGCTGGTGCCGGCGGACAACCCCGGCGAACTGATCAGGCTGCTCCACGAAGAAGCCAGGTTAATTTAAACTTTTTTCAATTCGCAAATCATATTATGGCAGTTTTCATCTTCATCGATCATTCGGAAGGACACGTTAAAAAGGCTTCGCTCGAAGCGTTGAGCTATGGGGCCGCACTGGCCGCCCAACTCGGCACATCGGCGGAAGGCATCCTGCTTGGGACGCTTCCGGGGGACGCTTCCCAATTGGGGAAATACGGGATCAGCAAGGTGCACCAGGCGGCGCAGGAAAGCCTCAACAACCTCGATGCGCAGGTCTATGCCGCCATCATCGCCGACACGGTATCGACTGCCGGCGACAGCGTCATCGTCTTCTCCAACAACCTAAACGGCAAGGCCGTCGCGCCGCGCGTGGCCGTGCGTCTCAAAGCCGCACTGGTGACCGGAGCGGTAGCGCTTCCCGATACCAAGTCGGGTTTCGTTGTCCGGAAGAACGTTTTTTCCGGCAAGGCTTTCGCCAATGTCTTGCTGCAAACGCCGATGAAGGTGATTGCGGTCAACCCGAACGCATATGCTGTAAAAGAAACGGGGGGCACGGCAACGGTCGTCCAGCTTTCTGCGAATTCG
>DASZYU010000343.1:0-6461 GCA_035545215.1 Puia sp.
AGAGTTCGCCATCTACCAACAGGATCGTGGCATGGGGGAGGACCTCGCTCACCTCTTTGACATGTCGTTGCCGAAAAGGATAGGGCTCCGAAGAGAGCAGGATGACCGGGCGGGCGAGCGCGGCAAGATCGGACAGCTGTACGGACGGATAGCGTTCGGTATCCGCATAGATGTTCCTGAAACCGCAGTGACGAAGCATATCATCGATGAAGGTATCTTTTCCCGCTACCATCCAGGGGTCCTTCCAAATGAAATAGGCAGCGGGAGGAAAGGCGTCGTCCCGGTCGTCGCCCCGGCCGGCGGCGACAGACCGTTCATCCGAAAGACCGGCGAACTCCCGGGCGATCTCGCCGGCTATCGCCGTCGCCCGGCCGGCTGTGTCTGTCAGGCTGCCCACCGCACGGATCATTGCCAGTGCGTCCTCCAGGTTTTTCACGTCGCTGATCCATACCGGGTAGCGGTTCGCCAGCGCTTCGATCTGCGGTTTCTCATTTTCTTCTTTATTGGCGATGATCAGATCGGGGTGGAGGGCGTCGACCCGGGCGGCATCGATGGCCTTTGTACCACCTATGCGTGGTTTGGTGTGAAACCAGGCCTCGGGGTGAATGCAAAATTTGGTGATGCCCGCGACGGCCTCGTCCAGGCCCAGGCTATAGAGCAGTTCGGTTTGCGATGGGACAAGCGAAACGATCCGGCGGGGTACCCGCGGCAAAAAGATGGTTCTGCCGAGATGATCGGTAAAAGAAGGCATGGGCGAAGTTATTCAAAGGCCGGCTGCGCGCAAGAAAGGATTCAAAAACGGCCCGCGTCTTCGGTGAAGGCCTCCTGCTAAACGGGATGCTCTTACGATCTTATTTAGCAGGAGGTTTGGGCGGTAAGCAGCGCGTGGTGCATCAGGACTGCTTTTTCGGCTTTTCGGACGTTGGATTTCGAAGTAAGTTTAGTCTTTAGGGCGACCAAATCGGTGGTCTTGAACAGGATTATGGATTAGGGCTTCACCGCCATGCGGCGGTCGGTTCTTCGCGGTCAGAGGATCTTTACCAATAGCTTGGTTCACAGGATGTCGGATAAGGGATCGACGATCAAATGATACCCCAAAAATAAATTGTTAAAGTACACCGGTCAAGAGAGGTTTTGCTTTATTTCGGTGTCGCAGCAATTACGCAGCAGTGTCGTAAAACTACGATAGCGTTCTTTCTGCGTTGTCGATGGCAGGGCCTTTACCCCCCGAGGGCCTGTATGACATCGTACTTGGTGACGATGTGGTAGTCCCCGCTGTCATCCTTGCCGAGAACGGCCCCGTTGTCCTTGCTGATGAGCGTGCTGAGCCGTTCGACCGGCGTGTCGAACGACACGACAGGGTAGGGCTTTTCCAGTACTTCTGCGATCTTCTTGCTTTTGATATCCGAACCGTTGTTCATGAGGCGGTTGAAAAGCCCGCCTTCACTGATCGCCCCGATGGGTTGCCCATCCTTCAGCACGGGAAGATTCTCGATGTGGTATTTCTGCATCAGTTCGAACGCTTCGCCGACGGTATTTTCGGGTCCTGTGGCGATCAGCCGCTTCGCACCGCGTCCCGCGATGATATCCCTGAACGTTTTGACGGCCAGGAAACCGCGTTCGATCATCCATTGGTCGTTGTAGACCTTGCCGACGTACCGGCTGCCGTGGTCGTGCAGGATGACGACTACGAGGTCGCCCTTTTTCAGCAGGTCTTTCAGCTGCATCAGGCCCTGCATGGCTGTGCCGGCGCTGTATCCGCAGAACAGCCCTTCTTCGCGCGCGATACGACGCGTCATCAGGGCGGCATCCTTGTCGGTCACCTGTTCGAAGACATCCACGTATCGCATATCATAGTTGGCCGGTACGAAATCTTCGCCGATGCCTTCCGTGACGTACGGGTGCACTTCGTTCATGTCGATCTCGCCGGTCCGGAAGTATTTGGTGAGCAACGAGCCATAGGGGTCTATGGCCCATACCTGGATGGCCGGATTTTTTTCTTTCAGGAATTTGGCTGTACCGGTAACCGTGCCGCCTGTTCCGGTGGCCACGACGAGATGGGTGATCTTACCTCCCGTTTGTTCCCAGATCTCCGGCCCCGTGGTCTCATAATGCGCGAGCCGGTTGGAAAGGTTGTCATACTGATTGGCATGAAACGAATTGGGAATCTCTTTTGCCAGACGCCGCGCGATCGAATAATACGAACGCGGATCGCCGGGTTCTACATTGGTGGGGCATACGATCACTTCGGCGCCCAATGCCTTGAGGATGTCTATTTTTTCCTTGGATTGTTTGTCGGTGGTGGTGAAAATGCATTTGTAACCCTTGACGACGCCGGCGAGCGCCAGGCCCATACCGGTATTCCCCGAGGTACATTCGATGATGGTGCCGCCGGGTTTTAGTTTGCCTTCCTTTTCCGCGACCTCTACCATCTTCAGTGCCATGCGGTCCTTGGCGGAATTGCCGGGGTTGAAGTATTCCACCTTGGCGGCCACCGTGCAGGGAAGGTCCCTGGTCAGCCGGTTGAGGCGGATCAGCGGGGTATGTCCGATCGTTTGCAGAATATTATTTTTGATATCCATAACTGCAAGTTAGGCAATATGTGCGCAAAAATAACCTGCCGATGGCTTTAATAATTCATGCCGGGACAGTACATTTGCCACCCTTTTGAGGAAGAGAAAAGAGATATACCATGGAAGCTGTCAATATTCAAAAGATCGCGGAGAAGCTGCATTTCAGCATCCGGCAAATCAATAACATTTTCGATCTGCAGGCGGAAGGAGCTACGGTCCCTTTTATGGCCCGGTACCGGAAGGAAGCCACCGGCAACATGGACGAGGTGCAGATCAACGATGTCGTCGGGCAGATCAGGTATTTCACCGAGCTCGACAAACGGAAGGAAACGGTGCTCAAGACCATCGAAGGGCTGGGCAAACTGACCCCGGAATTAAAGACGCGGATCGAAACCTGTTTCGACGCCACCGCGCTGGAGGATATTTATCTACCGTATAAGCCCAAGCGAAAGACGAGGGCCAGCGCGGCCATCGAAAAGGGTCTGGAGCCGCTGGCCAGGTTGCTGTTCGAGCAGGGCGGCGCGGAGCCCGAAACCGCCGCCGGCCCCTATGTCGGCGAACTGGTGAAGGACGTGAAGGAGGCCCTGCAGGGCGCCAGGGATATCATGGCGGAATGGGTCTCCGAGCATGAACAGGCGCGCAATAGGGTGCGCCAGTTGTTCACGCAAAGCGCCGCGTTGACGAGCAAGGTCATCGCTGCCAGGAAAGACGAGGAAGAGGCGCAGAAATACCGCGATTACTTCGATTTCAAAGGTTTGCTGGCGGACTGTCCATCGCACCGCATTCTCGCAATCCGTCGCGGAGAGAAGGAGGGCTACCTGATCATGGACCTCGATATCGACAGACAGTCGGCGGTGGACGATCTCGACAGATTGTTCGTCAGGAATGCGAGCCCGGCGGCTGTGGAGGTCCGGAAAGCCATCGAGGATTCTTTCGACCGGCTATTGAAGCCTTCCATCGAAAACGAGTTCCGCCTGATCAGTAAGAACAAGGCAGACGAGGAGGCTACCCGCGTATTCGCCGAAAACCTGCGTCAGTTGTTGCTGGCCTCGCCGCTCGGTTCGAAACGCGTCCTGGCGCTGGATCCGGGCTTCCGGACCGGTTGCAAGGTCGTGTGTCTCGATGCGCAGGGCAACTTCCTGCACAACAGTACCATCTATCCGCACCCGCCGCAGAACGAGGCCGCGGCCAGCGTATCGGAGCTGAAGGCATTGGTAGAACGCTATGCCATCGAAGCGGTCGCCATCGGTAACGGTACGGCCGGCCGGGAGACAGAGCAGCTGGTTCGCGGGATCGAATTCGGGCGACCCGTGAGTGTTTTCATGGTGAATGAAAGCGGGGCTTCGATCTATTCCGCCAGCGAGGTGGCAAGAGAGGAATTCCCGGATCAAGACGTTACGGTCCGGGGGGCGGTAAGCATCGGCCGTCGCCTGCTCGATCCGTTGAGCGAATTGGTTAAGATAGATCCCAAATCGATCGGCGTCGGCCAATACCAGCACGATGTGAACCAGACCAGGCTCAAAGAGGAGCTGGACCGGGTGGTTGTCAGTTGTGTCAACCATGTGGGCGTGGACCTGAATACCGCCAGCAAGCACCTGCTGACCTATGTCTCCGGGCTGAGCGGAACGCTTGCGAGGAATATCGTGGAATACCGGGCGAAGAATGGCGCCTTCACCGCGCGCGAGGAATTGAAAAAAGTGAGCATGATGGGCCCCAAGACCTTCGAGCAATGCGCGGGTTTCCTTCGAATCGCCGGTGCGGCCAACCCGCTCGATAACAGTGCGGTGCATCCCGAGCGCTACCCGTTGGTGGAAGCCATGGCTGCCGATCTGAATTGTTCCGTCGGCGATCTGATCCGAAACGAGGAGCTGCGCAAAAAGGTCGTGCGGAAAAAATACGTCAGCGAATCGGCCGGCGAGTTCACGATCAATGATATCCTGAGCGAGCTGGAGAAACCGGGACGCGACCCGCGGAGCCCGATAGAGGAATTCCGGTTCGAAGAAAGTATCCGGACGATGGAGGATCTCAAGCCGGGTATGACTGTCCCGGGCATCATCACCAATATCACGAATTTCGGCGTCTTTGTCGACATCGGGGTGAAACAGGACGGGCTGGTGCATATCTCGCAGCTGAGCAATACCTTCGTTTCCGATGCCAATTCGGTGGTCCGTCTGCAGCAGAAAGTGAAGGTGACCGTGCTGGAAGTCGACATCGCGCGCAAACGGATATCGCTGTCGATGAAAGGGACGCCTACGCAAAAGAGCGATAAGAAAGCTTCGGCGCAGGCGCATGGCTCGTCATCGCAGGGGCCGCGTCCCCGTACTTCGCTTCCGCGCGTTCCCAGGGAAGAACCGGATAATTTTCAGGCCAAATTGCAGGCGCTCAAAAAGAAATTCAGGGATTAGCGGCGGTCTTTTTTCTTTGCAAATAGAGATCGAGCAAAATGAAACCCATCACGACGGCGATGAGCATGAAGACCGTGATATAGGCGCCGTTGAAAGCCTTCGAGACGTCGACATTCTTCAATTTGCTCAACCCCAGATCGATGTCTTTGGCGGCAACGTTATCGGATGAGCCGCCGGTCCAATTGAAACGCGTCAGGACGAAGACGGTCAGACCCAGGATCATCGTTAGAAAAAAGGCGCCGATGCCGCGGATGATATTCTTATTGATATAGGTCCTGGTGGCCGGCGCCACGTGAAAACGGGCTATTTCCTCCATCACGTTGCGCGTGAACCGCATGGAAGGGGCGTCCAGCTCGGAGGCGTCCAGCAGACGATGGATGTTCAGCAATTCGTTGTATTTTTCCCGCCACTCGCGATCCTCTGTCAGCAATGCTTCGATCGCTGACTTTTCGGCCTGAGATGACAGACCGTCGATATAATTCCAGAGACGTTCTTCCATCGGTTGCTCAGTATTCATGCGCATAGCTAAAGTGTTTTTCCAGTTTATCTTTTAAACGATGTCTTGCCCGGTGCAGCTTGACTTTTATGGTATTGGGGTCATAGCCCATGATCTTGCCGATTTCCTCAAGCGACTGCTCGCCTTTATAGAATAAGGTGATGAGCTGCGCGTCGTCGGGGCTGAGCATGCGGATCGCCTGGTTGACCATGGCATGCCGTGATTTTTGTTCCACGGTGTTCGCGTTGAAACCCGATTCCCTGTTTTCGAGCTGGACCAGGGTCCGCTCGTTGTCGATGGAGGTCGTTTCCAGCCGCTTTTTTCGCAAGAAAGTGATACAGCTGGTCCGCACGATCGTGAACAGCCAGGTGCTGAATTTCGAATCTCCCCTGAAATCCGCCAGGGAGCGGTATGCCTTTACGAACACATCCTGGCCGATCTCCTCGGCGTCTTCCCGGTTGTCGGTAAAACGAAACGCCAGGGTGAACACATATTGCTGATAACGATGGACCAGCTGGGCGTAGACCGCCTGCTCGCCCTGCAGAACTTTCTTAATGATTTCTGTATCAGTGAGTTCGATATGTGTCACGTCTTATAAGACTAGGTGTTCCGCCAATAGGTTACATGTTCTTCAAGATACAAAAAAAGCGGGTCGATTTGGGACGAAACTGTAACCTGCGATCTTTATGCGTAGTCTGAGGTATTGTAAACCCGAACATTAAACGTAAAAATGAAACAAATATGGGACCCGATGTATTAGTCTTTTTTTGGTTGATCATAATGACCCTGTCGATCGGCGCCGTGATCTTCGGCTTGCGCTACATGCGGAACAAAGAGAATATGGCCATGATCGAAAAGGGGCTGGATCCAAGTATCAGGCCCGAACGCCCGCGGCCTGCGCCTTTTCGCAATCTCAAATGGGGGCTGTTGCTGGTCGGAGCCGGCCTGGGATTATTGGTCGCTTATCTGCTCGACAATACGGTGCTC
>DASZYU010000344.1:0-3492 GCA_035545215.1 Puia sp.
TCATGCCGGGCAGGTGCGCGGCCCCGCCCGCGCCAGCGATAATGACCTTTATTCCCCGGTCGGCGGCCTGGACGGCGTATTGCACCATCCGGAGCGGCGTCCTGTGCGCGGAGACCACCGTGAGTTCGAAAGGGATACTGAATTCTTCGAGCATTTCGGAAGCGGCCTTCATGATCTGTAGGTCGCTGTCGCTGCCCATGATGATACCAACCAGTGGATTGCTCATGTCCGTTTTTTTATGCCGGGATCCTTATTGCCCGATGGGTCTGTCCCGCATTTCGGTTACCGGCTGCTGTTGCAGCGCGAGTGCTGCGGCAGCGGCATTGGCCGCCGCCGCTTCTTTGCTGATGACTTTCAGGGTGTTCTTTATCTTGTGCGCCTTGTAGATCAGGTCCTGTTTTTCGCGGCTTATGATCGTCACGTGCCCCATCTTCCGTCCCGGCCGCGTTTCTTTCTTCCCATAGATGTGCACGAAAACGTTGTCCATTTGCAGGACGTCGTCGAGACCGTCATAATAGACTTCGCCCTGGCAGCCTTCTTCGCCGACGAGGTTGACGATGGCTCCGGGCAGGATGGCTTCCGTATTCCCCAGAGGATAGCCGAGCATTACCCGCCAGAGCATGTCGAACTGCGAGCTATAGTTGCCTTCGATCGTGTGATGACCGCTGTTGTGCACGCGGGGCGCCGTCTCGTTGACATAGACCTCTCCCTGTCTTGTGACGAAAAGCTCCACCGCAAAAATACCCGGGCTTTTCAGCTCTTTGACGACGCGTAACGAAACGGCCTCCAGTTTCCAGAGGACGTTCTGCGGCAGCTCGGCCGGACTGATCTGGTAATCCAGCAGGTTGCGCCGCGGATCGAAGACCATGTCTATCGGGGGATAGATGGCAGTTTCGCCTTTCTGACCTACTGCGATGATCTGCGAGATCTCCTTTTCGACCTGGACCAGTCTTTCGAGGACAGAGGGCGCATTGAAACCTTTTTCGACGTCTTCCACGGTGCTCAGCACCTGTACGCCTTTGCCATCGTAACCGCCCATGCCGATCTTGTGAACCGCCGGCAGGAAATCGGTCCGTCTGCGCAGGCCATCGAGGTTTTCGGTCACGATGAATTCCGCCGTCGGGATACTGTTGCCCGAGTAGAATTGTTTTTGCGTGATCTTGTTTTTGATCGTCCGGAGTGCGGAGGGTTTTGGATAGACGTGTACGCCTTCCGACTCGAGTCTTTCGAGCGCGTCTTCGTTGACGGATTCTATCTCGATAGTCACCGCATCGAGCCCTTTGGCAAAGCGGTAGACGTCGTCGAAGTTTCGGATATCCCCTTTCGTGAAATGATGGCAAAGATGGGCTGCAGGACAGTTCTCGTCGTTTTCCAGGACATAGGTCTCCACCGGATAGTTGGCAGCGGTCTGCAACAGCATCCTTCCTAATTGACCTCCGCCTAAGATACCTACTTTTAACATGGTTGCTGGTTTACGGGACGATCGGTCCACGGGTCGAAGATAGACAAAACTAGAAAAAATACGGTTATTTTGCGGGTGCAATCGGGTTGACGGTGACCGAAAATTATTCTACCTTTACCGGAGCGATCATGCGACCGGACTATTCCCATAAGATTTTCGACGACAAGCGTTTGCATCCCTTCCTCCAGGTGGAGACGAATACGCGTATCCGTCGCGGCGCGGTCGTCGGGGCCTGAGTGCGTTCGAGCCATTTACCATCCGAACTTTCTAAATCAAAAATTATTTATATGTCTACTGATTTCCTGCCGTTGCAGGGGACCGATTATGTCGAATTCTATGTCGGCAACGCCAAACAGGCGGCGCATTATTATAAAACAGCTTTCGGCTTCCAGTCGCTGGCCTACAGTGGCCCCGAAACGGGCGACAAAGAAAAGGTCAGCTATGTTGTCCGGCAGAACAAACTGACCTTCGTTTTTACCACCGCGCTTCATCCCGATCATCCGATCGCAAAGCACACGCATCTCCATGGCGATGGGGTGAAAGTGCTGGCATTAAGGGTCGACGATGCCGCAAGCGCGTGGCGCGAGACCACTTCACGGGGAGGAAAGAGCTATATGGAGCCAACGACGCTTTCCGACGACGGAGGAAAAGTGGTCCTCAGCGGGATCCATACCTACGGCGAAACCGTGCACCTGTTCGTCGAACGGAAGGGCTACAAGGGAACGTTCCAGCCGGGTTTTCGGGCATGGCAATCGGCTTACAATCCGCCTGCTACCGGCTTGCAGTATGTCGACCACTGTGTCGGCAATGTCGGCTGGAACCAAATGAATCCCTGGGTCCGGTTCTACGAGGATGTGATGGGTTTCCGAAATATCCTCTCTTTCGACGACAACGATATCTCGACGGAATATTCCGCGCTGATGAGCAAAGTCATGAGCAACGGGAATGGGTTCGTCAAATTCCCGATCAACGAACCCGCCGAAGGGAAGAAAAAATCGCAGGTCGAAGAGTACCTGGAATTCTATCGGGGAGAAGGCGTCCAGCATGTGGCGCTGGCGACCGCCGATATCGTGCGCACCGTGACCCAGCTTCGGGACAGGGGAGTAGAGTTCCTTCAGGTACCCGCCAGCTATTACGACGATCTGCTTCGCAGGGTCGGCAGCATCGACGAAGACCTGGGGCCGCTGAAAGAGCTGGGTATCCTGGTCGACCGGGACGACGAGGGTTACTTATTACAGATTTTCACCAGGCCGGTTGAGGACAGGCCTACCGTGTTTTTCGAAATCATTCAAAGAAAGGGTGCAAAAAGCTTTGGCAAGGGCAATTTCAAGGCATTGTTCGAAGCGATCGAGCGGGAACAGTCCGCACGTGGGAACCTATAGGCCGGATATGTTATAAAAAGCCCAAGATGCTATAAAATATGGCAGGTTTTTTGCACCTTTGGGATGGATTCCCGGACGGAGTTCGTCCCTATCGTATGCACGCAAAATGTTATTTCCTGCCGCTCCTCCAAACGGCCGTCGTCGGATACCTTTCCATCGGCAGCGTTTGCGCGCAAAATTCGGCCTCTTCCATACGGTTCATCGATTACCAGCGCGGGGTTACGCCGAAAGTGGCGGAAATGCTTCACCGCAAGGAGGATACGCTCATGAAGCAATTCAAAGAGAAGAACCTCGTCTGGCCGGCGCGCTACGTATATATCCGGTCGTTCAAATACGACAGCGAGCTGGAGGTTTGGGTCAAGAATTCGTCGCAGGAGAAATACAAGCTGTTCAAGACCTATAAGATCTGCGCGCTCGCGGGAACGCTCGGACCCAAACGGATGGCAGGGGATTACCAGACGCCGGAGGGTTTTTATTACATCAATGAGTTCAACCCGAAAAGCGAGTACCATCTTTCGCTGGGGCTGAACTATCCGAACGCCTCCGATCGCATGCTCAGCGATTCGCTTCAGCCCGGGGGTGATATTTATATCCACGGCAGTTGTGTGACAACGGGTTGTATCCCCATCACCGACAGCCAGATAGAGG
>DASZYU010000345.1:0-8908 GCA_035545215.1 Puia sp.
CTTTCTGCAGCGCCCCCGCCGTACCGATCCGGACGATGGTAAGCGTAGTGAGGCTGCGTTTGACGGTGCGGGTCGCGAAATCGATGTTGACAAGGGCATCCAGCTCGTTGAGGACGATGTCGATGTTATCGGTGCCGATACCGGTCGAGACGACCGTCAGTCTCTTCGAACCGACGCGCCCGGTATGCGAGACAAATTCGCGGTGGCTGCTGCGGTGTTCGATCGAATCGAAATACCGGCTGACCTTTTCGACGCGCCCGGGATCGCCGACGGTCAGGACCAGGGGGGCCAGTTCGTCCGGCCGGATGTCGAGGTGATAAACGGCGCCGCGAGCGTTGATAATGAGTTCGCTTTCAAGGATTGGCTGCATAATATTTTTTAAACTTGTACGAAAATATCTTAATTTTGCAGCCACTCAAAAAAATAGACTTGCACCGCGTTTGGCGGACCGTCAATTGCTTGAGTTGCTTATTGGTTCCGTGGCCGAGTGGCTAGGCAGAGCTCTGCAAAAGCTTCTACAGCAGTTCGAATCTGCTCGGAACCTCGCAAAAGCGCTGCAAGGCGCAAGGACCGCCGTCGGGCGGTCTTTTTTTTGGGCCTATTTTGCGAATGGAATTCATATTCGTCCTCTGTTTTCGTACCGCCAAAGGTACAGTATATCATATCCTCAGCCTATTGGCAACCGCAGAGGGATGAATGGACCGTTAACAATCGTTCGTTTACGGCAGAAGCGACAATTGACGCAAGGCGTTTTCGCAGGTGCCAGCTAATCGTTTGATGTCCAGTATCAAATAATTCTTAAATTGAACCTGGGTGGACCAGGTCCGGCCGGCACTTGCGCCAAAGGCCCAAGACCCTGAGCCGCCCGGACGGGAGAACGCCGGAAGCGATGCCCGGACCGACGACACGCGCCCCGGCGGACACGGAACGACAAAGAATGCCCGAAGGCGTTTTTTTAGTATATATTTGTTTTATGCGAATGACCATATCGGGGCTTCCGAAACACTACGACAAATTCGATCTCCAACGTTTGTTCAATCCTTTTGGCTGGGTGGATTATACCCGCATCCTGATCGACCCCATCACCGGTCTCAGCCGGGGGAAGGGGATCGTCGAAATGAAGAAGGATGAAGACGCAAAAAAGGCGATGGCCGCGCTCCAGGGACAGGTGATAGGGACCAATCCACTCAACATTAAAGAAGCGAAGGACCGGGGTCCGAAGACCTGGTAAGCCAGTCGCATTCTTCTATCCGATGCGGCGCACGCGGCCGGTTGTTGGCTACCGGTTCTCAGCCGGCGGAGCTCCCTGCGTTATTCCATGCACGGGCCGCGAAAAAGCGCGGCAAATTTAGTGTTAATTTGACACTTATTTTAAAATTGCGACCACGCCTTTCCGGAATGACTCCGGGAAAGGACGGCAGGTCGCAGCGATCGAAAGAATTACGGCCCGATACTACATAGAGACTCCGCCGCCCGCAGAGTCGGCGGCGGGCATTCTTGCGGGGAGAACAATCATCCGGGACGTTTGCGGCGGTCTCTGGTGAGACAGAACAGCTGAAGGGTCGTTTTGCGGCAAGGGTGGAATCCTTGCAGCACCTCGGGACCGTCGCTTCGTCGGCTATTCCCGGCGGCTCGCTGCAGCGGTATTCAGCCCGTGGATGAATATTTCGGGGTCGCTGCTGGCCAATTATTGGCGCAACCGTCCTGTGGCGCAGCAGGGCGACTCATCAACGATCGTTGCGTAATGCCTCCTGCCGGCCTTTATAACCCGCCGCGGCCGTGGCGTCTGCGCCGGGCCTGAGCACCGTTTTCTCCTGGTTCAGCGTTCGCAGGTGATCGATACCCCGATAGAACCCGACCGTTAGTCCGGCCAGATAAGCTGCGGCGGGCTGCAGCCCGGATCGGGCGTTGCACGACGGCCGGGCGGACGAGCGCGGCTGTGTTGTTCACATCGAGCCTGGTGAGGAGGTTCTTTCGGTGGCTGTCGGGGGTCAGCCGGCTGATGACCAGTTTTTCAGACTTGAAAAGAATAGCGATACACCGGTGAAGGTGGCGGCGTTGGGAAGCCTGGCGCCCAAAGATTGCGCCGTCGGATAATGGTATGCGCTGACTTTTCCGGTTGGCAACGTTCATACGGGCAGGACAGGGGCAGAGGGAGCATCGGATCCTGTCGCGGCGGTTTCGACGACGCGGCGCAGGACCTTATTCAAACGCTCCATTTGTGCATTGAGCAGCTGAATGAGCCGCTCGCGTTCTATGCGCAGCCGGTGGAGGTCGGCCAGTTGCTGTTCGTACTTGCGCCGGATTTCTTCGTTACGCGTGTTCTGCCGGTCGGCTGCACCTGCCCGGTCGATGGCCGCGGCGGTGCGTTTGGCGGTCTCATGAACGAGCGAGATATCGGGCGCGGTCCAGTGTCGCGGGAGCGAGTCCGCAAAGGCGATATAGCTCATGGTCAGTTTGTCTTTTGCGACGGGAAATGCCATGCACGACCGGATACGGTTGGATTCATAAAAGTCTCTTTCCTGCTGATCGATCATTTCCGACACCACCGCATCGTCAAGGATGAAGGGTTGTTCGCGCTCGATCGCGACGGTCAACGACCGCGGCTGGAATGCGGACCAGGCACGGGCCAGGCTCGCGCACTTTTCGCGAATGTATTCATTGTGGATGTTGATTTCGCGGCGATCGGGGCCGATCAGAACGAAGCAGGCATGTTCCACGCGTAAAAATTCCGCAAGCATCCGGCAAACGGCCTCCTCTATAGCAAAAGCATCCGGCATGGAATACAGGGTATCCACCAATCGGAGCATAAAAGCCAAACGCGCAACGTCCTTATCCGGAAAGCTCGGAGTACTCATAGCCCACAGGGTCTGTTTTAAGTACGTCAAAATAAGCAATTCGGCCATCACGGCAAAAAGGGATTTGGGGCGCCTTGCTGGTGTCAACCGATGCCTGGCACGGTTGCTTCAGCAGGTGAATGTCAGTTCCTGCGGACGCATCGAGCAGGCACTGTTTCCGTTCGGGGCGAAGCCACACTGGGGGAAGTTGTTTGCGATGCCGCATACGCGGTTGATGGAGCTGTATCCGAAAATGGGCGCTTTTCAGGCCCTGCTCCGGCAGCACGACCCCCATGGAAAATTCAGGAACGCTTATCTGGACCGCGTGGTGTTCGGGCGGTAGACAGTTTGCGATCAAGCAGATCGCGGATGGCGGGCGACCGGGAAAGGCTTTTTGCCCGAAGAAAATAATCGGTGGCATGTTCGCCGGCGCCCAGTTGACAATAGAATTCACCCAACGCCGCATACAGGAGATAGTAATTTTGCAGCGCTTTGTGCTGTTCCAGCCGGTGTAACTGGTCAATCGCCACACGGGGACCGTCCTTCTTGCCGGCAGCGATGGCGAGGTTCAACTTGATCACGGAGGACGGCTTCAGGTGGGCAAGCGCGGTATAGTAGCCATGGATCTTGTCCGGAGGGCACGGCAAAATCGATGTGCTCGATGCGTATCTTCTCTTTGGCGCGGTAAAGGCGTTTTTGGACGTTGGCCTCGCTCGTCAGGAGGGCCGCGGCGATCTCCGCGATGCTGAAGCCGCACAGCGTCCGGAGCGTCAGGGCCACGCGGGCTTCCACGGGCAGGTCGGGGTGACAGCAGGTGAAGATCATGCGCAGCTGGCTATCCCTAATCTCGTTTTCGAGGAAGAACTGATCCATCGCATAGGCCGCAGTCCATTCGGACTTTAGCAGGGTGTCCATGTCGCCGGCAAATGACCGGTAGAATTTCTCGCGTTTGATGACGTTGATGGCTTTTCGTTTTGCCACGACCATCAGCCACCCCTCCGGGTTGTCGGGAATCGCCCCTTCCTCCCAGGTCCTGAGCGCCTCATGCAAAGTGTCCTGCAGAACGTCTTCGGCGAGCTCGAGATTGTGAATGCCAAAAAGACGGGTCAGAATGGCGACCATCCTTCCCGACTGGTGCCGAAAAAGATGGTCGAGCAATAGTATTGGATCCCTGGATTCGGTGGACATCGGAAGAGATTATGCCATGGGTTTCAGTTTGCGCACCTCGAGCCTGAATTCCCCCAGCAACGGACATTCGCTGGTCAGACGCGTCGCTTCTTCGACGTTTTCGGCATTGATGATCATATACCCGGATATCATCTCCTTGGATTCGAGGAACGGGCCGTCGGTAACGATCTCGGTCCGGCTTTTAAGCAACCTTGCCTCGCTGTCTTCCAGTGGGGCGCCGCCGACGAAACGGCCGTCGAGGACCTTTTGTACCCATTCGTTGAAGGCTGCCATTCTCGCCTGCAATTTTTCCGCGCCAAAAAAAACAGGACAGGCAAGCCTATCTTTTTTTTGGGCGTCCGGTGAAGATAGGCAAAACCGGCGAGGGCGGAAGGCGGGAAGCGTACTGCCGGATAGGGCTCGTGCCAGCGCCTGAAAGCCTTATATTCGCGGCATGAAAAATTCGCAATGGGTCGGAGTGGCAGGGGCATTCATCGTGATCGCGGCCTCGTTCATGCCCTGGGCTTTCTACCCGGATCTCCAAAAGGAGTTTACCGGATTCTTTTCGGAACAGAATATTTACGGCAGGCCCGGGAAAATATTGATCTTTTTTGCGGTGATCGATATCGTCCTTTTCCTGATCCCGCGGGTATGGGCCAAAAGGGCCAATATCCTCGTTGCTGCGATGGCCTTTGCGTTCGGAGTCAAATCGTACATGTTGTACACGGCCTGCTACCGGGGCATCTGCCCGGAACGCCGTGCGGGTATCTTCCTGGTCCTGGGCGGCACTGCGATCGTCCTGGTAGCGAGCCTGCTGCCCGACCTGCCGGTAAAAGAGAACCGGCGCGGGGAAAAGGAGGGTCAGGCAAAAAAAAAATAGGGGCCGGCTGTCAGGCCTGTATGAGCCTGGCCACGGCGAAGGCGCATCCGGCAGCCAGCGCCCCGATGACCATGACGCGGATGGCGCCGCTAAAGGCATTGATCCCGGTCATTTTGCTTTTGAAATAGCCGAAGAGGAACAGACAGCAAAGCGTGATGACGGCAGAGATCTTGAGACCGTTGAGGCCGTCGGTGACAAAGAAATACGGGCTCAGCGGAATGAGGCCACCGACGATATAGGACAAGCCGATGTTGAAAGCGCTTTTACGTGCCCGTTGCGGATCGGGCTTGTCCAGTCCCAACTCGTATTTCATCATGAAATCCACCCATTTGTCCCTGTCCTTTGTCATTTCATCAACCGCCTTATCCTGTACATCCTTACTCAGACCCAGGCCCGAAAAGAATTCGCGCACCTCGTCGCGTTCGCGGTCGGGCACCCTGTCCACTTCGTCGTATTCGCGCCGCAGCTCGGAATTATAATGATCCATTTCGGTCTTTCCCGCCAGGTAACCGCCAAGGCCCATAGCAATAGAACCTGCGGCAATTTCCGCCAGGCCGGCGATCCAGATCAGGTTGAGATGGGTCGGTCCGACGGCGCCGCTGAGTCCGGCCGCCAGCGCGAATGGAACGGTCAGACCGTCGGACATGCCGATGACGATATCCGTCAGGATCTCCGAACTGCGCATGTGCTGTTCTTCGTGGGCTGCGGTGGTTACCTGGTGCATGCGGCTAAGCTACCGATTTTTACCCGGATAGTTTGCCCAGGCTGTGTTTTATAATACCCAGGCATTCGCCCAGTTGGTCGCGGGTAATGACCAGCGGCGGAGCGAACCGGACCTTGTCGCCGTGCGTCGGTTTTGCCAACAGGCCGTTATCCCTGAGCGTGAGACAAAGCTCCCACGCCGCATCCGGGTGCGGATGTCGGATGACGATGGCGTTCAGCAAACCTTTGCCGCGCACTTCGCTGACGAAGGGGGATTGCAGGGACCGAATATCGTTCCGGAACAGCTGGCCCAGTTCGGCGGCGTTTTCGGCTAACCGTTCTTCCTTCAGGACGGCCAGGGCGGTCATCGCAACGTGGCAGGAAAGCGGGTTGCCTCCAAACGTGGAACCATGTTCACCGGGCCCGATCGTGAGCATGATCTCATCGTCGGCCAGGACGGCGGAAACCGGCAGGACGCCTCCTCCCAATGCTTTTCCGAGGATCAGGACGTCGGGGCGTACCGAATCATGATCGCAGGCCAGCATTCGCCCCGTCCGGCAAAGTCCTGTTTGGATCTCGTCCGCGATGAAAAGGACGCGTGCCGACTTGCAATACTTTTTGGCTGCAGCCAGGTACCCGTCATCCGGGACTACGACGCCTGCTTCGCCCTGGATGGGTTCAACGAGGAAACCCGCCACATCGGGGTCTTCCAATGCCCGGGCCAGGGATGCCGTATCGTTGTAGGGAATTAGGACGAACCCTGGGGCATAAGGACCGTACTGCCGGTTGGCTTCCGCATCGGTGCTAAAGGAAATGACGGTCGTCGTCCGCCCGTGAAAGTTGCCGGCGCAGACGACGATTTTCGCCCGGCCATCCGGGATACCTTTCACCTGATAGCCCCAGCGGCGGCAAAGCTTGATGGCCGTTTCAACGGCTTCCACGCCCGTATTCATGGGCAAGACCTTGTCGTACCCGAAATAGCGGGTGATGTATTCCGCGTAGCGGCCGAGTTGATCGCTGTGAAACGCCCGCGAGGTCAGCGTCAGGCGGTTTGCCTGCTGCGCCAGCGCGGCGATGATCCGGGGGTGGCAATGGCCCTGGTTGACAGCCGAATACCCGCTTAAAAAATCGAAATACCGTTTTCCGTCCACATCCCAAACGTGAACCCCTGATCCCCTGCTGAGGACAACAGGAAGGGGGTGATAGTTGTGGGCGCCATACCTTTCCTCCAGTCGTATGTCATGGAGCGCCGGCCCCGAGAAGCTCGCACGTATCTGCATAAAAATTGGTAATAAATATTGTAAAAATCTGACAATGAGCATAAATGCCCGGTTAAATCGAACGATATCGTCAGCGGGGGTGATCGAGGAAATCGAGGTTTCGATCGAGGAATCCTATATTGGAATCGAAAAAGATGGCGATCGGTTTAGGGCAAGATACGATAATTCATTCGCTCGCGGAAGGGATTGACAGATGGGGCCCGGTCTTTCGCGAAAATGCCAAAAAAGGCGGAACCGCTGCCCGTGAGCGAGGCATAAAGCGCGCCGTTGGCATAGAGCGTTTCTTTCACTACCCGGAGGCGAGGATGCAGCCGAAAGATGGGCTCCTCGAAATCATTCACCAATTGGCCACGCCAGGCGGCGACGGGCTGGCTGAGGACCACTTTTAAAGGAATGCTGTTCTGCCCGGGGGTGCAGAGCGAAAATGCTTCCGCAGTGCCGACGTGGATGCCGGGGTCTGCCAATACGAGCGTATACCCGGTGAGATCGAGCTTAAGGGGTTCGAGCACGTCGCCGCGACCGGTTCCGAGACAGGCCGTATTCAGCACAAAGAAAGGGCAGTCGCTGCCCAGCCGGGAGGCATATTCGATCAATTGGGACTCGGTCAAACCGAGCTGAAATTGCCGGTTTAGCCCCAGAAGGGTCGTTGCGCCATCTGAGGAGCCGCCGCCGAGACCGGCGCCGACGGGTATATTCTTGTACAGGTGGAACTGCACCGCCGGGAGGGTGGGGAAGTCGTTTCGCAGCATCTGCCAGGCTTTCAGACAGAGATTCGCATCCGGGTCTCCCGGGATGGGAAGACCGTAGCCGGTGAACGTGGTCTTGTCGGAGTTGCGGAGGATCTCGAGCGCGTCTTTCAATGGCACCGGGTAAAATGCGGTCTCCAGTTCATGGTATCCGTCATCGCGGCGACGGAGGATCCTCAATCCGAGATTGATCTTGGCAGCGGGGAAAGAAAGCATACGATGGACTATGTGGAGGTCACCTGGTTTTGCGCCGGCTGTTGATTTCGTCGCGGATAGCGATGGCGCGGATGTAGTCCTCCTGCTCCAGGACTTCGTTGAGCAGCGAAGTGAGGTCATCCATGGACAGCGCTTTCAGGTCTTCCCTGGCGCCGCCTTCGGTCGTGGATACGGTTGCCGTCGAACTCGATTTCTTCTTCTTGGATGAGCTGTCCTCCATGAGGATGCCGGCGCTGTCGAGAATGTGTTCATAGGTGAAGATCGGACAGCCGAACCGTACGGCGAGGGCCAGCGCGTCGGAGGTACGCGAATCGATCTCCACGGTATCATGTTCGCTGACGCAAACCAGCTTGGAATAGAAGATACCTTCCTGCAAATCGCAAATGATGATCTCCTGCAGATCGATGGTGAAAGCGCTCATGAAATTCTTCATCAGATCGTGTGTCAGCGGACGGCTGGGGTGCATCTTTTCCAGGGCTACGGCAATGGCCTGAGCTTCGAATCCTCCTATTACGATCGGCAAGCGACGCAACCCGTTGACCTCTCCAAGCACGACCGCGTAAGAATGCGTCTGCGTGATGCTGTGTGATAAGGCCACTATTTCCAGTTCGATCTTCTTCATAAAATATTATGCGAAACTAAGAAATTCCCTTCAATTTCTTAACCGCGTCGATCATTTTGGGCACGACCTCGAAAGCATCCCCGACAATGCCATAATCGGCAGCCTTGAAGAACGGCGCCTCGGGGTCTTTGTTGATAACAACGATCACCTTGCTCCTGTTTACTCCTGCCAGGTGCTGGATGGCGCCGGAAATCCCGATGGCGATATACAGGTTAGGTGCAATGGCAATGCCAGTTTGGCCAACGTGTTCGTTGTGCGGACGCCAGTGAGCATCCGCGACAGGCCGGCTGCAGGCAGTGGCGGCGCCGAGGACCCTGGCCAGCTCTTCGATCATCCCCCAGTTTTCCGGTCCCTTCAGGCCGCGGCCTCCGCTGACCACGATTTCGGCTTCTGTCAGGGGTACATGGCCCGAGGCGGCCGTAGCCGATACGACTTTCACTTTTGGAGCCTGCGAATTC
>DASZYU010000346.1:0-6955 GCA_035545215.1 Puia sp.
AGCGCCGGGCGGGTCCAGTCCCCGTATTGCTTTTTCCACAGACCCGCAATGGCATAGGCGAACGGGACGACGGTCGAAGAAAAGCCGAGGAAAAGGATTGGCGGATGGATCACCATCCAATAGTTTTGCAGCAACGCATTCAGCCCCTGACCGTCCTGCATCTGCGGGATGCTCAGATAGCCCGGCTGACTGAAGATCGGGGCGCTCATGCCCATCTCGGTCTGACGGACGAGGATAAAGGGGTTGAAACCGATCTTCTGTCCGAAGACATAGATGCCCATGATCATCGTGGCGATGCAGAAATTGGTAAAGCTCATCACCGTCATAACGGGAGATTCCCATTTACCCGCCTTGCGGATCAGGATGAGCCCCATGACGCATACCCAAAGGTTCCACAACAGGAAACTCCCTTCCTGCGCCTCCCAGATACAGGCCAGCAGGTACTGCGGGCTCAGCTCCCGGCTGGAATGCTCCCAGGCGATGTTGTATTCGAACAATCTGGAGGCGATGATCGCAACGATGGTGAGAAAGACTGCAAAAACGGCAAAAACATCGATCGAGAAGGCGAGCCGGCCCATCTTGCGCCATCCGGTCTGTTCTTCGGGCGTCTTCGCATTGGTAGCGCGGAAATAGGCGATGATGGCTACAAAAGAGGCGGCAAAGGATAGAAGGGCAAAGAAATGACCTATCTTCCCGGGTAACAGATGTTCGCCGATATAGTGCATGCTACATACATTAATTTTGGCTCAAGGCCTTCTGGGCATAATTGGGATCGTCCTTGTATTTGGAAGGGCATTTCAGGAGGATGCCGTCTTTGCGCGTGATCTCGAAAACGCCCCCGACCATTTTTCCTTTCAGGGTGATCCGCTCGGCTTTTTCCAGGTCGTAAGGCTTCTCGAAATGATAAACCACTTTGGCCGTATTGCCCAACGTATCACTGATATGAAAAGCCAGATAGTTCGGGTCCTTCGCCGGATTGTATTCGATCGGCTGCCGGTTGTCCAGGTGAGCGATGATGGTCACGGTCTTGCCGCTTTTCTGACGGGCCGAAGCGATAGTCTCGTAGGTGGAAAGGCTGCCCATGAAGCTGATGAGGACGGCAACGGACACGGCGATGAGGATTAGAATAATGATGTGCAATCTTTTCATACTGGCGCAAAGTTACTCCAAAAACCGTCACCAGCCGCCGCAAATTCCACCCCGGCCATCCCGGCCGCCCGGCTCATACCTTCCGGAATACCACGATACCGTTGTGCCCGCCAAAGCCGAAAGTATTGCTCATGGCGACCCTGACCGGTCGCTCGAGCGCCTGCCCCAGCAATATCCTCAATCCGGGAGGAATGGCGGGGTCCGGGTGATGCGTATTGATCGTGGGCGGGATGATGCCGTCCCGGATGCTCAGCAGACAGGCGATCGCTTCGATAGCGCCCGCGGCCCCCAGCAGGTGGCCCGTCATCGACTTTGTGCCGCTGATGACCAGGTTGGGAGGCGTGTCCCCGAACAACCGGCCGATGGCGAGCGTCTCGCTGAGATCGCCCACGGGAGTGGAGGTGGCATGCGCGTTCAGGTAATCGACATCGTCCTTGGCGACCCCTGCGTCTTTCAATGCGTCCGACATGGCGCGAAAGGCGCCCGCGCCCTCGGGGTGCGTGGAGGTCATGTGGTAGGCATCTGCCGTCATCGCGGCCCCCGCGAGCTCGGCATAAATGCGCGCGCCGCGCGCCCGGGCGTGTTCGTATTCTTCAAGGACCAGTGCCCCGGCCCCCTCGCCCATCACAAACCCATCCCGTTCCACGTCGAACGGACGGGATGCGTGCTGCGGATCGTCGTTCCTCGTGGACATCGCCTTCATAGCCGTAAATCCGCCGAAAGAGGCTGCGGTGATCGGCGCTTCGGACCCGCCGGCAACGATGACCTTCGCCTTGCCGAGCCGGATATAGGTCAGTGCATCCATGAAAGCGGTATTGGAGGTGCTGCAAGCCGAGACCGTCGTGTAATTGATCCCCATGAAACCGTATTTGATGGAGATCATGCCCGAGGCCATATTCGCGATCAGTTTGGGAACGAAAAAGGGGCTAAAGCGGGGCGTGCCGTCGCCATCGGCGTATTCCTTTACCTGTTCTTCGAACGTTTCCATACCGCCTTGTCCCGAACCCCAGATGACGCCGGTATCGAAGGGGTCCATGCCGGAAAAATCGATACCCGAATCCCTGATCGCCTGGTCGGCGGCCACCAACGCATATTGCGTAAAAAGATCGGTTCGTTTCAACTCGCTCCTGTCCAGGAGGTCGCCGGGGCTGAAACCCCTTACTTCGCAGGCAAAACGGGTCTTGAACCGGCTGGCGTCGAAATGCGTGATCGGACCCGCGCCGCTGACACCGGCCACCAGTTGCCGCCAAAACGTGGCCGGATCGTTTCCGAGCGGGGTGATCGCTCCAATCCCCGTAACGACTGCTCTTTTCATAACGAATCGATTATTTTGATACGCTGAATCAGGTGAATGAATGCGATTCCGGGAATGGCCATTCCAGCTCCGGCAGATCGCAGGTCCGCCAGCCGGCCCCCAGATCTTCCAGCATCCGGTCCACCATCTGTTGAAAAACACGCTCCCCCGACACGCGGGACAGCAACAAGGAGGACAATAGGGTCGATGCAACCAGCGCAGCTCTTTCGCGCGGCCGTCCTTCGAACCGCAGCCTCCCCGCTGCTCTCGCGCTCTCCAGGCTTTCTGTCAGCCATCCGAGGATGGCGTCGCACAGCGCAGCGACCTTCGTCCGCATTTCGCTGTCAAATGTCGCAAAATCAGGGAGCAACGAGCCCATCAGGCAAATATAATTCCGTTGGCTGTTATGGTAAAAGGCGGTGACCAGATGCTTTAGCTGCTCGTCCCCCGGCGTGGCCCCGCAGTCCCGGCGATAGAGGGTCAGCCTTTCAATCTCCCTGTCTATGACCGCCTGCCCCAGCTCGGATTTCGTCGGGAAATGGTAGTGGACCGCAGCATTCCTGATCTCCAGGATGGCAGCGATGTCGGTATAACTGAAGGCATTGAATCCCCGGCGCCGGATCAGCTCGTCGGCCCTGACCAGGATGTCTGCCCTGGTCGGCAGCAGTTCCCGTTTCTCGCGCAGGGGTAGTTGTCTTTTCACGGCCCAAATATACTTACCTACTAGTAAGTAAGCAAATTGGATCCGCCGGGCATTCATCCCTGTCCCGCCCGCACGTTTCTCCGCATGCCCGCCGGCCGACGATCCGGCCTCGCTTGTCCGCGCCTTCGATGCATACATTCCCGCCGCCCCGTTGCGCCCCAACATCGTATTTTGCCATGTCTGTATACTGAACTAACTTGCGTCCCGTTTTTATTCATATATGGACATCCCACGACATGACAGACCTAACGAACTTTAATTCCAACGGTCCCAGCAACCCTAAGAACAATATCTTTGGTCTCCCGTTCAGAGAAGAAGATGCCCGCCTCGTTATCCTCCCGGTACCCTGGGAAGTGACCGTCAGTTATGGCGCCGGCACCTCGCGCGCCTGCGAGCATGTCTTTCACGCTTCCATGCAGGTCGACCTTTTCGACGCCGAAACGAACGACGCCTGGCGTCAGGGTCTGTATATGCGCCAGCCGGACAAAAAGGTCCTGATGAAGAGCGACTATCTGCGCAAGGAAGCCGAACTCTACATCGACTTCACCTCCAAAGGCGAAGTCCTGGAGCGGAACAGCTTCATGTGCAAATCGCTCAAAGAGATCAATGAGGGCAGCGCATTGCTGAACAAGTGGGTGTACGATCAGACCCGCCCCCTGCTGGAACAGGACAAACTGGTTGCGCTGCTCGGGGGTGACCATAGCACCTCCCTCGGCTATCTGAAAGCCATCGGCGAGAAACACGGCGATTTCGGCATTCTTCAGATCGACGCCCATTGCGACCTGCGAAAGTCCTACGAAGATTTCATTTACAGTCATGCCAGCGTGATGTACAATGCGTTAAAAGAGATACCTCAACTTAAAAGGCTGGTGCAGGCTGGCGTCCGCGACTATTCTCTGGACGAATGGGACTATATCCGCAACAGCAACTACCAGGTGATCACCTATTTTGACAAGGACATCAAGGAACGATCCTACGATGGGCAGTCGTGGAAAGACATCGCCGAGGAGATCGTCAGTCACCTTCCCGATAAAGTATACATCAGCTTGGACATTGATGGGCTGGATCCGAAACTCTGCCCGAACACAGGCACACCCGTGCCCGGCGGCTTCGAGACCGAACAACTGTTCTACCTGATCCGCCGCATCGTTCACAGCGGCCGTAAGTTCATTGGTTTCGACCTGGTCGAGATCGGCGTCGGCGAATCCGACTGGGATGCGAACGTCGGCGCCCGTGTCTTATGGAAACTCTGTAATTTACTGGTCGCCAACAATTCGTGATCATTCATGCGCTATCGGTATGTCGTCATCCTGAAAAAAGAGAGCCAACGCTTTACCGATGTACTCAGTCTCCTGCTGTGCATGCTCTCGGTCATCGGCTTCTCACTAAACGCTTTTCGATCTGAACATTTATTGGAAGCAATTCTTTTAATTGTAATGTCAATCAGTCTGTTGATAGGCATGCCGATTCAACTTCTCGTGTGTCGACGGAGAGGCATTCCGGTGCGCTACCGGTATTGGTTGCTGCTCGCGGCGCTCGGATGGATCGGGCTGACGGCGGTCCACTGGATAGGGTCCGTATTTCTCGTCCTGGCATTCCTCGAATACCAGACAAAACGCCCGCTAGAGATTGGCTTTCACGACGACCATGTCGTCATTAATTCCCTGATCAAGCGGCGTTTCACCTGGTCCGACTTCAACAACGTGGTCCTTCGCGACGGACTCCTCACCCTCGATTTTTCGAACAACCGGTTGATCCAAAAAGAGGTCGCCGACGACGAAGAAGAGGATGATGCGGATGAGGAAGAGTTCAACGCTTTCTGCCGGGCCCGCCTCATCGCGGCCGGTCGTCCCCGGAACATCCCCTGACTGCGTCTACTCCGCTTACCGAAAATCCGTTGCGCCAAAATTCCAAGGCAGAACCCGGGATTTGAAGAACTCCAGCGGATCCGGGCATTTTGCCGGTTCTGCCGGGGCAAGCGCTGACCGCGGCATCCTGCGCATTTATCGTACATTTGCGGATGCTGAAGGAATCACCGTATATACTCTATTCCGACGGGAAAGGCAATATTTTCGAAGACACTTCCCTGTATGCCACGGGTCGCAGCGGCTGGGACGCCTTGCCCGTCGATCCCGGGGAATGGATCGGCCTACCCGAGGGCGGCAGTCTGTACGAGTTGCCGGGCAGGCGGGGAATCGGTATCGACGCACACACCGGCGAAATGCGTCTTTGCGAAAAAGGCTGGGCCGTAGCCGCATTCATCCCTCCGGCGCATACGGGTCTTTACCTCGCTGCCTACGAGACCGGTCCCGATGCTCCCACCCTGCCTCTTTTTTGTTACACGGCCGCGGGCTGGCGGGACGGAAAATTCTTCGTGCCCGCCCTAAGGATCGAACAGGACATCCGCCAGGACTGCGCCGGATACAACTGGGAGGTCATCCACCAGGGGGTCGATCGCCTCTTGGGAGCCTATCCGCACAACCGTCTTGTCCGCCATCTGGCTGAAAACTGCTGCCTGACCTACCACTGCCCCGCAGCGCGCAATCTGTTCATGGGCCGCTGGGAATGCCCCGTGCCCAGTTCGCCTGCCTGCAATGCCAACTGCATAGGATGCATCTCGTTCCAGCCGCAGGAAGAATCCATCTCCTCCACACAGGACCGCCTGGCGTTCAAACCGCTGCCGGAAGAGATCGTCGAGTTCACCGTACCCCACCTGCAAGAGGCCCCCTATCCGATCGTCAGCTTTGGACAAGGTTGCGAGGGCGAACCGCTCTTGATGTGGGAAACGATCCGTGATTCCATTGTCGGGATCCGCAAACATACACCCCGCGGCAGCATCAACATCAATACCAACGGCAGCAAACCCGCCGCCGTGGATGCGCTTTGCCGGGCTGGCCTCGATTCCATCCGGGTCAGCATGAATTCAGCGCGGCCAGCCATCTATGAGGCCTATTATCGCCCGAACAACTACAACTTTGACGACATCGTGGAAAGCCTCCGGGTCGTCCACCGGCACGGCGGGTGGTCTTCCATCAATTATTTTGTTTTCCCGGGCATGACCGACAGCGTGGCCGAGTATGAAGCGCTGCGCGACCTGATCCGCACAACCGGGTTGAACATGATCCAGTGGAGGAACTTCAATATCGATCCGGACTGGTACCTGGGACGGCTGGGCATCACCGACACCGGTGAATGCATGGGCGTAAGCCAGCTGATGGAATTGATCCGGGAGGAGTTTCCCGGACTTCGGTATGGCTATTTCAATCCGCCGATCGAACGGATCAAAGGCAGGTACGAACAGGATTTCGCGCATTAAAGGATCGCCATGCAAAAGGTCATCATAGTCGGGGCGACTTCGGGCATTGGCCGCGAACTGGCTCGCCTCTATGCCGGCGCGGGCGATCTCGTAGGCGTTACCGGCCGGCGACAGGACCTGCTCTATTCCCTGGTCATCTCGCCACCGTTTCCTCCATCGCGTCGATCCGCGGCAACCGGCATACCCCCGCCTACAGCGCCGCCAAGGCCTTTTAAGGCACCTATTTCGAAGGGCTGCATATCAAGACACGCAGAATGCACCTGCCTCGGCTGAAGATGATCGCCCAGGGTTTTGGCATTGCTATTGCATCTGTTCGACAAAGTTCCCACTATGAAGAGATCCGAAGCCGTCGCGCTTACCGCCCTTACTACTACCCTTGCAGCAGGCATCGCTATCTATCTTGTCATGAGACGCAACCACCGGCGCAGAAAGGATTTCGTTGCTAACGCGGGCTACGAAATGGCGTATGACATCCGTTATCCGCCGCGTTACC
>DASZYU010000347.1:0-24976 GCA_035545215.1 Puia sp.
CAGGGGAACGGCTCGCAGCCGGAGATCGTCGATATCACCAACGGATCGGCGACCAATATTCCCTTCACCGGCTTTGTAGCGTACGGAGGACACCTGAACTCGCACGGCGCCGTCTTCGCGGGCACGAGTCTGAACGAGAACTTTCCGGGAGGATGGCAGAATTTCTTCGAATGGCATGACGGCAGCCTCGACTCGCTGGGGCGGCTGGCTGACCCGGTTACCAATGTTTTTGCGGGGGACTATGGCACCTGTACACCTTTCACCCCGGCATTGCTCACCTACCGGAATTTCGCTACCCAAACGAGCCAGATCGTCCCGACCGTCAGCGGGCTCACCGCTGTGTCGATATCGCCTTCCGGCAGCGTATTGGGGTATGGGACTGCGGGTCCCAGGACCAATGAAATAGCCTGGCACGTGTACAGCTTTGCCACCGAATCCGCCAGGGTCGTCGTCGACGATTCCTCGGGTACAGCATATGGTGAGATGCTGACGGATGGGGTACATGTCGTGTATGCGCGGGTCAATGCCGCAACGAATTACTCCTCCATCATTTTAGGCAGCAGCGGAAATGTCTTCGATACATTATCCGTTTTCCCACCCAGCGTTTCGGGCTATTATGTGACTCCCACTACGCTCAATGGTTTTTTCCGGATCAACAACGGGTTTACCGCCTATCTGAACCCCGGCAGCCAGGGCGTCTACCAGGTGTGGATCAGGGATTCGACCGGGAAAAAAACACAGCTCACGTTTTTCGGCACCAATTACGCGGGAAATGCGAAGGTCGAAAACCTGAACGGCATCGGAGAACTTACTTACCTGGCGCCCGGTCTGTCAGGCCTTCCCTCGCAAAGTACTATTCCTAACAGGGCTATCTATATCCCCGCCGCCGGCTCGGTGCGCATCGGCGCGATCCACGGGCGGAGTTACTATACTGACTCGACCTGGTATGTGGTCGTGGGCCGGACGGTTTTCCGGGTGAACCTGGCGATCACACCCAACAAATCCGACAATTTTACCGTGAACGTCAAACCCGACTCGCTGTATGGCTTCACGACGGGTAGTTTTGCCGCGCATTTCGAAGGAAGCGGGTTGCTGTCGAAAGTAACCTTCACAAAGGTGCCCGCGCACGGCAAACTGGCACTGAACGGCAATGTGCTGTTCGTTCCCGGCAACAATTCGGTCCTCCGCGCATCGCTGCAAAACCTGGTCTACACCCCGACCGTCGGCTTCAGGGGAGTGGATACCGTATATTGGTATGGCTCCGGTGATTTTACCAGCTCGACCGACACCGGCATGCTGTTGCTGAACGTCAACGTCATTTCGCCGCCGCCCTCACAGCCGGCGATCAGCGGTCTGGTTGCAAAATATTGCAGCAACGGCGGTAACGCGCTCTTCACGATGACCAATTTCCCGGATACGACCGGCGGCGCCGTGAAAGTCACCGATTCGCTGGACGACCAGCCGCTGGCGATCGGGTCGGGAGCCAGCTGCAGCATCACCTTGTCCGGTTTGAGCGCAGGTGCGCACACGGTGAAGATCACCTACACGAATACCGGGGGCAGCACGAGTCTCGTACAGTCGTTCACGGTAGTGGCCGCTTCGACCCCGACCGTCGGTCTGAGTGCCTCGTATACGACGATCCCCGATACGGCCGCAGCCGTTGTGGTACGCGCCGACGCCGTCTCCGGCGGCGGCACCCTGCCGCAATATACGTTCGCCCTGAATCGGTACTTCAGCCCCGCGCTGTATGGCCCCGGAACAGCGGACAGCGTGGCCATCGATACCGCGACGTTGGCGATCGGCGCCAATACGGTCTATGTGCGGATGCAGACCAGCGACAGCTGTTACACCGCCCAATACGTCATCGACAGCATCGTGATCACCCGGACGGTCGATACGACCGGTCAGGGAGGCAATGGCGGTAACGATTCCACCGCCACGACGGCCGTGGGCCCGAATCCTTTCAGCGATCAGCTGAACATCCTGGGTCTCGTGCCGTCGCATGTCCACACGATCCAGCTGCTCAACGGCAACGGCATGGAAATGGTCCGGGTCCGCGTGACGGGGGTGAATAAGACCACCATCTTTGCCGGGACGGTCCCGCGCGGCGTTTACCTGATGCGTATCTACGACGAGACGGCGGGAAAAATGATCCGCCGGGTCAAACTGTTGGCGCTCGGGCACTAGGGCCACCGGCTTAAAAAAAATGGGATGCCGCCCCCAGCTGTGCTGGGGGCGGCTTATTTTTCGGTTAAAACGTAATTTTTGCAGGTAAGGGCACGTTAAAATTAGCCGGAAGCTTTTAACTTTCAACCCTTTTCGATATCCAATAGTCAAACTTAAAAACGAACATATGAGCAAGAAGAAACTGGTAAGACTAGCATTTCTCGCGATGTTGATCATCGCAGCAGGTTCTCTTTCGAACACGGCCTCGGCGCAGGTATATGTGACGGTAAGACCGGCCTGGCATGCAAGGGTCCGCCCGGTAGCCCCCAGTCCGCGTCATGTGTGGATCGACGAAGAGTGGGAAGTACGCGGCGGACGCTATGTTGCCGTCGGCGGTTATTGGGCATTGCCTCCGCATCCGGGTTGGGTATGGATACCCGGTCACTGGGCGCGCGAGCGCAGGGGCGAATTTTGGATCCGCGGTCACTGGGCCCGTCGTCGCTGAGTAAGAAGCTGATCGATTTAGGATAAGCCTGGGGCATCGCCCCAGGCTTTCATTATGCGCAAATCCGGCGGAAACGCATCCGCCGCACAGGAATAAAAAACTGAAACTATGCTGCCGTTCCGCCATATTCGCCTGCTGTTGTTTTTGCTGATCGTTACCGGGGTATGCCAGGCGCAGCCGGGCTCGACCCTGTTGAAATGGACTCCCGACGGGAACGCCTTCTTCCGGGCCGGCTCGGGCACTATCGTCCGGGTCGCCGCGACGGGACAGGAGACAGTGGTCGTTCCCCCCGAACTCCTGACGCCGGCAGGCCATGGGCGCGCGCTGGCGATACGCGATTTTTCATTTTCGAAGGACGGCAGCAAACTGCTCATTTACACCAATGCGCGGCGGGTATGGCGTTACGATACGCGGGGCGATTACTGGGTGCTCGACCGGACCACGCGGCAGCTCGAACAGATCGGCAGGGACAGACCGGTCTCTTCGCTGCAGTTTGCAAAACTGTCACCGGACGGATCCAAAGTCGCTTTTTCCAGCGGGCACAACCTGTACGTCGAAGACCTTGCCACCGGCGTGGACAAATGCCTCACGACTACCGACAGCACGCGCAAACTGATCAACGGCACTTTCGACTGGGCTTATGAGGAAGAACTGGAATGCAGGGACGGGTTCCGGTGGAGCCCCGACGGCCGGCACATCGCCTATTGGCAGATCGACGCACGCCGCGTGAAGGACTACCTGATGCTCAATACCACGGACTCTGCCTACCCGTTCGTCAAACCGGTGGAATACCCGATCGCCGGGGAACCTCCGTCTCCGTACCGGATCGGGGTTGTCGATGTTACCACCGGGGCCAACCGGTGGATGGACATACCCGGCGACCCGGGCAACAGTTACCTCCCGCGTATGGAATGGGCCGATAATTCGAGCGAGCTGATCCTCCAGCAACTGAACCGCAGGCAAAACGAAAGCAAGCTTTTTTTAAGCGACATCGCGACCGGTCATACGACCCCGTTGTATGATGAAAAGGACAGCGCCTTCATCGAATGCAAGGGCGCCTGGCAGGACGGTGTCATCGCCGGCTGGGACTGGCTCAAAGGCGGCGGGGAATTTCTTTGGGTCAGCGAAAAGGACGGCTGGCGGCACATCTACCGCGTCAGCAGGGATGGGAAGAGGGAAACGCTGGTCACGAAAGGCAATTACGATGTCATCCAGGTGAGCCTCATCGATGAGAAGGGCGGATATGTTTACTTCATCGCGAGTCCCGGCAACGCGACACAGAAATACCTCTACCGCACCCGGCTCGACGGCAAGGGGCCGCTACAGCGGCTCACCCCCGCGGACGAACCCGGGATCCACCAGTACGATATCTCTCCCACCGGCCGGCTGGCGCTGCACACCTGGAGCAATGCGAACATGCCCGAGAAACAGGAACTGGTCAGTCTTCCCGAACATGCATCGCTGAGCAGGGCAAGGGCCGCCGAAGCCCCCGAACCCATCCGGTCCGCCGGGACAGCCGGACCCGCCGAAGCCCCCGGACCCGCCGGAGCCCCCGCATCCGCCGAAGCCCCCGGACCCATCCGGTCCGCCGAAGAGACGCCCTCGGAAAAAGTGGAGTTCTTCCGGATCACCACGGCCGACGGGGTCCAAATGGACGGCTGGATGGTCCGGCCGGTGCCCTTCGACAGCACGAAGAAATACCCCGTCGTCTTCTATGTGTACGGCGAACCCGCGGCGCAAACGGTGCTCGACGAATACGGCACGGGAGACAACCCGCTGTACGAAGGCGACATGGCGAAGGACGGCTACCTGTACGTCAGTATCGATAACCGCGGCACCCCCGCGCCCAGGGGCAGCGCCTGGAGAAAATCGATTTACCGCCGCATCGGCAGGCTCAATATCCGCGACCAGGCGATGGCGGCGAAAGAAGTGCTGAAATGGCCGTTCGTGGACACGGGCAGGGTCGCCGTCTGGGGTTGGAGCGGCGGCGGATCCAGCACCCTCAACCTGCTGTTCCAGTATCCCGGCATCTACAAAACCGGGATCGCGATCGCCGCGGTGGGCGATCAACGCAGCTATGACAACCTCTACCAGGAACGATACATGGGTCTTCCGCAGGAAAACCCGGGGGATTTCGAGGCCGGGTCGCCCATTACCTATGCCGGCAACCTGCAGGGACATTTGTTGTACGTCCATGGGACGGGCGATGACAATGTGCACTACCAGAATGCCGAGCGGCTGCTGAATGCGCTGATCCGGTATGACAAGCTGTTCCAGTTCATGGCCTATCCCAACCGCAGTCACAGCATCGACGAGGGCGAAGGCACGCGTCGGCACCTGGCGCACCTGTACACCGATTTTTTGCGCAGGAATTGCCCGCCGGGCGGGCGATAGCGGCCGGGCCCCGCTGGATCCATTCATTCAATTCCGTTATAAATCTCCAGCGCTCGCCGCGCATGTCTGCCGACGTTGAACAAAGGGATCGCCGCCGAGACGGTCACCCCGATGCCGATGAAGGCCACCGGCGACAGACCCATATAATGCGGCAACGCGGGCGGCGGATTGTTCCCAAACGGGTGTGCCTGCGCGTCGGCGTACCATTTGGCCGTGGCCCGGTCGTAGGAGGTGCTGAGGACATGGTTGTGGTGCGCAGTCGCCGCGATCCCGGTCGCGATCAGCGCGGCACCGCCGACCGCCAGACCGATGCCCAGGATGAGATGCGAATGGGCAAGCCGCAGCTCCTGCAGGCTGCCCGAATCATCGGCCATCGCCCCTTTCAGGTTGTGAAAGGTCAGGCGTTCGATCTCCCCGTCGGTCCCTTTCCGGAAGAACAGCGCTTTTTCGTGGGTAGTGATGATGGTGGGCGTTGGTATGCCGTCCGGTGTCGGCGAGCCGTAAAGCGTTTCGGTCTCGAAATAGCACTGCGAATACAGCGAAATGCGGCGGCCTTCGTGCTCGAGGCGGAAAGCGTCGAAGACGCCCCCGATCCGGCCGACAGCAAAGACGCCGTCCCGGCCTTTGAAATCTTTTGCCTGGCTGAGCGCTACCTGCCGGTTGTTGTCGAGCAGCAGGTACTTGCCGGCGTAAAGCGAACTCTTCAACCGTACTGTCTTGCTGTACAGGGTGTTGCCATCGCGGAGATGCACGTAATAGAGCGAGTCTTTGGACAGCGACTGGGCTTGCAGCATACAGTGGCCGCAGGACAGTGCGATCAGGAGGAAAAGGAAGTGTTTCATGGTTGTTGTTTTGTTTCGGACATAAAGCTAGCGGACGCACCACCGCCCCGAACATTAAAAGCAATTGAAAGGCAATGAGTTGGGAAGAATGGTTTGGCTTTTCGCCCGCCCGCTCGTCAGGCCCGGCAACCCCTCGTGGAGCCGCCCGTGGATCGAAAGGCCCAGGTTGCCGTCGGTGGCGCAGGCGCCCGGCAGCACAGCGGCGCAGGGATTAATTTTTTTGAAAAACAGGGCAAAACCTTGGGCGATAACAATTCTAATACATACCTTTGCATCCCCGTTCGAAAAATGGGAAATGGCTTATGTCTCAACGCATCCGCATCAAATTACAGTCATACGATCACAATTTGGTGGACAAATCCGCCGAAAAGATCGTTAAAACCGTTCGCAGTACCGGAGCCGTGGTAACGGGTCCTATTCCCTTACCTACCCGTAAGAAGGTGTTCACGGTATTGCGTTCGCCGCACGTCAATAAGAAGGCCCGCGAGCAGTTCCAGCTGCATACGCACAAACGCCTGCTGGACATCTATACGTCCTCTTCGAGGACGGTGGATGCGCTGTCCAAACTCGACCTGCCGAGCGGTGTGGATGTCGAGATCAAAGCCTGACGGCGTCCGAGAGGCCGGCGGCCGGCCGAAGGTCCTGAAACCCGGGACCGCCGCAAAAAAAGTTCTTTGATCCATCTGTAAACTCCCGCAAGGGATAAAACAGCGCTGGATCGTTAAAAATGGTTATTCATCCGCGGGTCCGGGACTTAGCCGAAGGCTCCGCGGGTATTACATATGAACAAGCCGTTCAGGGTTTGTTTACTGCCGGTACTTCTGTGACCCCGTTCTCCGGGGAAACGCCAGGAAAAGGTCGGCTGCAAACGAGGGATTGAAGATGCAGATCGATGCTGTCGCGCCAGGACAGTAAGTCTGTGCTCGGTCTTATACCCGATAGGCATAAACTTTTAAGAAATGAAAGGCATTATTGGTAAAAAAATCGGGATGACCAGCGTCTTCAGTCCTGATGGCAAACAAACAGCCGTCACGATCATCGAAGCAGGTCCCTGTGTGGTTACGCAGGTGAAGACCAAAGACACGGACGGTTACACTTCCCTCCAGCTGGCTTTTGGCGACAAGAAAGATAAGCACACCACTTCCGCTGAAAAGAATCACTTCGCCAAATCGAACACTACTCCCAAACAGTTCGTCAAAGAATTCCGCAATTTTTCCATAGAGAAGGCACTCGGTGAGTCCGTTACCGTGGACATCTTCACCGAAGGCGAGAAGGTCGAGGTTGTCGGCACTTCCAAGGGTAAAGGTTTCCAGGGCGTCGTCAAGCGTCACGGGTTCAGCGGTGTCGGTGAAGCCACGCACGGTCAGCACGACCGGCAGCGCGCGCCGGGTTCGCTGGGTAACTCCTCGGATGCCAGCCGCGTCATGAAAGGCGTCCGTATGGCGGGCCGCATGGGCGGCGACCGCGTGAAGGTGAAGAGCCTCAAGGTCGTCAGGATATTCCCCGACAAGAACTATATCCTCGTGAGCGGTTCGGTACCCGGTCACAACGGAGCCATTGTTTATATTCAGAAGTAATCTGTAAAAGAAATTATCATGCAAGCAGATGTTTTAAATATAGAAGGAAAGAAGACGGGCCGGACGGTGGAATTGCCGGAGGAGATCTTCGGCGTCGAGCCGAACGACCATGTGATCTATCTGGCCGTCAAACAATACCTGGCCGCGCAGCGTCAGGGTACCCACAAGGTGAAGACCCGTCTGGAGGTCCAGGGTTCCAGCAAGAAGCTGCATCGCCAGAAGGGTACCGGCGGAAGCCGTAAGGGCAACCTGCGTAACCCCTTGTACAAGGGCGGCGGTACGATCTTCGGTCCCAAACCCCGCGACTATGATTTCAAACTGAACCGCAAGGTGAAGGACCTCGCCAAGATGTCGGCTCTTTCCTACAAAGCGAAGGGCAATGCCATCGTGGTGGTCGAAGACTTCAGGCTGGATGCCCCGAAAACGAAGACCTTCACCGATGCGCTGAAGAAGCTGAACGTCGGCGGCAGGAAGATCCTGCTGGTGCTGGGCGAATACGACGACAACCTGCAGTTGAGCGTTCGCAACGTGCCGACGGTCGAGAGCACGCTGCTGGCCGACATCAACACCTACGATATCGTGAACGCCGAAGTCCTCGTGATCGCGGAATCCGCCGCCAAGGTGTTCGCCAGCGAAGGGGAAGAAGTAAACGCTTAAGCGGACCAGGACGTCCGCCGGCCGAAGGCCCATCATCAGACGTGCGACGGGGATGGGTACTTTTGATTGGAAGCCAGACCCGGAGCACATTAACCGAATTAAATTGATAAGAGATGAAGCTCTCTGAAGTTTTAGTAAAACCGATACTGACCGAAAAGGCCAATGCCCAGCAGGACAAACTGCGGAGGTATGCCTTCCGTGTCAATCGCAAGGCCAACAAGCTGGAGATCAAGAAGGCCGTCGAAGATTTCTATGGCGTCACCGTCGTAGACGTGAACACGGCTGTCGTACCGGGCAAGAACAAGACGCGGTTCACCAAGGCCGGTTATGTCCAGGGACGCAAGCCCGCTTACAAGAAGGCGCTGGTGACCGTGAAGGAAGGGGATACGATCGATCTGTACGCAAGCATCTAACTATTTTATCATAATGGTTGGCGAAGCCGAGAATTTCGCCGCGTAAAAAAAGACAAAAGAAAATGGCACTCAAGAAATACAAACCGATCACTGCCGGAACGCGCTGGAGGATCGGGAACGCCTACGCCGAGATCACCTCGGATACGCCCGAGAAGACCCTGCTGGAGAAAGTAAAATCCACGGGCGGCCGGAATGCGCAGGGCAGGAGAGCGATGCGTTATATCGGTGGCGGTCACAAGAAGATGTACCGCGTCATCGATTTCCGCCGGAACAAGAAAGGCATCGACGCGACGGTGGCTACGATCGAGTACGATCCGAACCGTACAGCTTTCATCGCACTGCTCCATTATGCGGATGGTGAAAAGCGTTATATCCTCGCTCCGCAGGGCCTGCAGGTCGGCGGAAGGGTTTCCGCAGGAGACGATGTCGCACCCGAAGTCGGCAATGCGCTCCAGCTGAAGAACATGCCGCTCGGTACCAACGTACACAACATCGAGATGCAGCCCGGGCAGGGCGGCAAACTGGTCCGCAGCGCCGGGACTTCCGCGCAGTTGACCAACAAGGAAGAAAAATATGCCGTGCTGAAGATGCCTTCCGGCGAGCTGCGCAAGGTGCTCATCAATTGCTATGCGACGGTAGGCGTCGTTTCGAACAGCGACCACTCGCTGCAGAGCATGGGTAAGGCGGGCCGCAACCGTTGGAGGGGCATCCGCCCGCGTAACCGGGGTGTGGCCATGAACCCCGTCGATCACCCGATGGGCGGTGGTGAAGGCAAGGCTTCCGGCGGTCAGCCGCGCAGCAGGAACGCGCAGTACAGCCGCGGTCTGAAGACGCGTCAGAAGGGCAAGGGCAGCGACAAGCTGATCATCCAGCGGAAGAACGGTAAAAAATTGTCGAAATAATCAATCAATAAGACTATGGGTCGTTCAATTAAAAAAGGTCCTTATGTGGACTCCAACCTGGAAGAGAAGATCCTCTCTATCAACGAAGGGTCGGCCAAGAAAGGGGTGATCAAAACCTGGAGCCGCCGTTCCACCATTACCCCCGATTTCGTGGGGCATACGCTGGCGGTTCACAACGGCAATAAATTCATCCCGGTGTATGTGACGGAGTTCATGGTAGGTCACAAGTTGGGGGAGTTTGCGCCGACGAGGAACTTTAAAGGACATTCGAGCAAGAAGATCGCTGTATAAAATTACGGGCCATAGGTCCGGCGCCCCAGGGCGAATAAAAAGAAATACATGGAAGCAGTAGCAAAACTGAGAAATTATCCGACATCGCCGCGTAAAATGCGTTTACTGGCCGATGAGATCCGCGGCATGCAGGTAGAAAAAGCCCTGGCGTTGCTGGAGCATCATCCGCAGCATTCGTCCACGCCCCTGCACAAACTGTTGTGGTCCGCGGTAAAGAACTGGGAGCAGAAGAACGATGGTCACAGCGCAGCCGATGCCGGCCTGGTCGTAAAGACGGTGTTCGTGGATGGCGGAAGGACCCTCAAGCGGATGCGTCCCGCTCCGCAGGGCAGGGGTTACCGGGTCCGGAAGAGAAGCAACCACGTCACCATTATCGTCGACACCGCCGTCGGGGCGGGTGTCGCAGCCGAAACGGCAACTATTTCGGAAAAATAATTGATAAAACTTATTTAATTATAATATGGGTCAGAAAACGAATCCTATTGGCGCAAGGTTAGGGATCATCCGCGGTTGGGAATCCAACTGGTATGGCAGCAAGAAAGACTATGCTACCAAGTTGATCGAGGATAACAAGATCAGGACCTACCTGAACGCCCGTATCAACAAGGGCGGCATCGCCAAGATAGTGATCGAGCGTACGCTGAACAAGCTGATCGTGACGATCCACACCTCCAAGCCGGGTATCATCATCGGCAAGGGCGGCGGTGAAGTGGACAGGATCAAGGAAGAGCTGAAAAAGCTGACGGGTAAGGACGACGTGCAGATCAATATTCTGGAAATACGCCGGCCGGAGCTCGATGCCAACATCGTAGGCGACACGATCGCGCGCCAGATAGAGAATCGTATCAACTACAAACGCGCGATCAAGATGGCGATCGCCTCCGCGCTGCGGATGGGCGCCGAGGGGATCAAGATCAAGGTGAGCGGCCGCCTGGGCGGCGCCGAGATCGCCCGTACAGAGGAGATCAAACAGGGCAGGACCCCGCTGCACACGCTGCGGATGGATATCGACTACGCCAACGTGTTCGCGCTGACCGTCTATGGGAAGATCGGCATCAAGGTGTGGATCTGCAAGGGTGAAGTGCTGGCGAAAAGGGACCTGAATCCCAACTTCGTCGGTGGAAAAGAAGGCGGACTTAGCGACCGCAGGGACAGGAGGGACGGCGATCATGGACACCATGGTCACCATCGCGGAGACGACCGCAGGGGCGGCGACCGCGGGGAACGCCGCGGAGGAGGTGACAGGGACCGCAGACCGGGCGGCGGAAGACGCTAGTCAGGTGCGGCACATGAATACTTAAAGTAGAAGATAAACCAGAAAATAATTCTAAGATGTTACAACCGAAAAGGACCAAGCATAGAAAAGCGCAGAAGGGACGCATCCGCGAAGTGGCCAAGAGAGGAAGCTCTATCGCTTTTGGTTCGTATGCTTTGAAATCGCTGGAGGCGATCTGGCTGACCAATCGCCAACTGGAAGCCGCCCGTCAGGCGCTGACCCGCGCAATGAAGCGTGAAGGGAATGTCTGGATCCGCGTTTTCCCGGACAAGCCGATCACGAAAAAGCCGTTGGAAGTGCGTATGGGTAAAGGCAAGGGTAACCCGGAATACTGGGCTGCCGTCGTGGAGCCGGGCCGTATCCTGTTCGAAGCCGACGGCGTGCCGCTGGCCGTTGCAAAGGAAGCGCTCGAACTGGCAGCGCAAAAGCTGCCGATCAAGACCAGGTTCGTGGTCCGCAGGGACGTGGAGGCATAAGCGAAGGCGCCCCTGGGGGCGAAACAAGAAGATATTAAATCTATATACGATGTTAAAGAAAATCGATTTTGTCAAAAGCCTGAACGATCTCAATGAGAACGATCTCAGGGCGCGCATCGAGGAAGACGAACTGCGTTTGAAGAAGCTGCAGTTCGCGCACGCGATCTCTCCGCTGGAGAACCCGATGAGCCTCCGCTCGCTGAGGAAGGATATCGCGCGTCTCAAGACGGTGCTGGCCCAGAAAACCGCTGTTAAAGCCTGATAATAATGGAAAATTCTAATACAATGGTTGAAAGAAATTTGCGTAAGACGAGGATTGGGGTGGTGAAAAGCAACAAGATGAACAAGACCATCACCGTTACCGTTGAAAGGAAAGTGAAACACCCGATCTACGGCAAATTCGTCAAGAAGACCACCAGCTTCCACGCCCATGACGAGAAGAACGAGTGCACGGTCGGGGACACCGTGAGGATCATGGAGAGCCGTCCGTTGAGCAAGACGAAGCGCTGGCGTCTGGTCGAGATCGTCGAGAAGGCGAAATAATATTCTGTCATCAGCGGACCCGAAAGGGCGCGAACCGAGCCCTGCCCCTGGCAGGGACGTAGTTCACCGCTGGCCGAATGTCCATCATAAGATTGTGCAGGGGGATGGACGGAAATTCGGCGGAGATCAGCCCCGGGCACATAAAACTAAACAAAATGATTCAGCAAGAAAGCAGATTGAATGTGGCTGATAACAGCGGAGCCAAAGAAGTGCTGTGCATCCGCGTGTTGGGTAACAGCGGTCAGGATTATGCGGGCATCGGCGACAAGATCGTGGTTACCGTCAAGGATGCGTTACCCTCGGGCGGTATCAAAAAAGGCACTGTGGCCAAGGCGGTCATCGTCCGTACCAAAAGCAAATTGCGTCGCAAGGACGGCAGCTACATCAGTTTCGACGACAATGCCGTGGTATTGCTGAATGCATCCGACGAGCCGCGCGGCACGCGTATTTTCGGGCCCGTCGCCAGGGAACTGCGCGACAAGGGATACATGAAGATTATTTCGCTTGCACCAGAAGTGCTGTAAAAATATAACACCATGAGCAACAGATTCAAACCGAAGTTCAATATTAAGAAAGGTGACAGCGTGGTAGTCATCTCCGGCGACGACAAGGACCCGAAGAAGGCCCGGAAAGTCCTGGAGGTTTACCCTGACGATTCCAAGGTACTGGTGGAAGGGGTGAACATCGTGACGAGACACACCAAGCCTTCCGCGCAGAATACGAAAGGCGGTCTCGTGAAGAAGGAAGCTCCCATCCACATCTCGAACATCCAGCTTTGGGATGCGAAATCCGGCGGGCCCTCGAAGATCCGGCGCGACAGGCAGGACGGCAAACTAGTTCGAATCGCTAAAAAATCCGGGGAGGTAATCAAATGAGCACCGTAAAATATACTCCGCGTCTGGCGGAAAAGTACAAGAAAGAAGTTGTGCCTGCCCTCATGAAGAAGTTCGGCTACAAGACCATCATGCAGGCGCCCAGGCTGGAGAAGATATGCATCAACCGCGGCGTCAACGGCGCCGTCACTGATAAAAAGCTGGTGGAGGTTTCCGTCGACGAGCTGACCATGATCACCGGTCAGAAGGCCGTGACCACGCAGTCGAAGAAGGACATCTCGAACTTCAAACTGCGGAAGAACATGCCGATCGGCGCGCGGGTGACCTTGCGCGGCGAAAAGATGTACGAGTTCCTGGACCGCCTGGTCTCCACGGCGCTGCCGCGCGTGCGCGACTTCCGTGGGATCAACGAGAAATCGTTCGACGGCCGTGGGAACTATACGCTGGGCATCACCGAGCAGATCATTTTCCCCGAGATCGACATCGACAAGGTGAACAAGATCACGGGCATGGATATCACCTTCGTGACCACCGCGGGGACCAACGAAGAGGCGTACGAGCTGCTGAAGGAGCTGGGTATGCCCTTCCGCAACGTTAAAAAAGACTAATCAAGACAAAAAAAACATAAACATGGCTAAAGAGTCCGTAAAGGCAAGGCAAAGGAAAAGGGAAGCGATGACGGCGAAATATGCCGAGAAACGCGCTGCCCTGAAGGCTGCCGGCGATTACAAGGCACTGGACCAGTTGCCGAGGAACGCATCTCCCGTAAGGCTGCACAACCGTTGCCAGCTGACGGGTCGTCCAAGGGGATATATCCGGTATTTCGGGATCTCCAGGGTGGTATTCCGCGACATGGCCCTGCAGGGAAAGATACCCGGCGTAAAGAAAGCGAGCTGGTAAAGAGCCGCTGACAGCGGCTCGACCGGAGGTCAGCTATTAGCCCTTTGCGCGAACGGGGTTAATTTTGGGTGAAGCCTGTTCGCGCACATTTTTTGAGAACGTTTAATACAAATTATAATGGTTACTGATCCAATAGCAGATTTCCTGACAAGGATCCGGAATGCGCAGATGGCCAACCACCGGATCGTCGAGATCCCCGCTTCAAACCTGAAGAAGCGCATGACGGAGATCCTGTATGACAAGGGCTACATCCTGAAATATAAGTTCGAGGATGACAGCAAACAGGGCGTGATCAAAATCGCGTTGAAGTACGATCCGGCTACCAAAGAGCCCGCGATCAAGTCCCTGGAAAGGATCAGCCGTCCGGGTCTGCGTCAATATGCCAGCCCTTCCGAGTTCAACCGGGTCAAGAACGGCCTCGGCGTAGCGATCATCTCCACTTCCAAAGGGGTGATGACGGATAAGGAAGCCAAGCTGCAGAACGTCGGCGGCGAGGTGCTTTGCTATGTTTATTAAAATTTTCAGCTGACGGAACATTAAGCCTGGGTGCCTATCAGGCTGACCGGCCGGCAGCATGAACCATAAAAAAATCGAATTATGTCCCGTATAGGTAAACAACCGGTCAATCTTCCCAAGGGAGTGACCGTGACCGTAGGCAATGACAACGTCCTCGTCGTGAAGGGCCCCAAGGGCGAACTGAAACAGCCGATCGACCGCGATATCAGGGTAGAGGTGAAAGAGAACCATGTCGAGTTCTCGCGCCCCACCGATCAGATCCGCCATCGTGCGCTCCACGGGCTGTCTCGCGCGCTCGTATCGAATATGGTAAAGGGCGTTACCGAAGGCTACCGCCGGCAGCTGGAATTGATCGGCGTAGGTTTCAAAGCTTCGAACCAGGGTAACGTCCTGGACCTGGCGCTCGGGTACTCGCACAACATCATCTTCGAGATCCCGAAAGAACTGAAGCTCGCTACTTCGCAGGAAAAAGGGGAGAACCCCAAGATTACGCTGGAAGGCACGGACAAACAACTGATCGGGCAGGTGGCCGCGAAGATCCGCAGTCTCCGCAAACCCGAACCGTACAAGGGCAAGGGTGTTCGGTATGTCGGCGAAGTGGTCCGCAAGAAGGCCGGTAAGGCGGCAGGTAAATAACCCGCTGGCCCGAGGGCTGGAAAATAAATTTACAAATTGGGTGATGGTTGGAATCATCGCCTTTAAATAAGCAACAATGGTTACGAAAGCAATCAGGAGACAGAAGATCAAGTTCCGCATCCGCCGGAAGATCAGCGGGACGGCCCAGCGGCCGAGACTGTCGGTGTTCCGGAGCAACAGCGACATCTATGTTCAGCTGATCGACGACGACAACAGCAAGACGCTGGCTTCAGCCTCTTCGAAGGACAAGGACATCGCCGCCCAAAAGGGTACGAAGTCGGAAAAGAGCAAGCTGGTAGGCGCCGCCATCGCCCGGAAAGCAGGCGAACTCGGGCTGAAGGAAGTTACCTTCGACCGGGGCGGTTATCTGTATCATGGCCGGGTAAAAGCCGTTGCCGACGGGGCTCGTGAAGGAGGGCTTAATTTCTAAAATCAATTCAATGTCAAAAGTAATTTTAAACCGGGTTAAAGCCGGCGATCTGGAACTGAAAGAGAAAGTGGTGGCCATCAACCGCGTGGTGAAAACGACGAAGGGCGGCAGGGCGTTCAGCTTTTCGGCGCTCGTGGTAGTCGGCAACGAGAACGGTGTTGTCGGTCACGGCCTCGGCAAAGCCAAGGAAGTGCAGGAAGCGATCACCAAGGGTATCGAGGATGCCAAGAAGAACCTGATCAAGGTGCCCGTCATGCATGGCACCATCCCTCACGACCAGCTGGCCAAGGAAGGCGCTGCGAAGGTATTGATCAAACCGGCCGCTCATGGTACCGGTGTGATCGCGGGTGGTTCGATGCGCGCCGTGCTGGAAAGCGCGGGGGTAACGGACGTGCTGGCCAAATCGCTGGGTTCCGCCAATCCGCACAACGTGGTGAAGGCGACCTTCAAGGCGCTGGCGATGCTGCGCGAGCCGATCCACGTTTCCAGGACGCGTCATATCTCATTAAAGAAAGTATTCAACGGATAATACACGGAGGACACTATGGCAAAGATCAAGATCACACAAGTCAAGAGCGGAATCGACCGGCCCGGGCGTCAGAAAGAGACGTTGAGGGCGCTGGGTCTGAACAGGCTGCATGCCACCAAAGAGGTGGAGGCCACTCCGCAGATCCTGGGCATGATCCGCAAGGTGGACCACCTGGTGAAAGTAGAAGAGGTCAAATAATTTACCGAAGCGAGGGGCGATTCCCCGTAAGTTAAAATCAACCATCATGAATTTACACAGCATCAAGCCCGCAGAAGGCGCAACGCATAAACAGAAAAGACTCGGCCGCGGGGAAGCCTCCGGCAAGGGTGGTACTTCGACCAAGGGTAACAAGGGCGGTCAGAGCCGCGCAGGTTACCAGCGCAAGATGGCGCACGAAGGCGGTCAGATGCCGATCCAGCGAAGGATCCCGAAACGCGGTTTCAACAACATCCACCGCGTGGAGTACAAGGTGTTCAACCTCGGGCAGATAGACCAGCTGGCAGAGAAATACGGTATTACGACGTTCGATCCTGAAAATCTGTATATCAACGGATTAATGAGCCGGACGGACCGCATCAAGGTCCTCGGCAACGGCGAACTGAAGGCAAAGCTCAGCTTCAGGGTGCATGCGGTCAGCGAAAAGGCGAAATCGGCTATCGAAGGCACCGGTGGAACGGTAGAAATTCTGAAATAAATTTGTCGTAACTTGCGTGGACGCACCGATGGGTGCGTCCTAAATTATTTTGTGTGAAGAAATTACTACAGACTCTTAGGAATATTTGGAGCATCGATGACCTGAGGAGCAAGATTATTGTGACGCTGGCCCTGACAATGGTCTATCGTTTCGGTACCTATATCGTGCTGCCGGGCATCGATCCCACCAAACTGGCGGCGCTCAGCGGCAACCAGGGCGGTGCTTTGGGGATGATCGACGCATTTTCGGGGGGCGCCTTTTCGCAGGCGTCCATCCTGGCGTTGGGCATCATGCCTTATATTTCGGCGTCTATCTTTATGCAGTTGGCGACCATCCTGATCCCGCAGATGCAGAAAGTGCAGAAAGAAGGGGCCAGCGGTCAGAAGAAGATCAACCAATGGACCCGCTATATCACCGTCGTGGTCACCTTCGTTCAGGCTTACGCATACGTCACTTACCTGAAGAGTCTCGGCAAGGATGCGATGATCGATTCTTTCGCAGGCTATTTCTGGCTGACGACGCCCATCATCCTGACGGCCGGTACGCTGTTCGTGATGTGGCTCGGTGAGAAGATCACCGATAAAGGTCTGGGTAACGGGACCTCGCTGATCATCATGCTGGGTATCCTCGCGCGTCTGCCTCGTTCGCTCGGCCAGGAGTGGGGCGCCAAGTCCGCTACGGGCAGCGGCGGCATCCTGATCTTCGTCATCGAGATCGCGATCTTTGTCGCCATCAACATGGGTCTGGTATTGCTGAGCACTGGCGTTCGCAAAGTGCCGGTCAATTACGCCAAGCAGATCGTCGGCAACCGTCAGTTCGGCGGTGCGCGTCAGTTCCTGCCGCTGAAGGTGAATGCAGCCGGTGTGATGCCGATCATCTTCGCGCAGGCGATCATGTTCCTGCCCACCATCTTTGCGAATTTCAAAGACACCCAGGGTATCGCCAGGATGTTCTCCGACCCGCGGGATGCTGTCCATATGATCGTTTACGGCGGCGTCGTCATCGGGTTCACCTTCCTGTATACGGCACTTATATTCAATCCCAAACAAATAGCAGACGACCTCAAGCGCAACAACGGGTTCATCCCCGGGATCAAACCGGGACAACCGACCGCCGACTACATCGGCTCCGTGATGGACAAGATCACGCTGCCGGGTGCGTTCCTGCTGGCGCTCGTGGGTATCTTCCCCGGCTTTGCCCAGCGGTTGGGCGTTACGCAGGGTTTTGCTTCCTTCTTCGGAGGCACGTCGCTGCTGATCATGGTACAGGTCATATTGGATACCTTACAGCAGATTGAAACGCAACTGCTGATGCGTCAGTATGACGGCCTGATGAAGAGCGGACGGATACAGGGACGGATGTCCTCGGTGTCCAGTTCGGTGATTTAAGGAATTGAAATGATCCATTACAAGACACCGGCCGAAATTGAATTGATGCGCACCAGCGCGCTGCTCGTCAGTCAAACGCTGACGGAAGCCGCAAAGGCCCTCCGGCCTGGTATGACCACCCGTGAGCTGGACCGGCTGATCGAGGAATTCATCCGGGACCACGATGCGGTGCCTTCCTTTCTCAATTATCGCGGGTATCCTTTCTCCTCCTGTATCTCGGTCAACGATGTCGTCGTGCACGGCTTTCCGAACGACCGGCCCCTGCAGGACGGGGATATCGTTTCGGTCGACATCGGGGTCATCAAAAAAGGCTTTCACGGGGACCATGCCTATACCTTCGCGATCGGCGATCCCGGTCCCGACATCATGCAGCTGATCCGCGTGACCAAGGAATCCCTCTACAAAGGCATCGAAAAGGCGGTCGCCGGCAACCGGGTGGGCGATATCTCCTACGCGATCGAAGAGCATACCGCAAAGAAATACGGCTATGGCGTCGTCCGCGAGCTGGTAGGCCATGGTCTTGGCCGTCATTTGCACGAAGAGCCGCAGGTGCCGAATTATGGCCGTCGTGGAACCGGCGCCAAATTGAAAGAGGGTCTCGTGCTGGCGATCGAGCCGATGATCAATCTCGGCAGGCGTGATGTCTACACCGAGAGCGACGGCTGGACGGTGCGCACAGCCGACCACCAGGTCTCCGTCCATTTCGAGCACGATGTGGCGGTTCGAAAAAGCAGGGCGGATATCCTTTCGGATTACAGTATCATCGAGGCCGCGGAAAAAGCGAATCCCCATCTCTTCACGGGGCAAGCCGCGGCAATTACACATTAAAATAGATGGGCAGGCAGCTGATCGATAGCAGGCAGATGATCGTCATCGGCGGCGGGGCCGCAGGCGTTTTCTGTGCCGTGAACGCGGCGCGGATGGGGCTGCGCGTCATTGTGCTGGAAAAGACCGGCCGGCTGCTTTCGAAGGTGAAGGTCAGCGGCGGAGGCCGCTGCAATGTCACGCACGCCTGTTTCGACATCGGCGAGATGGCAAAGCGATACCCGCGGGGCGGACATTTCGTGCGGAAGACCGCTCACCGTTGGTCTGCCGGCGACACGATCGGGTGGTTCGCCGAGCGCGGCGTCCAACTCAAGACCGGGGAAGACGGAAGGATGTTCCCGGTGACCGATTCGTCGCAGACGGTGATCGATTGCCTGTTGCGCGAGGCCGGGCGTTGGGGCGTGGAGTTCCGGCTCCATGCGGAAGTGAAAGCCGTGTCGCCGCGGTCGGGCGGGTTCATGGTGCGACTGGCCGATGGGCGCGAAATTGCCGGTGATTATGTATGCATCGCTTGCGGAGGTTATCCGAAGTCCCCACTCTTCGACTGGATAAGGGCGTTAGGTCATACCGTCGAGGAGCCCGTGCCATCGCTGTTCACCTTCAATGTCCCCGGCAATGAGATCACCCGCCTGACGGGCGTTTCGACAGAGGCGCAGGTCCGGATCGCCGGCACCCGGCTCGTTGAAAAAGGACCCGTCCTGATCACGCACTGGGGGTTGAGCGGGCCGGCCATCCTACGGCTCTCGGCCTGGGGCGCACGCGACCTGGCGCAAATGGGATATGCCTTTTCGGTGGTCGTCAACTGGATCCCCGGCCTGGACGAACAGGAACTGAGGGCCCGCCTCCAGGAATTACGGTTCGAATGGGGCGCGCGCAAGCTCGGATCGGCCGCTCCCTTCGGGGTCCCGAAGAGGTTGTGGGAATATGTTTTGGACAGTTTGGGGGCCATCCGGGACATTCGGTGGGCCGATTTGGCCGCCCGGGACCAAAACCGTTTGGCGGGAGCGCTCGGCGCCGCTACCTTTACCGTGAAGGGAAAGACGACGTTCAAAGAGGAATTCGTGACCGCGGGCGGCGTGCGGCTGACCGAAGTAGAGCCCGGGACTTGCGAAAGTAGGAAGATCCCGGGGTTATTCTTCGCCGGCGAGATACTCGACGTCGACGGCATCACGGGCGGCTTCAATTTCCAGCACGCCTGGACGAGCGGGTGGATCGCGGCGGATACTGCGGCGCGCAGATAAAAGGCGCCGGGCGCAGCGGAGGAGTGCGGCGGATGAGCGATCGCCAGGCCGGCGCGAGGGGACGAGGACGATCGCTTTTTCGCGACAAAATTACAAGCAAAAATCAAATCGTTGATACTCAATTCATTAATTTCTGCGTGTAAAAACGTGCGTTTTTTGAGAAGGTATGCCGACAGGCGGACGGCGTTTGCGCCCGTGCTCACTATGAAGATCCTGGCGCCGGCCGTCGAATTCTACAAAAAAGCATTCGGGGCGCAGGAGGTGCTGATCGTCAAAAACGACGACGGCTCGGTCCACGTGGCGGAGCTGACGTTCCAGGGCATCACCTTCCATCTTCACCAGGAAATGCCGGGTCCCGGCCAGGACCGCGCACCCGAAACGGCAGGCGGGACGACGGTCGGGCTCGGCGTGTTTCTCGAGGATCCCGATGCTTTGATGGACAAGGCATTGGCCGCCGGTGCCACCCCGATCCACGCCATGAAGGATTATGAATACGGGTACCGGCAGGGCTCGTTCAGGGACCCGTTCGGTCATCACTGGACCTTGCAAAAAAAACTCCCCAATGCCTGGACCGGGGTCATCGGACCAGGTGGAAAGCCGGAGAAATGAGGCGAAATTTTCGTATCTTTGCAGCCCCGATCAAAAACCTCGGGGCTTTATTATGTCTGAAAACAATATTGTTAACTCAAACGCTGAATCACAGGAGACTCCGGGAGCGGTTGCCGCTGCGCCCGAGGCTACAGCGACAACAAAAGCACCTGTGCCCGTGCAGACTGCGCATGACGATTTTGACTGGAGCATCGACAAAAGGAACGTAGCCGTCTATACGAAGGATGAGAAGGAGAAATACGACAAGGTGTACGAGAACACCTTCGTATCCATTACGGATGGCGAGCTCGTCAAGGGTCTTGTCGTCGGCGTGACGAAGACCGACGTCGTCGTGAACATCGGCTTCAAAAGCGATGGCCTGGTTTCGCTGAATGAGTTCCGCGACCTGGCCAATCTCAGGACCGGTGACGAAGTGGAAGTGATGGTCGTCGAAAAAGAGGACCGTGAAGGTCATTTGCATCTGAGCCGCAAACAGGCGCGGATCACGCGTGCCTGGGAGAAGATCGTCGAGGTACACAAGACCGGCGAGGTCGTTACCGGAACGGTCACCAGCAAAACGAAGGGCGGTCTGATCGTCGACGTATTCGGCATGGAGACCTTCCTGCCCGGATCGCAGATCGACGTCAAGCCCGTCACCGACTATGACCAATTTGTCGGCAAGACGATGGAGTTCAAAGTCGTCAAGATCAACGAAGCCATCAAGAATGCCGTCGTTTCGCACAAGGCCCTCATCGAAAGCGATATCGAAGCGCAGCGCGCCGAGATCATTAGCAAGCTGGAGAAAGGACAGGTGCTGGAAGGAACCATCAAGAATATCACCGATTTCGGCGCCTTTATGGACCTCGGTGGTCTGGACGGCCTGCTGTATATCACCGATATCAGCTGGGGTCGCATCAGCCATCCGAGCGAAGTGCTGAAACTCGATCAGAAGCTGCAGGTGGTCGTGCTCGATTTCGACGACGGCAAGAAGCGTATCAGCCTCGGTCTGAAACAGCTGACCCCGCATCCCTGGGATGTTTTGCCCGAGACCATCAAGGAGGGCGAGATCGTCAAGGGTCGCGTCGTCAATATCGAAGACTATGGTGCATTCCTCGAGATCATGCCGGGCGTCGAAGGCCTGGTGCACGTCAGCGAGATCACCTGGGCGAACACGCCGATCAACGCGAAGGAATTCTTCAAGCTCGGCGACGAGCACAACGCGAAGGTCGTTACCCTCGACAAGGACGCCCGCAAGATGAGCCTTTCGATCAAACAGCTCAGCGAAGATCCCTGGAATACAATACAGGACAAGTTCCCGGTGGGCAGCCGTCACAACGGCCTGGTCAAGAACATCACGCCTTATGGCGTATTCGTCGAGCTGGCTCCCGGCATCGGCGGTATGATCCATATCAGCGATCTCAGCTGGCTCAAGCGGTTCAATCACCCTTCGGAATACACCAAGGTCGGGCATCACATCGACGTCATGATCCTGGGTATCGACAAGGACAACCGCAAGCTGCAGCTCGGGCACAAACAGCTGGAAGAAGATCCCTGGAATGCCCTCGAGGAGACGTTCAACGTCGGCTCCGTACACGAGGGTCTCGTGATCCGCAAGGACGAGAAGGGCGCTATCGTTCAGCTCCCTTACGGCCTCGAAGGCTTCGCCCCCAACCGCCACCTGAACAAGGAAGACGGCAAGCAGGTGCAGGCCGATGAAACGGCGCCTTTCCTGGTCATCGAGTTCGATCGCAACGAAAAGCGTATCGTCCTTTCGCACACCCGTCTGTGGGAACAGGCAAAACACGAAGAAAAGGAAGCTGCCAGGAAGGAAGCAAGGGCCGATGCCGACAAAACGCGCAAGGCCGTCAAGAACCTCCAGAGCAAAGTGGAAAAACCCACGCTCGGCGATCTCGGCGCACTGGCATCCATCAAGGAAAAGCTGAAACAGGAAGAGAAGGACAAAGACCAGCACGGCGCAGGCGCGCAGCCTGGCGGTGAAGAGAAAAAATGAGTCTTCAGGAAACGCGAAATAGAAACCCCAGCGAAAGCCGGGGTTTTTTTATTGCAGCGCGTCGAGATGGTCGGCGGTGAATTCGAGCAACGAGCCGAGCTTCAGGTCCGCGGCTCCCCATTTCGGCAAATGCGCCTGGTCGGCGACCGGGACCGCCACGCAGGTCATTCGCGCGGCTTTGGCCGCGATCACGCCGTTGAACGAATCTTCGAACGCCAGGCAGTGCAACGGGCTCACGGCAAGCGCCCGGGCGCAATCCATGTACACCTGTGGGTGCGGTTTGCCGTATGGCAGGTGTTCGGCGGAAGCCACCGCCTCGAATTCGTTTTCGATGCCCATTTTTTCGACGACGACCTTCACCAGCGACAGCGGCGAGGAAGTGGCCAGGCCGATGCGGAAATTCCTCGACCGGAAGAACGCGATGATTTCGTTCACGCCGGGGAGCGGCCGGGCCTTCGACCTGATCTTGGCTACGACGTTCTGGTGGAGCGCGGCCTCGGCGGAAGGGATCCTTTCCTTCGCGATGCCGAAATGACCCAACCAGTAATCCAACCATTCGCGCGTCCGCAAACCGGTGGTGTGATGGTATTGAACGGGTGAGAGCTTCACATCGAATTGCAGGAGAGTTTCCATACCGGCCTCCTGCCAGAAGGGTTCGGAGTCGATCAACAGACCGTCCATGTCGAAGATAACGGTATTCAAACGCATAAGACCGCAAAGTTAGCGACTTCCGCGCGCAGCGGCCAGATAACCGCTCCATTTCTCTCAACTATTCCGTATTTTAGTGGTCGGAGCGTCGGAGGAATGCACCTGAAGTAGGTGACAAAGCGCTTCTACCGTGCAAACTATGAGCGCATTGAGAGAACGATTGAAGCATTTTCGCCTCGTGCGGAAACTGGTCTATGCCATAGTCGGGATGGTTTCATATCCCGGGCTGACCATTGTGAACAAGCTTACCATCAGCGGGATGGACCATCTCCGCCAACTCCCGAAAAAGAACGTCCTGTTCGTCAGCAATCACCAGACCTATTTTGCCGACGTGATCACCTTCCTGCATATCTTCTGCGCGGTCAAATGGGGAAGGCGCAATACTTTGGGGTTGCCGTACTACCTCTTAAATCCGTTTACGAACGTTTATTACGTTGCAGCCGAGGAGACCATGCGCTCTTCCTGGGTGAGCAGGTTGTTCACTATGGCGGGCGCCCTGACGGTCAAGCGTACCTGGAACAAAGCCAGCCACGAAGTCCGGAAGGGACTTGACCCGTCCGACACGCGGAAGATCACCCGTGCGCTGGAGAACAGCTGGGTCATCACGTTCCCTCAGGGAACGACCAAGGCCTTCGCACCGGGCAGGAAGGGGACGGCGCTTATCATCAAACAAACCCGGCCGATCGTAGTCCCCGTCGTCATCAGCGGCTTTTGGCGCGCTTTCGATAAAAAAGGGCTCAAATTCAAGAAAAAAGGAAGCCGGCTGTCGGTGACGTTCAAGCCGCCGCTGGAGATCGATTACGACGCTCCGACCGAGCGGATACTCGAGCAGGTGATGGATGCGATCGAGCAGAGCAAGACGTACATGATGAAGGGTGCGCATCACTGGACCAGGGTACCGGTCTGAGCCGAAGACCTTACGCTAAACATTTTGATGGCATAGCCCGCCAAACCATCACGGGACAAACCTTCGACGACGATGGCGAACGTCCCGGTCATATCCGAGGTGTAGAGCGGGATGCTCTTCCCGCCGGTCGTGTCCGTCGAAATATCCGGCCGCCAAAGCAACTGGTTCCTGAGATCGGGGATCGGGCTTTGCACCTGCGCGGCGCTCTCATAAACGGGGGTGTAAAACTCCCGATCTTCCTGCAGACCATTGTAGGGTACGACTACGGCGCCCGGGTCGAGCTGGTAACCCCCCAGATCGCCGTCATAGGACCGGAGGCTGATGATGCCGTCGGTGACCGAAGGGCCGAGGTAGTAGCGGTGCGAGACCACGTCGATCTTCTCGATCCTCAGCGGGTTCAATGCCAGCACCTTTTCGCCGCTGAATACCGGCACGCCGTCGACGAGCACCAGCGGGTCGTCCCCGAAGAAGGTATTGAAGAGCGCATTCCTCACCCGGAAGATTGTCTTTCCTGATTGCGACCGGCTCTTCACATTGTCCACAAACTCGCGGATGACCTCATCCATCGTTACGAAACGCGTATAGTCGTCGAGGTTATACCGGCGGTCGGCGACGCCGTAGAAACCGAGCGTGTCGTTACCGGGATCCGGCAGCACGCGGTATTTTTCGCCGACACGGTAGGCGTTCTCCGCCTGCACGGCGATGCTCCGGTTCAGCAGTGCCCGGGT